>JAHELU010000092.1:13852-18204 GCA_024644005.1 Acidimicrobiales bacterium | reverse complement strand
CCGCCCACTCTGCGTCCTCGAATTCGCCATAGCGCTCACAAGCTGTGGCGAATCCTGCGTCCTTGACTGGGTGGCGTCTGGCCTCCGAGAACCTCAACGGCGATCTTCAGCACCCTGCTAGGGGAAGATGCCCCGGCGGTCGTAGACGTCGGCGATGCGGTCGAGGGCCACGACGTAGGCCGCCTCACGCCGCGAGCAACCCAGCCCGATCCGCCGCTCGACCACCCGGTCGTGGGCCTGCCACACCAGCTCCCGCATCCGATCATCGACATCGGCGAAGGACCAGGCCCTCGCCGACTTGTTCTGCAACCACTCGAAATAGGACACGATGACACCGCCGGCGTTGGCCAGGATGTCCGGCACGACCTCGATACCCCTGGCGGCCAGCACGACCTCGCCCTCGGGCGTCGTCGGCCCGTTCGCCGCCTCGAGCACGATCTTGCACTCGAGCGCCCTCGCCCGCGCCGCCGAGATCTGGTTCTGCAGCGCGGCGGGCACCATGACGTCCACGGGCAGCGAGAACAGCTCCTCGGTCCCGATCGCATCGGCTCCGGGATACCCGTCGATCCCGCCGTTCTGATCGGCCCACAGCCGCAGCTTCGGAATGGC
This sequence comes from Acidimicrobiales bacterium, assembly GCA_024644005.1. Lineage (GTDB taxonomy): Bacteria > Actinomycetota > Acidimicrobiia > Acidimicrobiales > SZUA-35 > JAHELU01. The sequence continues at coordinate 17,595 of JAHELU010000092.1, read as the reverse complement.
GATGCCGTCCGGGTTGGCGATCGTGCCGGTGTGGTCGGCGACGGCGACGATCGTGCAGCCGGCCTCGGCCGCCAGCTCGGCGAAGAAGCTGCCGACGTTACCGAAACCCTGGACGCTGACGGTCAGATCGTCGAGGCGACGGCCCTTCTCCCCGCACCAGTGGCGGAGACTGTAGAGCACGCCACGACCGGTTGCCTCCTCCCGCCCGACCGATCCGCCGACCTCGATCGACTTGCCGGTGACCACGCCCTTCACGCTCTGGCGGAAGCCGGGCGGCGAGATGTTCGCGTAGGTGTCCATCACCCAGTCCATCGTCTTGCTGGAGGTGCCGACGTCGGGAGCCGGGATGTCGTGGTCCGGCCCGATGTTGGATCCGAGGGCATGGGTGAAGCGGCGAACGACACGCCGCATCTCGTCCTCGGAGTACTGGGAGGGATCGATCGTCACACCGCCCTTGGCCCCACCGAAGGGGACGCCGACCAGCGCCGTCTTGAAGGTCATCCAGGCGGCCAGCGCCTTGACCTCGTCGAGATCGACGTCGGGATGGAACCGGAGCCCGCCCTTGTACGGCCCGAGCAGATTGTTGTGCTGGATCCGGTACCCGGTGAAGACCTTCTTCGACCCGTCGTCGAGCGACACCGGGAAGTTCACGATGATCTCGTTCTTCGGGTGGGACAGTATCTCCCGATAGCTGTCGTTCAGATCGATCAGATCGGCGGCTCGTTGGAACTGATCGACTGCGGATTGGTGCAGGCTCCGTTGCCCGGCTCCAGTCATTGGAAATCCTGTCGTCTTCGGCGCGCCGATTTCAAGCAGTTGCAGTGCTGGGACCGATCAGGTCCATCCCGCCGCAGAACGGCCGGAGCACCTCCGGCACCATGACCGAGCCATCCGGCTGCTGGTGATTCTCGAAGATGTACAGCAAGGTCCGACCGATGGCGCAGGCGGTCCCGTTCAACGTGTGGGCCAACACGTTCCCGTCGGCGGTCTTGATCCTGGTGCTCATCCGCCTGGCCGAGTAGTCGGTGTAGTTCGAGCAGGAGGTGATCTCCCGGTATCGCTGCTCGGACGGGAGCCAGACCTCGAGATCGTACTTCTTGGCGGCCGGGGCGCCGAGGTCACCCGACGCGACCGTGATCACCCGGTACGGCAGGCCGAGCTGGCTGACGATGTCCTCCTGGATCTCCCGCAGGAGCTCCAGCTCTGCCCAGGAGCGATCGGGGTGGGCGTAGATGAACATCTCGACCTTGTCGAACTGGTGGACGCGGAACAGCCCGCTGGTGTCCTTGCCGTAGGTGCCTGCTTCCCGCCGGAAGCAGCTCGAGTAGCCGGCGTAGCGAACCGGCAGATCGGCCTCGTCGATCCGCTCCTCCCGGTGCAGCCCGGCCAGGGCCACCTCCGAGGTCCCGATGAGGTAGAGCTCGTCCGCTTCGAGGGCGTAGACCTGATTCCGGTCGGTCGGGAAGAACCCGGCGAGCTCCATCATCTCCTCCCTGACCAGCACGGGGGTGACCACCGGGACGAAGCCGTGCTCGGCGATCTTGGCCAGCGTCCACTGGATCAGGGCGAACTGGAGCCGGACCGCGTCACCCATGACGTAGGCGAACCTGCTGCCGGACATGCGGACCGCTCGCTCGGTGTCGACGACGCCGAGGTGCTCACCGAGGGCACCGTGATCGAACGGCGGTGGTGGGGTTCGCTCCCCGACCTCGGTCTCGACCCGGTAGGCGTCCTCGTCGCCCTCGGGCACCGACGGATGGGCCGGGTTGGGGATCGTGAGCGCCAGCTCGTTCAACTCCCGAGCCGCTGTGCCCAGTGCCGCCTCGGCCCCGCTCAGCTCGACCTTGAGCTCGCCGGCGGCATCGATCTTCGCCTGCCGCTCGTCGGGAGCCGCTCTGCCGATCTCCTTCGATGCGGCGTTCGAGCGGGCCCGGAGCTCCTCGGCCGCGGCGAGGGCCTCGCGATGGGTCTCGCTGAGCGCCAGCACACGGTCGACCGTCGCCGGATCGACACCCTTGGCCAGGCACCCTCGCCGGTACTGGTCGTCGTCACGCAGTCGTCTGAGATCAATCACCGCCGTACAACGTACTGCCAATCGACGCCGACGGGGCCGATTTCGCGGCCTTCTGAGCCAGGTTCGGCGGTCAGTAGTTCGTGTCCAGCAGCTCGCTGTCGGGATGCTGCTTCTCGCCGTTGTCCTTCAGCAGGAAGCCGATGACGGCGGCGGCGACGGAGGTGCTCATGAGGAACCCGACGGGGATGACGACGATGAGCACGACGGCGATGATCAGGGGACCGAGCACGACCGCGATGGTAGCGCAGCAGCTGCTACCCCACGTACGCCGAGGCCTCGATCTCCACCAGGGCCCCAATCGGCAGCGCGGCCACCGCAACGGCAGAGCGGGCCGGCCGATGATCGCCGAACGCCTCGATGTAGAGCTCGTTCATCTCGCCGTAGTGGGCCATGTCGGTCAGGAAGACCGTGGTCTTGGTGATGTCGCTCAACGACGACCCCTGACCCTCGAACAACGCCTGGAGATTGGCCAGAGCCTGGCGGAACTGGGGACCGAGGCCTCCCTCCACCAGGGCGCCGTCCTTGATACCGACCTGCCCGGACGAGACCAGCCACGGTCCGGCCCTGACGATCGGGGTGTAGGGGCCAACCGGTTTGCTCATCGTCTCGCTCTCCTTCGTTCCTGGTCGCCGGGCTCTCCGGCCGCACTCAATCGATCGGCCAGTCTTGCCGACAATCGCTGGCCAGCCAACCGGCGGCCGCCACCGCGGCGAACACCGCGTCCGAGCCGTTGACCGGCGGGCCGTCGTCCTCGAGCAGTCGTACCTCGATCCGCGGCGTGTCGACCGCCCTCAGCACGCCGAAGCTGCGGATCGTCAGGTCGTGGACCGTCCCGTCCTCGTCGACCGACATCGCCTCGCTGGTGAGCCACGACCACGCCATGTGGGCGGCACCGATGCAGTACGACCGCAGCACGGTCGCATCGAGCCAGCGACCGCAGCGGACCGAGACGCTGATCGTCCCATCGTCGATCGCCGCCGTCGCCTCGGCCCCCTCCGGCGAGCGGACCCGGTCCAGCCGACCGGCAGCACCGGCCTGCAGCACCACCGCCTCGGTCCACCCCGCAGCCCGGACCGCCATCGAGGTCGGTGGCCCGGGAACCGCGATCTGCTCGACGACCAGCCCGGCCGCCACCGCCGCCACCGCCTCGGCCACCGCCACCGTCGCCACCACCCGGAGCACGCCGGTGCCGTCCGGCTTCATGCCTCCCGCCACCGGCGGGCGCTTCGGGCCGAGGCGGGCCACGTCCTCGCGGCTGGCCAGCACGAGAACGGGCCGGCCGTGCCGATTGGCGAGCTGACGTGCGGCGGTGCGCACATCGAGCGCCCCCGGCACGATGATCGAGGCCTTGGCTCCGAAAGCGCCGCCGTTGGCGACCACCGACGCCGGTTCCCCACCGGGCCGGCACCAGGAGGCATCGGTCTCCAGGTAGGCGGCGTCGACCCAGGTGGTTCGCAGCGTGGCAGCCCACGAGCCGGGCGGCACCTCGAGCGGCCAGCGATGCCGGGCGGTGGTGCGCCGGCCCTGGACCTTGGCTGCGCCGGCCCTGGCTTCGGTCAGGGTCTCCCCCACCACCCAGCCGTCGCCGCCGTCGGACACGGCGACGAGGGCATCGGCGGGTGCCGAGTCCGCGGCGAAGCCGCCGAGCCCGAGGGCGACCGCAGGGGAC
>JAHELU010000092.1:0-13842 GCA_024644005.1 Acidimicrobiales bacterium | reverse complement strand
GAGATCGGGGCTGGCGGCGGTCTCGGCCCCGGAGCTCACCACGAAGCGACCATAGGCCTCGTGAATCGTCTGCCAGCCGGTGCAACGGCAGAGGTGAGCCAGCAGCGCCTGGTCGACCCGCTCGGTGGCGGTTCGCCCATCGGGGTCTGCATCTGCGGCCAGCGGGTCGAGCCGCATGATGATCCCGGGGGTGCAGAACCCGCACTGGCTCCCACCGGCGGCGCAGAACGCCTCGCCCCATCGGCTGCGGCGATCGGGGTCGAGGCCCTCCAGCGTGACGACGGACCGCCCCTGGACCCGTCGAGCCGGGGTCACGCAGGCCACGCGAGGGGCTCCGTCGACCAGCACGGTGCAACACCCGCACTGACCCTGGGGGCTGCACCCGTCCTTGGCTGCGGTGAGCCCCAACCGATCCCGCAGGACCGCCAGCAGCGACTCCCGGGCGTCTGGGACCTCGACGCGCTCCCCGTTGACCTGCAGCGTCAGGGGTCGGGACTGTGACACAACTACGGATCATACGGTGCCAGCCGGGCCGAAGAACCCCGGTACCGTTGCCTTGATGGCTCCGACACCCCACGACCCGAGCCGTGACAACGGCCTGGAGCACCGCTTGGAGCACGTCCGGGAGCACGGCCGGGATCCGAGCCGAGACGATGCCCGGCAGGCCGAGCTCCGCCAGCTCACCGGGAGGCTGTCGCGCCGTCGGTTCCTCGGTCGATCGGCATCGGTGGGAGCCAGGGCCATCGCCGGATCCGCCGCCGCCCGGCTCGCCCTCCCGGTGATCGGTACGGCGTCGACCCTCGCTGCGGCCTGCGGCGGCACCTCGGCGGTCGCCCCCACGGTCGTCCCGCTGTTCTCCCCCGACCGGGTGCTGGTGGCGGGACGGCCACAGCGGATCCCGTTCGCCATCGTGGCCCCCGATCCGGAGGCCGACGGGTCGTCGGTCGCGCTGCCGAGCGACGACAGCGCACTCGCCGTCACGGTGCTGCACGACGGTGAGACAGTGCTCGAGACGGCCGTGACGGGTCGAGTCGTCGAGCACGACCATGTCGGCGAACCCGACCCCAACCACCAGCACGCCAACCTGTTCCGCTACTACCCGCTCCGAGCCACGCTCCCCGAAACCGGCATCTACGACCTCCGTATCGCGGTGGGAGACACCGTTGCCGAGCTGGCGATCCAGTGCTTCGACGAAGCCGAGGTAGCCGTCCCACTGGTCGGCGACCCGTTCCCGGTGATCAGGACGCCAACCGTCGACGAACCGGACGGGGTCGACCGGCTCTGCACCAGGTTCGAACCGTGCCCGTTCCATGACATCAGCGCAGCCGACGTGGTGGGAACGGGCCGACCGGTGGCGCTTCTGGTGGCGACGCCGGCGTTCTGCTCAACGGCCTACTGCGGTCCGGTTCTGGACACGCTCATCGACGAGAGCGGCGGTCATCCCGATGTTGCGTTCGTCCACGTCGAGGTCTATGCCAACCCGGACGAGGTCGACGGCAACTACCTCGATCCCGGCATCCGCCTCGCTCCTGCGGTCACCGCGCTGAGGCTCGGTTTCGAGCCGTCGCTGTTCCTGGTGGCCGGCGACGGGACACTCGTCGATCGGATCGACAACGTGTTCGATCGCACCGAGCTCGGGGACGCACTCTCGGGGCTCGTCGCCTGAGGACCCCGGCACCCCTCGCAGTGAGGCGGGGGATGCGGTTCGAGGGGCATCGCCCGACCCCTCGAACCGCGTCCTCTCCACCCCCTCGTCCGCCGCAGCCGGTCGGACCGGCGGGCGGCGAGAGTGGGGTGTGACCCGAATCGCCCATCCGGGCCACACCCCGTCATCCTGAGCGGCTGAGGGTCCCACTCAGGAGAGCTTGGTCGTGTCGGTTCACTCCCCTTCGGGGCGGGTGGCCGGAGCGGGCGACTCGTCACCGCTCGGCGAGATGCTGTCGTAGACCGCAGGCCAGAACCTGTCCCTGGCGGCCCAGATACCGCCGACGCCGAATTTGATGACCACGATCGCGCCGAGGCTGGCGAAGATGGTGGTGGTCAGGGTGTCGACGAGATCGGCTGCGATCTTGGCCTGATCGAGCGCGGCCAAGCCGAAGATCAACCACACTGAGATCGCGGCGAGGTTGGTCACGAGATTGCTGTACGACCGGCCTGCGGTGATGCCCTGGACGAGGTCCCGCACCACGTTGGCCACGATGCCGCCGATGACGATCAGGATGAGCGCCACCAGGGCCTTGGGAATCCAGATGATCAGCTGGTCGAGTGGCTCGTTCAGCGCATCGATCGCCAACGCATCGAAGGCGAGCTTCAGCACGATCAGCATCACCGTGTAGTACAGGATCTTGGCGACGAACCCTCCGCTGTCCGGGTAGCCTGCCCGCTCCAACGGGCCGCCGATACCGGCCCGGTCGAGATAGCGGTCGAGGTTGATCGCCTTGAACAGCCGACGCGCCACCCGGGCGATGAGTCGGGCCACGAACCACCCGATGACCAGAATGACGATGAACCCGACCACGTTCGGCAAGAAGCCGAAGAGCTGACTGAAGAAGTCGGTTATCCCTGTCTGCAGCGATTCGGCGATATCGATGCCATCATCTGTGGTGTCCTGCGCCAGCATGCGTCCTGCTTTCGTTTTTTCTCGATTGGCGACTGAACAGACGGCGGAGCCATCACCCTTGTCGCGAGATTCGCGAAAAATGCCGTCGGCGGGCTCCGGACCGCGGCCGATCGGCCGGGGAGCCGTGTCGAGAAGGGGTCGCCCGTCTGTCGCGACCGGCCTATGGTCTAGAGCGTCAGAAAGACTGTGCGGACGGTGATCCTGCTACCACGACTTAGGACTTCAGCGGGTAGGTGCGAGTCCGTACTTCGCCACGCCTGGATCTCGGCTCGGCGAGCCGAGCCTTCGACGCTGCACATCGGGTCGGTGCGCCTACCGGCGCACCTCCTGAGGCTCTGGGCCCTCGAGCCGACTGCCGGGCGCTCGAGCACCGGTTCGGCGCGAGCCAAGGTCGACACCGACGGCGATCCCGAGGATCTCCACAAGATGGTGGTGGAGCACGGTGATGCGATCTACCGCCTGGCCCTGTCCGTCGTGCGCGATCCGGCACTGGCCGAGGACATCGCGCAAGAGACCCTGGTGAAGGCGTGGCTGGCCCTCCCGTCCTTCCGGGCCGAGTCGTCGCTGCGCAGCTGGGTTCTCCGGATCGCCCACAACACCGCGATCTCGATGCTCCGACAGCGCCGAGCGGTGGTCATCGACCCCCACGACCTGCCGGAGCGCCAGAGCAATCCCGACCGCTCCGTCGAGTCTCACGTCCAGAGCGGAGCCGTCCTCGACGACTTCGTCCAAGCGCTCGAGGTGCTCGACGAGCTCTCCCGCAGCATCGTCGTGTTGCGGGAGCTCGAAGGCATGGCCTACGACGAGATCGCGGAGGTGCTGGATGTGCCGATGCCGACCGTCAAGACGCGACTGCTCCGGGCCAGGCGACGCTTGGGTGCCGCATTGCGGGAGTGGACATGAGCCGGTTCCGTCACCCCGGGAAGCGGGCGCTGCGAGACTGGCTCAACGGCGAGCACGATGGTGGCGTCGACAACCACCTCGCCGGATGTCAGCGCTGTGCGGCCACGCTGGAGGAGCTGGCCGGCGAGACCGATTACGGGATCGGCGACGCTCTCGCCGCCGTGTACACCCCGCCGGACGACCTGGCCGAACGCCTGGAGCGGCGGGTCACCGAACGGCTCGACTCCCGAGTCATACTCGACGTGATCACCGACCTGTTCGGGGCTGGCATCGAGACCTCGAAACTACTGCTCACGGAGGACCGGACGGATGAATGATTGGATACTGGTGGCGGTGGTGCTGGTCGGCGGACTGCTCGTCGGCGTCGTTGCGTCACGACTGGTGCACGGCTTCGTCGGTTCGCCGGCCCGACCGGAACCGGTTCAACAGGCAGCGAAGCCCCTGGCCAGCCTTGCGCTGTCACTGGGTCTCGTGGCGGGCCTGATCGCAGCCCTCGGCATCGTGCAGCCGGAATCGCTCGACCAGTTGAGGATCGATGCCATCGCCTTCATCCCCAAGGCCCTGAGTGCGGCGATCATCATCATCGGAGCCAACGTGCTGTCCGCGTTCGCCACCACAGCCCTCGGTCGGACGCTCGGTCGGATGCCGGTTCAGACCCAACGACTCGCCAACATGGCGGTCAAGGCCACCATCGTGGCGCTGGCATCCCTCCTGGCGGTGGCCCAGCTCGGCATCAACACCGATGTGGTCAACCTGGGAGTGGCTGCGATCTTCTTCGGGATCGCAGCCAGTCTGACCCTGCTCGTCGGTCTCGGCGGCAACGGGGTGGCCCGGGAGGTGGCGGCGACCCGGGCGGTCAAGCGCCTCGTCGGTCAGGGCGACACCGTTCGCCTCGGCGACCTCGAGGGCGTCGTCGCCGCCGTCCACCCCACATCGGTGGAGCTGTCGACGGGCGATGGTGAGGCCGTCCTCATCCCATCGTCCCAGCTGGTCAACCAGACCATAACGATCGAGCGGGCCAGCGCCGACGCAGAGGTCAGGTCGCTGTAGCGACGGCCGCCGTTCGGGGGCTCGACGTCGACCTGGCCGGGTCGGGATCGAGGTCGAACTCGGTATCGGTATCGGGTGGACGTCAGGCGTCGTTGGCGGCGTCGAACTCGGCCAGCGCCTGCTCGGCCAGGTCGAACATCCGAGCGGTGCAGCCCGCCATCTCGACCGGTGGTGCGATCTCTTCGACGAGCCGCCTGGCGATGGCCGCGAACGCCTCCGCAGCAGGGCCGTCGTCGAGGGCGACCGGCCGACCGAGGTCGCCGCCGGCCGACACAGACGGCTCGATCGGGATCTGCCCGATGAGGGGCACACCGGCCTCCTCGGCCAGGGCCAGCCCGCCACCGGATCCGAACAGGGCGTGCTCCGAGCCGTCGGGGGCGACGAAGACCGACATGTTCTCGATGACGCCGGCCACCCGAAGGTAGGACTTGCGGGCCATCGATACGGCCCGAGCTGCGACCTTCTGGGCGCCCGTGGCGGGCGTCGTGACGATGATCAGCTCCGCTCGGGGAATCATCCTCGCCAGCCCCATGGCCACGTCACCGGTGCCCGGTGGCATGTCGATGACGACGTAATCGAGGTCATCGGCCCACTGCACGTCCTCCAGGAAGTGCTGCACCGCACGATTGAGCATCAGCCCGCGCCACAGCAGCGCCGACCCCTCGTCCTCGACCAGGAATCCCATGGAGACGACGTCCAGGCGGCCGGCCCCGATCGGCATCGAATGGGGCGTTATGATCGGGCGCTCGCCGTCATTCGAGGCCTCCAGCCGACCCTCGAGTCCCAGCATCCGGGGAATCGAGAAACCCCAGATGTCGGCGTCGATCACGCCGACGTTCAGGCCCGTATCGGCCAGCGCTGCGGCGAGATTGGCGGTGACGGACGACTTGCCGACCCCGCCCTTGCCCGAGGCGATGGCCAGAACCTTGGCGGTGGCGGGCACCGCAGTGTCGGTGGCCCGATCGGTGGCGTTCTTCCTGGCCACCGCCATCGTGGCTGACTTCTCCTCGGCCGTCAGCTCCGTCCAGTCGATCGACACGCCCGTCACACCGGCCAGGGAGCCGATCCTGGCTTTGGTGTCCTTCTGGATCTGTGCCCGCAACGGACAGCCGGACGTGGTGAGCGCGATCTTGACGGTGACCTGACCGTCATCATCGATCTTGGCCCCCTTGGCCATGCCCAGCTCGACGATGTTGCTGCCGAGCTCCGGGTCGATCACGCCCCGGAGAACGGCCAGTATGTCGTCCTCGCTCGGTCCCGAGCTCGTTGCGACGGGCTCGGCAGGGGCCTGGTGGGCAGCGGTTGCGGCGGCGGCCCCGGTCGGCTCCGTGTTCAGGAGCTGGTGTTGGGGATCGTCTGGACCCGTCGCAGGCATAGCGTCAAGGGTATCTGGCGGTATCCGGTCCATTCGCCGTCGGCCTGTGACAGACGGCCTGGCCCTTCGCCCGACGACCCGCCACGTGGGCGGCCGGTCTGGAATGCGCAGGATGGGGAGCGGTGTTGTAGCCGAGTGATGAGGTTCGGCACTGCCGCACTGGGTAGAATGGGTACCGGAGCAGGAGGTAGGCGTGATCACAGTAACCGACTCGGCCGCAGCCAAGGTGAAGGAACTCCTCGATCAAGAGGGTGACGAGTCCCTGGCCCTGCGCGTCGCGGTGCGTCCAGGTGGCTGCTCGGGCTTCAGCTACGAGATGTTCTTCGACGGCGAGATCGCCGACGAGGACAAGGCCACCGATTTCGGTGGTGTCCGCGTCGTCGTCGACCCGACGAGCGCGCAGCTCCTGACCGGGGCAACCCTGGACTACAAAGACGGTCTCCAGCAGACGGGGTTCTCGATCGACAACCCAAACGCCCAGCGCACCTGCGGCTGCGGCCAGTCGTTCTCCTAGCCCGAGCCAGCTGCACAGCACGCGCCCGCGGATGAGCGGGCAACTAGCCGACGTCCGTCGGTAGCATCTCGCCGCGCCTGTGGGTGAGCCCAGCCCGCCAATTCGACGACGCGCCCGCGGATGACAACAGGATTCCGCAGGTGAGCTACGCGCCCGCGGATGAGTCCGTCCCCGGGACCCTCAGGACAGAACCGAGTTGGCGTTCTCGATGTACTGGCCGTGTCCGGGAGCAATCGACTTGATGCGATACGACTTCACCTTCTCCGGCAGATCAGCTGGGAGGCCGTTCTCGCTCACGTGATCGCCGGCCAGGAGCGTCCGTTCCTGCTCGAGGACGAAGGAGAACCGGCCGTCGGAGCCGTCATCGATGGCAACTGCGGTGATCCGGAACTCCGTGGCATCGATCTTGTAGCCGTCGCCGAGAACGTCGTCCGCCCCGTCGAAGCCTGCCGGCGCCACCAAGTCCGCACCCGTCCGTTGTTTCAGTTGCTGAGCCCCGGCCGAGTATGCGGCGTCGGTGTCGGTCAGCACGATCCAGCGGATCCGGTCACCACCACAACCGCACAAGACGTCGAGGTGGCCGAGGTCCGCCGGTCCTGGATCGATGATGACGATCTCGTCAATTCCGATCAGGTAGGTGTTGAGCCCTGGCTCACCACCGTCGCCCTCGCACGCAATTCGGCGAACGAGAGGGCTCAGCGCCCGAGCCACTCCAGGCGTGATAGGTGGCGGTGGTACTGGTTCTTCGGCTACTGACACAAGACTCTCCTGATCACGATTGGTCAGTGCAGCTCAGGGGGAGCTGACGGTTTGCGGGAGGACCCGTTCGGGTCCTTGATGACGCCGTCCACATCGAGGACGTCACGTCGGCGGAACACTCGGTTCATGTCGGCCACGGAGGCCGACAGCTCGGCGGGGATCAGGCGACCCAGACGGGCACCGATGACTCCACGGGCGGCGCTGCGCACCGGCCGGAGCAGAAGCAGGGATCCGAGAAGACCAGTCAGCAGGCCGGGAAACGCCAGCAGGAGACCGGCGACGACAAGCAGGCCACGGTCGCCGATGTCGTCCCGTCCCCCGGGGGCGGCCGATGTGAGGTCTTCGACCGACCGCCGGACCATGCTCGCGGTCTGCCGAGAGAGAAAGGCCACGCCATAGGCCGAGATTGCCGCAACCACCAGCACCAATAGCAACACATTCACCTGCGTTGCGGCAAGTAGGAACACAGCGAGTTCGACAACGGCCAGTGCGACCAGGACCCGGGCAGACCTCGCGAACATGGTCCTCCATTCTACCGGCGGTCCCTCACAAGCCGACCCCGGAGCGGGTAGGGCGATTCTCACCAGTCGGAGATCCCACTGGTCGTCACATCGCTCGGACAGCCGATTTTCCTGGCCGCTACCCTGTTGTCGTGGCTCGCCCCCCATCGGTTGACTCATTGGCCCGTTCGCTCGAGGCCACTGGTCTGCCCCATCCGATCCTGGTGGAGGTGGCCCGTCAGGCCATCGCCGAGCAACGTGTCGATCAGGCTCCCGAGCTGGCCCGTCGCCGGAAGCGACGCATGCTGGCACCGGTCATCAACGCAACCGGCGTCCTGCTCCACACCAACCTCGGCCGGGCTCCGGTGGGGATCGAGCTGGCGGCCACGTACTCGAATCTGGAGCTGGACCTCGAGTCCGGTCGCCGAGGCAGCCGACAGCGGGCGGTCGGGGACCTGCTGGCCACCGCCTGCGGGGCCGAAGCAGCCATGGTCGTGAACAACTGTGCAGGGGCCGTGCTGCTGACCCTGGCGGCGCTGGGTGCCGGGCGGGGTGTTGCCGTGAGTCGTGGCGAGATGGTCGAAATAGGCGGTGGCTTCCGGATTCCCGACGTCATGCGTCAGTCAGGCGCCCGGCTGGTCGAGGTGGGCACCACCAACCGGTCCCGTTTCTCCGACTACGCAGACGCGCTGACCGACGACGACGACCTGGCCATGATCCTGAAGGTCCACCGCTCGAACTACGAGATCGTCGGCTTCACCGAGGACGTCGACGTTTCGGACCTCCGCGAACTCGACGTGCCGATCGTCGCCGATATCGGCTCTGGCCTGCTCGACTCCGGCTGCCCTTGGCTGTCGGGACCGCCGCCGCCGTGGCTTGCAGACGAGCCGGCAGCCAGGCAAACCCTTCGATCCGGAGCCGATCTGGTGCTGTTCAGCGGCGACAAGCTGTTCGGGGGACCGCAAGCCGGCATCATCGCCGGCCGTCTCGATCTCGTCGAGCGATGCGCTCGGCACCCACTGGCGCGCGCACTGCGGCCGGGCGATCTCGTCCTCTGGGCGCTGCAGCTCACGACCGTGGCCTATCTCGACCGTCGCGGCGCCGACATCCCATTCTGGAAGATGGCGTCTACACCGGTAGCGGAACTGGCGGAGCGAGCAGCCAAGATCTGCGCCGCCGTCGATACCGGCACCGTGGCGCCGACCGTCGAAGCGGTGCCGACCGAGGCCGTCCCCGGCGGTGGCACGCTACCAACCGTCACGATCCCGAGCTATGGGCTGCAACTCGGCGGCGACGTCAGCGAGCAGCTCCGAGAACGCGAGCGGCCGGTCGTCGCCCGGGTCGACCAGGGGCTCACCCTTCTGGATCTCCGTACGGTGGCGCCGGTCGACGACGACGAGCTCGTCGACGCCCTAGGAACGCTCGCCGCCGGTAGCCGATGACCGTCATCGCCACCGCCGGTCACGTCGACCACGGCAAGTCGACGCTCGTCCTCCGCCTCACCGGTACCGACCCGGATCGATGGGACGAGGAGAAATCTCGGGGGTTGACGATCGATCTCGGTTTCGCCAGCACCACCCTCCCCTCCGGCCGCGACCTGTCGTTCATCGACGTGCCCGGCCACATCCGGTTCCTGCGCAACATGCTCTCGGGGGTCGGAGCAGTCGACGCCTGCCTGTTCGTGGTGGCGGCCACCGAGGGCTGGAAGCCCCAGTCGGAGGAGCACCTCCGCATCCTCAGCCTGCTGGGACTGGAGCGGGGCGTCGTGGCGCTGACGAAGGTCGACCAGGTCGACGACGATCTGTTCGAGCTGGCCAAGATGGACGTCGAGGAGCACGTGGTCGGCACGTTCCTCGAGGAGGCGGAGATCGTCGGCGTGTCCGCGCCCGAAGCGATCGGCATCGACGAGTTGAAGCGGGCCCTCGATCGGATCGTCGGTGACGCCGAGCAACGAACCGATCGTGGCGCGCCGCGTCTGTGGATCGACCGCTCCTTCGCTCCTGCGGGAGCCGGAACGGTGGTCACCGGCACCTTGACCGGTGGGGTGCTCACGGTTGGCGACGAGCTAGAGGTCGTGCCGGTGGCCAGGAGAGTCCGGGTGCGTGGGTTGCAGTCGCACCATCACGATCTCACCTCGGTCCAGCCGGGCAATCGGGTTGCGGTCAATCTGACCGGTATCGGACACGCCGAGGTGGCCCGAGGTCATGTGCTCGTGGCGCCCGATGCCTGGTGGCACACCACCATGGTCGACGCAGAGCTGACCGTCCTGCCCGGTCTGACGCACCCCGCTACCAGGCGGGGAGCCTATGCGGCCTATATCGGCTCTGGCGAGTTCCCATCCCGCCTGCGAGTGCTGCAAGGTGATCGGATCGAGCCTGGCGAGACGGGCCTGGTGCGGCTCTACCTCGATCGTCATGCCCCGCTGCTCCCCGGTGACCGATTCATCCTGCGAGAGAGCGGTCGCAACGAGACGGTGGGGGGCGGGGAGATTCTCGACGTCGAGCCGGTCCTGCCGGCGACGAAGGCCAGACCCGATCGATCGATCGACCGCGTGGTACGCGATCGAGGCTGGGTCGAGGTCGAGCACCTGGCCAAGCTGACGGGCCAGACGGTTGCACCGTCGGTCGGCCGGTGGGTGGTCGATCCGGCCGCCCTCGAGGAGTCGAAGCAGCAGGTGATGGCGGCCATCGAAGGAGCCGACGCACTCGGGCTCGATCTCGCGTCGCTCGACGACCGTCAGCGGGCGGTGGTCGATCTACTCGATGACGTCCGGGTCGTGGCCGGCCGGGCGACGGTCGGCGAAGTCGTCGATCCGCTGGCCGATCATCCGTGGGTGCAACGGCTGGCGGCCGAACCATTCGCTCCTCCCGGTGCGGACGGGGTGGACCGAGGCGAGGTCCGGGAGCTGGTCCGGCGAGGCACGGTGGTCGAACAGGACGGCGTGTACTTCGCCCGGTCGGCCATAGATTCAGCGATCGAGTTGCTCCGAACGGCGCTGGACGATCAGCCGTCCGGCTTGACCGTTGCCGAGATCAGGGACGTGCTCGGCACGACACGGAAGTTCGCATTGCCGCTGTTGGCGCACCTGGACGCTACCGGTGTGACGCGGCGACGCGAAGACGTGCGCATCGCCGGGCCGCGCATGTCGGGGAGCTGAAGCGGCGCGGCCGCGCCTGGGTCAGGCTGTGGCTCGGATCGGGCCCAGCCGTGGATCCGAACCGACGACGGGTTGCACCAACTCGGTTCGTGTCGAGCCCTGTACGGTCCTCGGACGCGCCCGCGGGTGGGTCGTTTGCAGGGCGAGGTCCAGTGTCACAGGCGATGGCTACACTGATGAACACAGCTCGACCAGCCGATTCTCACGGCGTCCGGAACAAGACAAGCCAAAGGACGCGAATGTCGTCGAACGAGAGTTCCATGGGGTCGAAGCTGATCGGCCTCGGCAAGACGCTGGCCCATGCGCAATACCGGATCGTGACCGCAGCGGCGGCATTCCAAGCCAGCGGTGAATGGCACCCGGATGCGCCCACCGCAGCCCATTGGATCGCTGACCGCTTGGATGTGCACCTCGGCACGGCACGGGAGTGGATCCGGATCGGGCTCGCCCTGGAGGACCTGCCGCTCATCACAGAAGCGCTGGAGCGCCACGAGATCTCCTATTCGAAGGCGAGGACCCTGACCAGGCTGGCGACCGGAGAGAACGAGGCGGAGCTCCTTGCTCTTGCTCGCGGCGTCCCGGCCTCTCGCCTCGCTTGTGCGATGGCCGAGTGGTCAAATCGCAACGAGGAGCCGGCCGCACGCGATGCTCGACATCGCCGGGATCGAACCTTGAGCTGGTGGATCCAGCCCGACGGGATGGTGGCTGGCTTCTTCCGGCTACCGCCGATGGAGGCGGCCGGTCTGACCAGTGCGGTGACGGCCCGTGTGGCGTCCGGTCTGCACCGCGGAGCGGTATCGGCAGAGCACGCGCCCGCGGATGGGTTGCGCTGGCCGACCCTCTGCCAACAGCGGGCCGATGCCCTCGTCGAGCTGGTGACGAACGGCGGCTTGCAGGTGGAAACGGAGATCGTCATCCATGTCCGGGGCGACGGCTGCAGCCTGGACGACGGTACGCCAATCACCGAGACCGCCGTGGAACGGGTCGCACCTCGGTCGCTACTCCGGGCCCTCATCCATGACGCCGAAGGGAGGCCGATCAACGCCTCCCGGCGCCGCCGACATCCCGACGCTCGGCAGAAGAAAGTGGTGAAGGAGCGGGACCGATCCTGCGTCGACTGTGGCTCGAGCGAACTACTCGAGTACGACCACGTGCCGGCGTTCGAGGAGTCGAGGCAGACGGTCGTCGAGGAACTGGAGCTGCGGTGTGGTCCATGCCATCGGCGGCGGCACGATGACGCCGCTTGAAGGAACAGTTGTACGGTCTGGGGGAGGTGAACCGACCGCAGTCATTCCCTGCCCGCGAAGAGGGCGCGACGTTCTTTCTCGGTGAGTCCGCCCCAGATACCGTGTTGCTCGCGGATCTCGAACGCGTAGTTGAGGCAGTCCCGCTGCACGGTGCACTGGGAGCAGATCTCCTTCGCCCGCTGCTCACGACGACGCTTGTCCGGTCGACGCTCCAGGCGGGACGGCGGGAAGAAGATGCTGTTGTGCGGACCACGGCAGGCTGCCCGATAATGCCAAAGTTCTTCAGCTCGCTGTGCGCTCACAAAGACCCCCCTTTGCTGGGAGCCGACTTTACGACTCTGGTGCTCATTCCACAAGGGGTGAATCAGCTACGTTTGCGATAATCCCTGGCTCCGCCTTCTTCTGGTTCGATCTCCAGAACCAGGCGGTCGATGCCTACCACACGGACGGTCCCGCCCTTCTCGACGGGCGTAGCGCGATTGGTGATCGCTCGCCACGCTACGTCACGAACCTTGACCGTGCCTTCCGGATCGACGTCGGTGACGGCTTCGCCGATCTCTCCAATCATCCATTTCCGGCCGATCGTTGGCGTCGAGAACCGGGTCCGCACCATGGACGGCATTCCGGTATAGGCATACAGCACTGCTCCGATCAGGACCGCAACGATCGTCACCCAAGACATCGAGACGCCGTCGTACAGGAACCAGGTGCCGACTACGAACGTGATCAGTCCCGCGATCGTGTACAGCCGAGGGACGTTGGTCTGGATGTCGACCGCCAACAGTATCAACGCAAGAAGCAGCAGCCCGATGGCCCACCACCGAGCAGGCAGATTGGCGAGGCCGTAGCCCCCGAGGCTGAGGAACCCGGCACCTATGACACCGGCGATCCCGACACCGGCCGTGAACAGCTCGAACACCAGCAGGCTCAGCCCCAATACGAAGAACAGGTAGGCCACCTCCGGGCTGCCAACAGTATGGAAGAGCTGCGACGTGAGGCTCAGGCCCGATATCTGCGCCCGGGTGAGCGGTAGCGTCTCCAGGTTGCCGTCTTCGTTGGTGCATCGGAGCACCTCGAACCCGTCCAGTTCGGTTGCGAAGGACCCGATCGGAACGGTGTTCTGGAGCGGCCCGACCGATACGCCCGCCTGGATCGCACGGTCTGCGTCGAACAGCTCGGTCTCCAGTGCCTCTCGGGAATCCCCGAAGGCACTGCCCCATTCCTCTGGCAGCCGCCGCGGGCCCGTGTTGCCGATCGAGGAGTTCGGGGTCACAGCAACCAGATCAGCCACGACAGCGAGCTCCGCCGCCCCGCCTTGGGCCGTCGATCCGGCCTGGCCGACCCAGATCGCGATCTGAGTCGGCGACGCTCGTAGCCGCGATGCGAGTTCGAAGTAGTCTGCGTCGTCGAGGACCGACCCCTTGCTGTTCATCCAGATGATCACGGCCAGGACGTCTTCGTTGCGCTCAGCGTCGTCGAGCTCACCGAGCAGGTAGTCCTTCACCACAGGGTCGATGAGTCCGGCGACCTTGACGATCCGGATCTCGCTGTCGGCTGCGTCGATGTCGTTGCGGTCGGCCGGGCAGGCGGGCAGAACTCGGGAATCGGTCGTCTCAGCGTTCGCTGGGTCGCCGGCGTCGCTGGCCCCGATCCCGCCCTCGTCGGCGTCGGCGTCGGCGTCGGCGCTCTGGGCCTGACCAACCCCGCCAACGGAGGC
>JAHELU010000261.1 GCA_024644005.1 Acidimicrobiales bacterium | reverse complement strand
ATCGTCGTCTGGGAGCGGGCCGGCGACGAGGTCCCCTATGGCGTGTTGACCGGTGACACGCTGTTCATCGGCGACGTCGGCCGCCCCGACCTGCTGGCGTCAATCGGCTTCACCCGCGACGAGCTGGCCGACAAGCTGTACGACAGCCTCCATCACAAGCTGCTTCCCCTGCCGGACGCCACCAGGGTCTACCCCGCCCACGGTGCGGGTTCGGCCTGTGGCAAGAACCTGTCGACCGACACCTGGTCCACGATGGGGGACCAGCGGGCCAGCAACTATGCGCTGCTGGCACCGGACAAGCAGACCTTCATCGACCTGGTGACCGAGGGCCAACCACCGGCTCCGGAGTACTTCGTCTACGACGCCGTGCTCAACCGGCAGGCCAGGTCGCTGCTCGACGAGTCGGCCCTGCCGCCGGCCCTCGACCTCACCGAGTTCGAGGCCAAGGTGTCGGCCGGCGCGATGATCGTCGACGGACGGGATCCCGAGGAGTTCGCCCACGGCCATCTCGTCGGCTCCATCAACGTCGGCCTCAACGGCCGCTATGCCGAGTTCGCCGGGTCAGTCGTGCCGAGCGACGTCGACATCGTGCTGGTGGTCGACGAGGGCTTCGAGCTCGAGGCCAAGAACAGGTTGGCTCGAATCGGGTTCGACCGGGTGATCGGCTATCTCCGAGACCCGCTGGCGGTCATGGCCGCCAACCCCGAGAAGGTCCGCCAGGCCTCACGGCTCACCACCCCGGAGCTCGACCAGCGGCGGACCGAGCTCGACGAGCTCCAGCTCGTCGACGTCCGCAATCCCGGCGAGGTCCAGCTCGGGTCGATCGAGGATGCCATCGCCATCCCGGTCGGGCAGTTGCCGGGCCGGGTCGACGAGCTGGATCCGGCGCTGCCGACCGTCGTCTACTGCGCCGGTGGGTATCGATCGTCGGTGGCGGCCAGCGTGTTGCGCCAGGCCGGCTTCGCAGACGTCTCCGACCTCGTCGGCGGCTACGGGGCTTGGATGGAGATGATGCCGGCCGCAGGCTGATCTCGGCCGTCCGCTCGATGACCGAGACCTCGGGACACCGGGATCAGGGTCGGGGGCGGTCCGGGTCGTGCTCGGCCAGCATGCGCCGGGCCCGCTCGACCCCTCGACGACCGGACGCTCGCGTCTGCTCGTCGAGCTCCCAGTCCCGGCGTCGACGGGACCTGGCCGGCCGCTTGGTCCCGCTGACATGATCGGGTAGCGGCTGGACCCACAGGGTTCCCTGAACGGTCGGCACCGTTGCCCTCAGTAGGCCACGAGCGCCGTGTGGCCATGACCCATCATCGATGTCCTCCCTGGCTCGTCGTCTGACCCTGCCCACATCATCCTCCTCCGCCACGACCGGCACAAGGGTCCTTCGTCCTGGGCCACCTCACAGCGTGGGCCCACCGCACGGGCCCACCGTCGTCCGGCGAGGTCGGGGTCGTTGGTCCCTACCGGCGGCGCCGGAGCTGACTCTACGCTGACAGCATGAACAGCGTTTCGACGCGGATCATCGTCTCGGTCGGCCTGGTCGTGGCCGGGGTCGGTGCGCTCGATTCGTTGCTGAGCAGGGAATGGGATCTACTCGTCGTGTTCCTGCTCTCGATCAGCCTCCAACTGCTGTTGTGGCTCCGGCTCCGGGCCAACCGCATCCCTGTCACCCTCCGTCCCGACCTCGCGCGCTGGCTCGAGCACCAGTCGGGCCGAACCGGAGAGCCGTTCGACGACCTCGTCGACCGGGCCGTCGCCTGGTATCAGAGCGGTCTCTACGTGGAAGACCCCGTCGACGGCTAGCGGCGATGACGTCGTCCGCCACGCCGCCCGGCCCGTTCACGGTACGCCTTGGTCGTGGCGGATCTGTTCCCGATGGGCTCGGGGGGAAGGGCGAGGCGCTGGCCCGTCTGGTGGCGCTCGACTACCCGGTTCCGGCGGCGGGGGTGGTGACGACGGCGGCCTATCGAGCCGTCGCCGGTCAGGCCTCGGTCGTCGAGCTGGTGGCCCGTGTCATCGACGGCGAGGACGTCCCGTCCGACGAGGTCGACTCGATCTTCGCCACGGTGACGATCCCGGAGCCGGGACGGGGACAGATCATCGACCTGGCCTCGACGGTGGGGGCGGGTCAGGGGGTGGCGGTGCGCTCCTCGGCCACGGTCGAGGACCTGCACGGCTCGTCGTTCGCTGGCCAGTACCGATCGGTGCTCGATGTCGACGCCGACGATCCTGGAGCGGTCCTGGCTGCAGTCCGATCGGTGTGGGCCTCGCTGTGGCACCCAGCCCCGTCCACCTACCGCACGGCGTTCGGCATCGATCCATCCGACGTGGCCATGGCGGTGGTTCTCATGCGGATGATCCCAGCCACCACGGCGGGCGTGGTCTTCACCGATGACCCCGGAGGCTCTGGCGGGGCCAGGGTCGAGGCGGTCGAAGGGCTCGGCGAATCGCTGGTATCCGGTCAGCGGACCCCCGCAGCCTGGGTGGTCGGCGACGACGGTGGACCAGCGCTGCCGGCTGCGCCGGCACAAGCCCTCGCACTGGCCCAGGGCATCGAAGAGGCGTTCGGGGCTCCGCAGGACGTGGAGTGGGCTGCGGTCGACGACCGGGTCTTCGTCGTCCAGTCCCGACCCATCACTGTGCTGGAGGACGACGACGGCTTCGACACTCCATTGGACGACCACGAGCTGACGACCGCTGGGATCGTCGAGATGGTGCCCGGGGTGCTGCCGCCACTGCGGTGGGAGCTCAACCGGTTCCTGCTCGAGGAGGCCTTCCGCTCGGTGCTCGATTCGCTCGGCATCATCAGAGGTCGGGCGGCAGAGGATCGGCCGTTCGTTCGTCGGGTCAGGGGGCGAGTGGCGATCGACTTCGATCAGCTACGGGACGCTGCGGCCGGAATCCCCGGGGCGGTCCAGGAGCTCGAGCAGCAGTACTTCGGACGGTCCGCCGAACCGGCTGGGGAGGGCTCCAACCGCCACCGGTTCGGCTTCGCCGACCTGGCCAGGGACCTGCGGACCCTCCAGACGAGGCGGCAGGTGATCGACCAGGCCGAAGTGCTGATTCGGGCTACCGAGGCACTGCGGCGGCGCCGGCCGGCGCTGGCCGATCAGGGCGAGGAGGAGCTGTTGGGGTATGTCCGGCGCCTGACCGATCTGGCCGCTCGGGGGCTGGCGGCCGAGCTCGGGGTCGCCGCGGCGGGGGCTGCGGCCTACCGGCGGCTCGAGCTGCAGCTGGGCCGTCACCTCGGGCCCCGGGAGGGGGCCGAGGCTGTGTTGGCGCTGACCGCCCGGAGCGGCGCCGCATTGGCCCGTGAGGCGTCTGCTTCGGCCGCGATCTTCGGTGGGCCGGCGTGGTCGGAGATCGCGTCCGGGCCCCCGCCCGCCGCCGCCGGCGACGGTCGATCGACCGATGAGCAGTGGCTGGTGGTCAGGGACCGGCTGCGATCCCTGCCGGGCTGGACCCGCCACCGGATCCTGACCGGCGGGTTCGTCGACGTGAGGATGCGCCTCATCAGGCGCCTCGTCTCCGACGTGATCGAGCAGTTGCAGCGGCGAGAGGCGGCCAAGGCGGCGGTGCTGGAACTGGGAGGAGAGGTCCGACGGGTCCACCTGGAGCTGGGGCGACGGCTGGTGGCCCGTGGGGTCCTGGCCGAACCGACCGATGTGGAGCTGCTCACATCGGCCGAGCTCATGGCGGCCTGCCGGCAGCGGGAGCAGGTGACCCCCGACGCGATCCGCCGTCGCCGAAACTGGCTCAGTCGATACCAGGCCGAGGGAGCGCTACCGGTCCGCTTCACCGGGGTCCCGGACCGTGAGCCGGAGCCGCTGCCGGAAGGCGATGTGCTGTCGGGCTGGGCGGGGAGTCCTGGCCGGGCCAGGGGTCGGGCCCGGGTGGTCACCTCGGCCAACGGCCGCCTCGGGGTCGGCGAGGTACTGGTGGCCGACGCCACCGACGCGTCGTGGTCTCCGCTGTTCATGCGGGCGGGAGCGGTGGTGGTCGAACGGGGCGGCCCGCTCTCCCATGCCGCCATCCTGGCCCGTGAGCTCGGCCTGCCGGCGGTCCTGAACGTGTCCGGCGCAGCGGCAGTCCTCGACGGGTGCACGGTGTCGGTCGACGGTGACAAGGGCGTCGTCGTCATCGAGTCCAGGCAGGCGAGAGGATGAGCCGGCCCGGGCCGGACGGGCCGGACGGGACGGTGCCGTGGCCTCCTGGACGGGTCACCGAGGAACCGCTCGACGAGGTCGACGTCGATCGGCTCATGGTGTTCGTGCCGGCCATCATGAGCGTCGGTCTCGCCTTCTCCATCGCCACCCTGGTCCGCGACCTGTTCCACTGGACGGGCAATCGGGCGCGGGAGCGCCGGACCGCCATCGAGGCGGGTGCCGTCGTGAGTAGTAGCTTGCTGGGTGTCCCGGTCCGTTGGGTGAAACCATGCAGGCAATATCGAGCCAGTCCGCTGACATGTCAACCGCGTCACATTGTGAACCGCGTCGTCGCGCATTCGAGGTTGACGGCGTAACCTGTA
>JAHELU010000091.1 GCA_024644005.1 Acidimicrobiales bacterium | reverse complement strand
GCTCACCCGACAGGAGGTAGTCGGGCTTCTCGTCGGCTGCGGTCCACTCGGCGAGCGCCACCGCGAGGCGGGCGCGATGCAAGACGTCCTCCTGGCCCTCGTCGATCCATCGCCGCAGCCGAGGCCATTCGCTGAGCAGTGCTTCGTGGGCCACTTCGACCGTCGGCCCGCCGGTGATGTCGTCACGGTCGAAGGTCAGGAGCCGATGCCGCCCGAACTTCTCCAGAACCCCCTGCAGGGTCACGGTGTCCGCCGCAATGGTGACGATCTCGGATGCCGGGACGCGGCGCCGACCCCACGCACCCTCCTCCACGATCGTGACCAACCGCAGGAACAGCTGCTTGGCAGCCTCGCGCTCGTTCGGCTCGAGCTCCAGGAACAGATCCTCGGCCCGACGGGCCACCACGCCGCTGCAGCCTCCCATCTGCTCGTACGCCTCGAGCGTCAAGATCCCTCCGTCCCGACGCTCGAACAGCTCGGTCAGAGCGAACTGGAACATGGGGAGCCCGCCGACTCGGCCAGCGACGTCGGTCAGGAGCTGCACCATCAATGGCGTCTCGAAGACGACACCGGCCGCGGCGGCCGGCTCCTGGGCTGCGACCTCGAGCTCGTCGGGCGTAAGCGGTACCACGTTGACGATGCCCTCGCCGATCAGTTGGGCGAAGCGGTGGTACTCGAGTGGCCTGCCGTAGAAGTCGGCTCGCAGCCCGATGGCGACGAGCACCCGGTGGTGTGCGTCGTCCAGAGCCACTTCGAGATTGCGAACGAACCGGTCTCGCTCGCTCGGGGACGCTCCGAGCATGAAGAGCTCTTCGAACTGATCGATCACGATCACCACGCGACCGCTCGGATCGTCGAGGAGCCGCAGGCAGGCTCGCATGATGCCGTCCTCGGGATCGTCGAGGAGGTAGCCGAGGCTCTCCGGGGCGTCGAGCCTCGAGCGGAGGAGGGCGGCCTCGAGCTCGCGAAACGGTCTCGACCCCGGGACCATCTGGGCGATCGGCCACTCCTCGGAACCCTCGACTGCGCCCTTGCGCAGGGCCGGGACGAGACCGGCGCCGAGCACACTCGACTTGCCCGATCCGCTGGCGCCGACCAGCGCCAGGAGACGGGAGCCTGAGTTGATCCGACGCACGAGGTCCGAGATCATCCGGTCGCGGCCGAAGAACCTGGCGGTGTCCCCTTCGCCGAACGCACGGAGGCCCTTGAACGGATTGGCTGCCGACCCGGGCGCCTCCACCGCCGCTCGTTCGGCAGGGGGTGCGAGCCTCACGTCGTGCAACAGGACCTGCTCCTCTATGAGCTTCAGCTCGGGTGACGGCTCGATGCCCAGCTCGTCGCCGACCCTGCCCCGGTAGCTCCCGAACGCCCGGAGGGCGTCGGCCTGCCGCCCCGATCGATAGAGGGCGATCATGAGGAGCGCAACGATGCGCTCGCGGTGAGGGTGCT
Organism: Acidimicrobiales bacterium; assembly: GCA_024644005.1. Taxonomy (GTDB): domain Bacteria; phylum Actinomycetota; class Acidimicrobiia; order Acidimicrobiales; family SZUA-35; genus JAHELU01. Next base: position 16,905 of record JAHELU010000091.1, on the reverse strand, counting down.
CGAGCGCCAGCTTCTCGAGATCGCCGAGCACCTCACGGTGGCGCGATGACCGGATGTCGGCGTCGATCCGATCCTCGAGCGCGACGAGCCGAAGCTCCTCCAGTCGGACGCTCTCGGCCTGCGCGAAGTCCTCGTAGGCGAACTCCTCGAGGACGGACCCGTGCCACAGCGCGAGTCCGTCGCGCAGGAGTCGGCTCGCCTCGGGTGGATCGCTCCTCACCAACCGGCGGCCGGCCGCGATGAGTTGCTCGAACCGTCCCACATCGACATCCAACGGCTCGACGACCAGCGAGTAACCGTGATCCCGCGTCACGAGCACCCGGCTCTTCGCGTGGGCCTCGCGCTCGGGCTCGAGGATGGCGCGGAGGCGGGAGATGTACACCCAGAGCGTCCGCTCCTTTCCGACAGGATCATCGGGCCACAGCGCCTCGATGATCCGGTCGGTCGAGATCATGCGATTGCGGTCGAGCAGCAGGAGCGCGAGCAGTGCGCGTTGTTGGCGAGAGCCGATGTCGATCGGCGTCCCTGCATCGACGACTTGGAGTGGCCCGAGGATGCGGTAGTCCATCTGCCCTCCCGCTGTGAGCCCCAATCCGATCATCCCACGAACACGAGACCCGGTCGACCTTACGAGCGGCTTAACGCGGTGAAAGTCCTGGTGGCCGGCGTCCGGGGATCGGGTTCAGCTCACCCAGCCGACGTCTCGTTCAGCGCTCTTCAAGCACGAGCGGTGACGCTCGGACGAGCGGATCGCACCTGCGACCGCATCACGAAGGGAACGATGCCATGAACGAGAACCACACGAACCGAGTCGGGTCGAGGGGGTGGCCCAAGATCGCACTCGTCCTGGCGGTCGTGGTGACATTCGCCACGATCGGCGCAGGTGTCGCCGTGGCCCACGGCAACAGCAAGGTCCATCACCAGCGGGCCGACGTGATGGAGCAGGGCGGTGGCGATGCGTACACGAGACGCGGCGCTCACCTCCGGCGAACGGACCACTCGCTCGAGGTCTCATGGAATGTCAGAACCCCCAGGCCAGAGTCGTACACCTACCCGAAACCGGACATGGTGCCGCCCGGGGCGTCACTGCATCCTCCGATCGAGCCCGGTCATCCCGAGGTGTTCACCCTCTGGCTGTTCGTGTTCGACAACCCCGAGGAGTGCAGCGACGGCGTCTGCGACGGCAACGACGTCGGCGACACGACCGCCGCCCGGGGCAGCGTGTACCAGCTGGACGGAGAGATCGCCTACGAGCATCGGCTGCGGATGGACGGCAAGATCCGGCTCGGCCAGGCCGCAGCCAACGGACTCGGGCTCGCCAACCCCGAGGGCGCCGACGTGCACGTTGCGATGGCGCCCCACGGTACGGCTCTGGATGGGGCCGACCTGATACGCCAGCTCAACAGCCCGGTCGGGAATCCGACACTGTGGTGGGCCGCGGTGTTCCCGGCTCCGTGACGCCCCACGTGCCCTGACGGTGTCCGACAGCGACGGGTCGGACACCGCCGGGCGGTACGTATCTGACGTCGCGGTCCAGAACCAATGCGCCCGAGGTCGAGCATCGAGTGAGGGAGTTTGGTGGGTTGTACCCACCCATGGGGCTTGCGGTCGCCGAATCGAGGCGATTACATTCGCCCTGCGGGCGGTTCAAGTTCACGGCGTGTCGGCGGTGGTTGCCTGCGGAGAGTTGCCGTCTCGACACTCGAGAAGGAGGAACCCCATGGGCGGACGTGGATCAGTTCGACGGCCAACACCCCAAAGCCGACGAGGGCTCGGAGGCCGATTGATCGCCGTCGCCGCAGTCATCGCGGCTGCGCTCGTCGTGCCGGTCGTACACCCCGCCGGCGCGCAACCGGCGGTCGGTGTCGTCGACCTCGGGCCCAATGTGAGGATCTTCGATCCGAGCATGCCGACCAGCGAGATCCAGGCCACGTTCGACGAGATCTGGGAGCTGCAGCGCGACGCCGAGATGGGGTCGGGTCGCTACAGCCTGCTGTTCCTGCCGGGCGAGTACGGCTCGGTCGAAGAACCGCTGCTGGGCAGGGTGGGGTACTACACCGAGGTCGCCGGGTTGGGGGCGTCGCCGGGCGACGTCCAGATCCACGGCAAGATCGAGGTCTACAACCGCTGCTTCGACGCCCCCGACCGACCGAACTACGACCTGTCGAATCCCGACGTCCAGTGCTTCGCACTGAACAACTTCTGGCGCACCCTGTCGAACCTGACGATCAATGTCCGACCGGTGCCGGGAGCAGCGGAGCCCACTGACTGGTTCGCCTGCGAGGCCGGACTCCCGTTCAACACTTGGGCTGTCTCACAGGCGGTCTCGATGCGTCGTGTCCAGATGAACGGCTTCGAGGGCATCCCGCCGACGTTCCTCTTCGATGCGTGCCTCGAGCGGCCCGGCTTCGCCAGCGGCGGGTTCATCGCCGACTCGCGGCCGGGCGGCGTGATCAACGCCCCGCAGCAACAGTGGCTGACCCGCAACAGCGAGATCGACTTCTGGTCGAACGCCGTCTGGAACCAGGTGTTCACCGGCGTCGTCGGCGCCCCGGACGATTCCGGCTACGCCGGCTGCGCGCCGCCGGCGCCTGTTCAACCCTCGAACGCGGATGTCTGCATTCCGTACACGACGCTCGACACCACGCCGGTCAGCCGGGAGAAGCCGTACCTGTTCGTCGACGAGCAGGGCGACGTCAACGTGCGGGTCCCGAAGGCACAGCGTGATTCGCGGGGTATCACGTGGGCCGACGGCCTGACGCCGGGCCGCACGATCGGGATCAACCGCTTCTTCGTCGCCGACCCGAGCGATTCGGTGGCCGACATCAACGCTGCGCTCGCCACCGGCAAGCACCTGATCCTCACCCCCGGTGTCTACGACGTGAGCGAGAGCATCCAGGTCAACCGCCCGAACACGATCGTTCTCGGCATGGGCCACGCAACGCTCCACGCCGTCGACGGGGCCATCCCGTTGACGATCGGTGACGTGCCCGGGGTGGTCGTCGCTGGCGTGACGGTGGACGCCGGCGAGGTCGAGTCGCCGGTGCTGCTCCAGGTCGGTACCCGTGGCGGAAACAGCAGGGGCTCCGTCGGCAATCCGACCACGCTCAGCGATGTCTACTTCCGCATCGGTGGTCCGTACGTCGGCAAGACCGACATCGCCCTCGAGGTCAACAGTGACCGTGTCCTCATCGACCACACGTGGGTGTGGCGGGCCGACCACGGCATCGAGGGCTTCGACGCAACCTGCAATCTGGACGACCCGGAGGACTACGAGAACTGCGAGGACGAGCTCGGCAACCCGATCGGGTTCCTCGGCGACAACATCCGCTGGGCCACCAACATCGGCCGCAACGGCGCCATCATCAACGGCGACGACGTCACGGCCACGGGCCTCTTCGTCGAGCACTTCCAGGAGTACAACACGATCTGGAACGGCGAGCGGGGCGAGGTGTACCTGTATCAGAACGAGCTGCCGTACGACCCGCCAACCCAGGCGGACTGGACGGCCGACGATGGCACGCTGGGATGGGCGGCGTACAAGGTCGCCGACGACGTCGAAGAGCACACCCTGTGGGGCGCCGGGGTCTACATCTTCAACCGGAACAACCCCGACATCGTGACCGAGAACGGCTACGAGGTGCCCGAGGCCCCGGGAGTCCAGCTGAACCGCATCATGATCAACAACCTGAGCGGCCCGGGGGTCATGAACAACATCGTCAACGGTTGCGGTCCCACCATCGACGGCATCCCCGACCAAGACCCGTTCCCCGTCGGGTTCGGTGACCCGGACTTCTACGAGTTCCCGAGGTATATCGTCGAATATCCCGACTGCCCGTATGGGCAATGACACCGGCCCGAGAACCTCGACCCGCTGTTCGTTGCGAACAGCGGGCTCCGGCCGTCGCCTCCGGGGCGACGGCCGGCCATGATCGCGATCCGCCCAACCGCGGCGGGTCAGCCGAGCAGTCGTTCAGGCCCTCGGCCAGGATGTCTCGACGGCGGATGAACGTGTCGCCGCCGGCTCCCACCCCGGCTCGCAGCCACACCGAAACTATGGTGTGCCAACGTGTCCGATCACAGCGAGGACGTTGGCGATAGAGCGATCAGCCAGCCGATCGTCGAACGTTGCAGCTCCTCTCGCCTTTCGGACGAGAGCGGCGTCCAGCACGATCACGTCGGGGAGCCGAAGCCGAGCGAAGCTCGCAATGCAGCCCACCGTAGCGGCGCGTCCTTGTCGCCCTCAGTGATCTCGAAGGCAGCCCGAAGATCCTCGGCCGCTTGGTCGAGGACGCCCATTTGAGCCGGACTGACGAGACACTCGGCGAAAGTCAGAGATGGCAGCATCACGTCTTCGTTTCCGAGCTTCTGATTGGAAGTGACGGCAGCTCCATGATGCTCGTCGTGCGGATCGCGAAGGGCAATGATCCAGCTGGCATCGGCCACGATCACGCCGGCCAGTCCTCCTTGCGAGCGTACAGCTCGTGCGGATCCCGGCAAGGAGCCAACAAGATCCTCACGAGCCTTGGCGCCTCGGCTCCCAGCAGGCGGGCTGTCGGTGGAGCGCTGGTCCGGTCGCTCGCGGGGTCGGCCCGGTTTAGTAAGCTCTCATCATGGACCTGGACCGGATCACCGTCGACCCGAATCGAATGGGTGGGCTGCCGTGCATCCGTGACCTACGAGTGACCGTCGGCATGATTCTCGGGCAGCTCGCCGCCGGCCAGACGAGAGAGCAAGTCCTGGCCGACTACCCCTACCTGGAGGACGACGACATCGCGGCAGCACTGGCGTTCGCAGCTGCCAGAGTGAACGAACGAGATCTCCCCCTCGCGCAGAGCGCGTGAGGTATCTTCTCGACGCCAACCTGTCCCCACAGATCGTTCAGGCTCTCCTCGCTGCGGGCTACGATGCCACCCACGTCGGCGATCACGGCCCTCGTCGCAACCGACGATGATCTTCACTGGGCCGCAGCGAACGGGACCGTCGTGGTCACGGCCGATTCAGACGTCGCGATGCTGCTGGCGACACGCCGAGCGCAGATGCCCTCGGTTGTCCTATTCCGCGACGTTGCGGACCGACCGCCTGCGGCTCACGCTCAACTGTTGATCGACAACCTGGCCGCGGTCGCGGACGATCTCAGGAGTGGGGCGATCGTGTCTCTCAGCCCGACCAGATTGCGAGTTCGCGAGCTACCTATTCGCGACAACCCGAGCCCAGGTTGATCGTGCTGGGAGCCACGATGGCTCGCAGCTGCTTCTACGCCCCCGGCACACGGAGCACCGGAAACCCGCTAGGTTACTGAGCGGAGGTGTCTGAGTACCTGGTGGGCTCCCCCGCCTTCAAAGCGGGCGTACGGTGCGATCCACCGTAGGCGGGTTCGATTCCCGTCCACCTCCGCCAAATCGTGCCAGCCGACAACGGAGCCCAGCGGTGAGAGTCGACGTCCAGCCGTACGATCCCGACTGGCCGAGGGCGTTCGAGGAGATCCGAGCCGAGCTGACGGAGGCTCTGATCGGCGTGGACGTACAGACGATCGAGCACGTGGGGAGCACGTCCGTACCCGGGTTGGCTGCGAAGCCGGTGATCGACGTCGACATCGTCGTCACAGACGAGACCAAGGTCGCCCCGGCCAGTGCAGCGTTGGAGGCGATCGGTTATCAACCGCTCGGCGACCTCGGGGTGCCGCTGCGGTACGCGTTCTCGGCCCCTGACAACGGTCATCGCCGAAACGTGTACGTGACGGTCGACGGCTGCCTGTCGCTGCGGAACCACCTCGGCGTTCGTCACGTGCTGCGGACGAACCGAGAGCTCCGGGACCGCTACGGCCGTCACAAGCTCGCCCTCGGCGAGAACGACTACGACGACATCGACGGCTACGTGGCCGACAAGTCCGCGGTGCTCCAGCTGATCCTGGCCGAGGCCGGGCTGGAAGCCGACGAGCGAGCGGCCATCGCCGCGGTCAACTCGTCTACCGAGGTCTGACGGTCGATCGCCGACCTGGCGGGCGATCCGACTCCGACAGTCCGACTACACTGGACCGTCGATCGGGATCGGCCTGCGCCGACCTCCGGCGAGCGCTCGTAGCTCAATTGGATAGAGTTTCTGGCTTCGAACCAGACGGTTGGGGGTTCGAGTCCCTCCGAGCGCGCTACACGCATCCGGCCGAGAGCGGCCGGGTGCCAGGATCAGGATGCCAGGATCAGGATGCCGGGATCAGACGGCCAGCAGGTCCCGTGCGCCGGTGTCGGACGAGGGGTGCCGGAGCTTCGACATCGCCCTCGCCTCGATCTGGCGGATCCGCTCCCGGGTGAGGTTGAAGTACTCCCCCACCTCTTCCAGGGTCCGCGGCTCGCCACGGTCGAGGCCGAAGCGCAGCTTCAGGATCTCCCGCTCACGCTCATCGAGTGGCGCCAGCAGGCGTGAGATCTCGTCGGGCAACAGCGCGGTCGCTGCGACCTCGAACGGGGAGTCGGCCGAGCGGTCCTCGACGACGTCGCCGAGCTCGGCATCGCCGTCCTCCCGGAGCGGCTCCGACAGGGAGAGGGGCTCGGCCGCGAAGCGCAGGGCCTCGGTGACCTTGTCCTCCGGCATCTCGACCTCGGTGGCCAGCTCGGTGAGCGTGGCCGGGCGACCGTACTTGAGCTCCAGCCTGGCCCGGGCCTTCTGCAGCCGGGCAAGCGTATCGCCAGCGTGGACCGGGAGCCGGATCGTCCGCCCGGTGTTGGCGATGCCCCGGGTGATGGCCTGGCGGATCCACCAGGTGGCATAGGTGGAGAACTTGAATCCCTTGCGCCAGTCGAACTTCTCGACGGCGTGCATCAGGCCGAGGTTGCCCTCCTGGATGAGGTCGAGCAGCGGCAGGCCGGACGCCTGGTACTTCTTGGCGATCGAGACCACGAGGCGGAGGTTGGACTGGACGAAGGTGCGCTCCGCTTCCCGGCCCTTGCGGACGGTTCGGCGCAGCTCCCGCTTGCGGGGCACCGCCAGATCGGCCTCGGACTCGAGCTCCTCAGCGGCAGCCTTGCCTCCCTCGATGGCCTGAGCCAACCGGACCTCGTCCTCCTTGGTGAGGAGGGGGTACTGCCCGATATCGGTGAGGTACAGCCTGACGAGGTCTTCCTCGTCCCGCTCGACGCGCTCCTTAGCCAAGGAAATCTACCTCTCGTCGTGAGGGGAAGCGGCCCCTCGCCGTTGCCGATGACGGTCAACCCGCAGGCTAACGACTCCCGGCAGCTTTGCGTTTCTCAAGTCTATTCGCCGACTGAGCCCTTGCAGCGCCAAAATCGGAGCAGTTTTCCCGCGCGATCGTGCGATCGACTATAGAACACTTCTCGGCAGGCCCTACGATTTGCTTGAGCGACCCTGGACGGACGGTGTGGCCGACGATGGCTGAGGTAGCGGACGAGATCGAACCGGTGATGGTGATCCTCGGCTTCCGTACCGACCGCCCGGACGAACTGGCGGCGGTCCTGGCCCGCTACGTGGTGCTGAGCCGGGGCCAGCCCGGCTGCCGCAACATCGACTACGTCGCCTCCGTGACCGACCCGGGACGGCTGATGATCGTCGAGAAGTGGGAGTCGATGCAGTCCCAGCGGGCCCACTTCGACAGCGACGAGATGGTGGCCATGGCCAACGAGGCGGTCCCGTTGCTGTCCACCGAGCCCGACATCGACCTGTTCGAGGGCATCTCGATGCACGACCTGGCCTGACCACGTCCAGCGCCCGGTCGACCGGGGCGACCCGATCGACGGCTGGACGATGCTATGGCGTGACTACTGAGTCGAGGGCGCCGTCCGACAGCTCGGTGATGGCGGCGAAGCTGAGGTCATCGCTCGACCAGAGGCGGTCGAAGGTCCGATCGGCCAGGTCGCTGAAGCCATGGCGATTCCTGAAGTTGTAGCGGTATCGGGGCTGATGGATGCGCAAACCGTGGCGGCTGACCCGGCCGAACAGGTTGACGTCCCAGGCCATGCGATGGGCGTGGGTCAGCTCGGTGTCGATGTCCGGTGCGCCGAACGACTCGGACAGGCGATCGGCGACCTCGAGGAACAGGCGGGTGAACGTGATCGACGATTCGAGCTCACCGACCGTGCGCGGCACCTTGTAGTGCTCGAGGGCGCCACCGTCGACGTGGAGCGCGACCGGATCGAGGCCGACGACCTTGACCCGGTTGGTGGCCTGGCTCTCGTCGATCTCGACGTCGACGTCGAGATCGTCAGGCAGCTCGGCCACGTTCTCCAGCGCCCGCTGGGCCAACGTGTGGATCAGGTCGGCGTCGAAATCGACCTTGGAGAACGTCTGGGGGCGAATGGCGATCATGGCACGCGTTCCTGGCTTCGAGCATCGTCGGACAGGGCCGGAGGCTCACGCCACGCGGTAGGTCCCTCAACCCGGCACCGCATCGGATGCCTCCATGTCGAATGAGCCTATCGAGTCGGGGCCCACCGCTCCGCCGGCCGCCAGCATCAACTTCGACAGCGAGGCCTGGTGGGCCGCCGCCCGGTCGACCTCCTCGGGCGTCTCGATCAGCGACTGGATGATCATCTCCCCCTCCCGCCACTCCTCCAGGTCGTCCTGCAGGCAGAAGTTCAGGGACCGGATGGTCGGCGCATCGGTGATCTGGCTCGTGTTGTTGAGGTGGTAGGTGTAGGCGGCGATGAGGTGGGGCAACAGCACCCGGTACAGGCCCACCAGCTTCTCGATGGTGCGATCGGCCGCCTCCGGCTCGCCGAGGGCGGCCACGAACGCCTCCATCTCGGGGTTCGGCGGCACGGTGAGCCGATCCGGGTTCATCTCGCGGAGCTCCGGCAGTCGCGTGTGCCAGAGCTCGGAGTGGAAGGCGTGGTGATAGCAGTGGGTGCCGAGGCGGAGCTTGATGTCGAGCTCGGGGACCGTGGCCACCCACCCACCCATGAGCTCGAAGATCCGCATCTCCAGCCACTTGTAGTGGCCGACCCTCGTCGCCGTCTCCTCGACGGAGAAGCGGCCCGGGATCTCTCGGCGATCCCACGGGGCGAACGGCGCTCTCGGCTTGCTCGGATCGGCCATCGGTCACCTCTGCTCAGCAGTGCGAAGTTCGAGAGTACCCGACCGCCCGGCCCACGGGAAAGCCACCGACGCTCGTTCCGGGGCAGCGAGAGCGGGCTGGGACCGTCGCCGGATCGGCCGGTACCGTGGAGTCGTGGGGGATGCGTCGAAGCTGATGGATTTCGCCGGGAAGACCGTGGTGATCACCGGCACGTCGTCGGGCATGGGCGCCGAAGCCCTCCGGCTCTTCACTGCGGCCGGCGCCGCCATCCATGCCCTCGACGTCGCCGAGACGAGCGATCTGGACCCCAACGGCGGCGCGAGCACCACCTTCCATCGCTGCGACATCGGCGAGCGACCGTCGATCGATCGAACCGTGGCCGCCCTGCCGGCCCGTGTCGACGTGCTCGTCAACTGCGCAGGCATCCCGAACGGCGGGCGGTTCAGCGGTGAGCAGGTCATGCGGGTCAACTGGCTCGGTCTCCGGCACCTCACCGAGTCGCTGCTGCCGGGAATGGAAGGGGGCGGCTCGGTGGTCCACGTCGCCTCGACCGCCGGCAGGGACTGGCGGTCGAGGCAGGCGCTGCACGACGAGCTGATGGCCGCCTCCACCTTCGACGAAGGGCTACGTTGGGTCGAGGCCCATCCGGGGGACTGCGGCGATGGCTACGTCCTGTCGAAGGAGGCGGTCCAGTACTACACGGTGTGGCGGTCGGTGCAGCTGCTGCCCCGGGGGGTCCGGATGAACAGCATCTGCCCCGGCATCACCGACACCTCGATCATCGGCGACTTCCGCCGAGGCATGGGAGACGACGTCATCGACCACGCCACCGCGGTGGCCGGCCGGCTCGCCGAGCCGCGAGAGATGGCGCCGGCGATGCTGTTCCTCGCCGACGAGGCGTCGTCGAGCTACATCAACGGTGTCAACCTGAACATCGATCGGGGGACGGCCGCGGCCCGGCTGTCGGGTCAGTCCGATCCGGAGCTGATCTGGGGCGCATCGCCCTAGTCACCTGTGGCCCTCGACGCTGCGACGCTGGCTCGCCTGACCGGATCCGATGCCGGCAGGACCACACCGCTCCGGGGCGGTGACGTCGCCGACTCGTTCCGGGTGGCGCTCGACGACGGCCGGACCGTGTTCGCCAAGACCCACCGCAACCCCCCACCGGGCTTCTTCACCACCGAGGCCCTCGGGCTGGCCTGGCTGCGGGAAGCCGGCGCAGTGGCGGTTCCCGAGGTCATCGGCTGGTCCGACGAGCCGCCGATGCTGGTGCTGGAGTGGATCGACGAGGCCCGGGGGGCCGAACCGGACGAGGACGCCTTCGGTCGAGCGCTGGCCGCCCTCCACCGCGCCGGGGCGCCCTGCTTCGGACGGCAGGACCGCCGGTCCACCGGCAGTCGGGGGCTGCCGAACGAGCCACTCGACACCTGGGTGGAGTTCTACGCCACCCAGCGGCTGCTGCCGCTGGCCGCTCTGGCCAGGGACGGAGGCGCCCTCTCGGGCGAGACGGTCACCGAGATCGAGTCGATCGCCGGCCGGCTGACCGAGCTCGGCGGCCCGGTCGAGCCGCCGGCCCGGCTCCATGGCGACCTCTGGGCCGGCAACCGGCTGGTCGACAGATCCGGGCTGAGCTGGTTGATCGACCCGGCCTGCCACGGCGGCCATCGCGAGTTCGACCTGGCGATGATGCGCCTCTTCGGCGGTTTCGGCGCAACCTGCCATGCCGCCTACGACCGTGCCTTCCCACTGGCCGACGGCTGGGAGCAACGGGTGGCACTGCACCAGCTCGGCCCGCTCGTCGTGCACGCCATCAAGTTCGGCGGTGGCTACCGACAGGCCGTGGACGACGCGCTGCGACGCTACCGCTGAGCACCGAGGCCAACCGGTGCACCGAGGTTTGAGCGGCCGTTCGAGTCGTGTCATGCTGGCACCTTGCCGACGAACGTGCGACTGCCAGTGCCCACGACCGTGATGACCGCCGCGCCGAATCCCGGGCGCCCGGGCGACGCCAACCGATGAATCTGGCGACGATCATCGAGGCGCACGATGCCGGGCGACCGGCGCTCATCGACGGCGACGAGACGATCAGCTACGGGGAGCTCCGGCACCGGGTGGCGTCTCTCAGGACGCGGCTGGCTGACGACGACATCGGTCCTGACAGCCGAGTCGCCGTGCTGGCGGGCAACGAGCCCGACTTCGTCGTCGGAGCCCTGGCCGCGCTGGGGGTCGGTGCGATCGGCGTGCCGATCCGACCGACGAGCCCCCTACCCGAGGTGACGCGAACCCTGGAGATCGTCGAGCCGGACACCATCCTGGTCGGCGAGTCCGGCCGGTGGCTGCTCGAGCACGACGACGAGCTGACGACACCGGTCATCGACCTGAGTGCCATCGATCCGTCAACCGACGACGGGCCCGGCATCGTGGAGCGGGACGACGACGACCTGGCCTTCCTGATGCTGACCAGCGGGGTGTCGAGCGACGCCAAGGTGGCCATGTTGAGCCACCACAACCTCGCCTGGGTCCAGGAAGCGATCAGCAAGGACCCCGAGGTCGGCCTCTCGGCCGACGACATCACGCTGGGGGTCCTGTCGTTCTCCCACATCTTCGGGTTGAACGTCGTCCTCCTGGCGTCGCTCCGGGTCGGGGCCTGCGTCGTGCTGCAGCGGCGGTTCGACGAGGTCCGCAGCCTGGAGCTGATCCGGGATCACCGGATAACGTCGATCTCCGGGGCCCCGCCGATGTGGCAACGTTGGGCCGCCGCAGACGCCCCCGACGACTGCCTCGAATCGGTCCGCCATGCGGCGTCGGGAGCGGCCGCGCTGCCGATCGAGGTGTTCACCGCGATCCGTGACCGGTACGGGGTAGAGATCGCGGAGGGCTACGGTCTCACCGAGACGTCGCCGGTCGTCACCTGGAGCCGGGGCATGACGGTCAAGCCGACATCGGTCGGTCGACCACTGCCCGGCGTCGACGTGGTTCTCGCAGAAGCCGACGGGACCCCGGTCGAGCCGGGCGACACCGGCGAGGTCGTGGTCCGAGGCCCCGGTATCTTCAAGGGCTACCTGGACGCGCCCGAAGCCACCGAGGCGGTGCTGACCGAGGACGGCTGGTTCTGGACCGGCGACGTCGGCGTGTTCGACGAGGACGGCTACCTGTACCTCGTCGACCGCATCAAGGACATCATCATCGTCTCCGGCTTCAACGTGTACCCGGCCGAAGTGGAGTCGGTCCTGATGGAGCACCCACAGGTCAAGGGTGCGGTGGTGGTCGGCACCGCAGACGCCGAGACCGGCGAGGCGGTGGTCGCCCATGTGTCGGGAACCGCCGACCGGGACGACCTCGATGCCTTCGTCCATGCCAGGCTGAGCCGCTACAAGTGCCCGACGGAGTACCGATTCGTCGACGAGCTGCCGGTGGCACCGACCGGCAAGCTGATACGCCGGGAGCTCCGGTAGTGGCGCTCGGCCGGCGATTCCGCTTCGAACCTGCGCCGGAGCTGCCAGGGGCCGACCGGCTCAGCAGGTGCGCGCTCGCCACCATCCGTCAGCTGGTCGACCGGCTCTGGGATGTGACGGTCGAGGGCAGCGAGCACATTCCGCTGACCGGCCCTGCCATCATCGCGCCGAACCATCTCTCGTTCTCGGATTCGGTGTTCGTGCCGGCGGCGCTGCCCCGCAGGGTCTGGGCGATCGGCAAGGCAGAGTACCTCGACGACTGGAAGACCAAGCACCTCTTCCCGGCGCTCGGCATGATCCCCGTCGACCGGTCCGGTGGCGACGCCGCCAAGCAGGCACTCGACACTGCGGCTCGAGTGCTCGACAGCGGACATCTCTTCATGATCTACCCCGAGGGCACCCGCTCACGGAGCGGGAACCTCCACAAGGGCCGGACCGGGGCCGCTCGATTGGCCGCTCGCTGCAACGCTCCGATCATCCCGGTCGGCCATGAGGGAACCGTGGAGATCCAGCCGCCCGACACGTTCCTGATGAAGCCCGGCAAGCCGTGCACCGTGCGCTTCGGCGAACCCATGCGGGTCGAGGACTTCGGAGATCCCGACGATCCCCGGATCTTCCGGACGATGACCGATGCCGTGATGTTCGAGATCAGCAAGCTGTCCGGCCAGACCTACGTCGACACCTACGCTGGCAAGGAGACCGAGCCCGAGGCGACCCGCGACCGGCCGGGGGTCACCGAACGCCCGCCGCTGACGCCGTCGACACCACCCGGGCGCCGCCCGGTCCCGGCCGTCGCCTCGGCCGAGCGGGCACGGGCCACCACCGGCAGCGGGTAGCGGCACCGGACCCACTACGCTCGGCCCGTGATCGAACCGTGGGTAGTGGATCTCGACGGCGTCATCTGGCTGGGAAGCGAACCGATTCCGGGAGCAGCCGAAGCGGTGAAGCGGCTGCAGGCCCACGGTGCCGAGGTGCTGTTCGTGACCAACATGTCACGGCTGACCGAGGCCGAGCAGGAGGCCAAGCTGGCCGCCCACGGCATCGACGCCACCGGCTCGGTCGTCACCTCGGCCATGGCGGCCGGTCGGATGATCGAGCCGGGCGAGCGGGTGCTGGTGGTCGGCGGCCCGGGAATCGACGAGGCGGTGGCGCGGCGGGGCGGCACGGTGGTCGAGCGGGCCCCGGCCGATGCGGTGATCGCCGGCATCGAGCCGAGCTTCGACTACGACGACCTCGGGCGGGCCATGACCGCCGTCCGGGCCGGGGCCCGGCTGATCGGCACAAACCACGATCCGACCTACCCGACCGCAGACGGCCTCCGGCCCGGCGGCGGGGCCATCGTGGCCGCCATCGCCGCCGCGGCCGAGACCGAGCCGATCTTCGCCGGCAAGCCGCACGCCGGAGCGGTCACCCTGGTCCGGGACCGGCTCGGCGACCGCGGTCTCATGGTCGGCGACCGACCGGACTCCGACGGGTTGTTCGCCACCGCCCTCGGCTACGAGTTCGGTCTGGTGCTGAGCGGGGTGACGAAGCGGGACGACCTCCCGGTCGAGCCGACACCGGCGGTGGTAGCCGAGGATCTGGCCTCGCTGGTGTCGACTCGACTGGAGTAGCCGCTCCGCTGGCCCTAGCGGCGAGGGGGGCGACCCCGCCCGCAGAGCAGGGTCGGGGGAGTCGAGCCACAGGTGGCGCCCGGCACGTTCTGGGGCGTGATCACCAGCAGCCCCTCGGCGCAGTTGTCCTTGAGCGGTGCGTCCGTGACCCACGACTCGCCGATCCGGATCCCCTCCTTGACGAACAGCTCCTGATGGCAGGGAAAGGCGTTGCCACCGGTCACCGCCGGATCGAGGACCTCGAGCCCCCAGGTGTCGGTGGCGATGATGGCGACCTTGCGATCCGCCAGATAGCGACACTCGGCCAGGTAGATCCCCGGCTCCTGGGTCAGGTACTGCGTCGGGTCGCCTTTGACGTGGGTCCACCCGGTGTGGAAGATCGGGATGTCACCGGCCCGGATCTTGGGGTTGACCCGCTGGCGGTGCTGGGCGTTCTCGATGTCGTCGATCGTGATCCGGTAGTCTCCCCGCAGCACCGGCTCGCCGTTGGGGGCGAAGAAGTAGTCGTCGGTCTTACCGGTGGCCACCTTCAGGCCGACGATGTCGAGGACGATGCCCCGCGCCGCGATCGGGCCCATCGTCTCGTTGCCGAGCACGGTGGTGCCAGTGGGGGTGATGAAGTCGAGGGCCTTGTTGCCGTTGTAGTACATCTGGCCGACCCCGACGTGGTTCAGCCCGTCGAGCTGGGTGGCGATCTGGAACGTGTAGTTCTCGGCGAACCGCTCCTCGTGAACGGTGACCAGGTTCGGGCCGATCGGCGTGGTGCTGGACTGGATGCCCCCGCCGGCGGTGAACTCCGGCGGTGCCTCGTAGCCCCGCACGTAGAGGTACATCTCGTGGAGCCGCGGCGGGTCACTGGGGAAGGCTGGGAAGCCGTTGAACATCTCCTCACCGAGCTGGTAGGCGGTGATCTTCCCCCCGCCGACCCGCCTCAGGGCGGCGTGGGTGCGCTCGGGCGTGACCTCGTTCAGGGTGCCCCGCTGGTCGTCCGGCCCGTACGGACCGGGGAACCAGGCCCCGGCCTCGACCGCCTCGACGTCGAACATGTCGTCGTTGTAGGTCCTGCGCCTCGAGCCCGACGCCGGGCCGGGATCGGCCATGTCGAGCGCCACCGAGGCGGCCGTGGCGGCAGCAGCGGCGCCTGCGCCGAACTTCAGCGCGTCACGACGGCTCATCTCGGACAGATGGTACTGCGCGTAATCCAATCTCATTGGTCCCCCATGTCAGTGGTTGTCGGCGGATCCGACGAAGCTATGGGAATCTGAATCGAAGGACAAGCCGACAGGCGGAAGAGAATATGAACGGAAGTTCACGAGCCCGGCGGAATCGTGAGCGAGCGTCGGCGTGTTCCGATTTGCGATCTACCATCGAATCCCGGAGGGACAGACATGACCATGACTCGAACCACCTGGCTGGTCGTCGGAGCCGTCGGGGCGGCGGTCGTCGCCTTCCTGGCCTTCGGCGTGTTCGGCATCCACACCGCGTTCATCGACGACGAGGTGAGCGAGGCGAACCCGTTCTTCGAGGCCGCAGGGGCGTCGGGGCTGCCGTCGGATGACATGCCGGAGTCGAAGGCGGACGAGATGAACGACTTCATGGCCGACAACGACGTGCCGACAGCGGTCGAGCAGGGCGAGAGCGAGCCCGACATGCCCGAGATCACCCGGGTGGTCGAGGGCCAGTTCATCGATCGCATCCATTCCGGTGAAGGGACGGCGGTCGTCCTGACCGACGGCACGGAGCGGTTCCTCCGGTTCGAGGAGGACTTCGCCATCGACAACGGCCCCGATCTCAACGTCTACCTCGTGGCCGACGTCGACGCCGACGGCGACGCCGGGCTGTTCGACGACGACTTCATCGACCTCGGCGACCTCAAGGGCAACATCGGGTCGCAGAACTACGAGCTCCCCGCCGACGTCGATCTGGAGCGCTACGACACGGTGGTGATCTGGTGCGTCCGGTTCGGCGTGGCCTTCAACGCCGCCGACCTGGTCTGAGCGCCCGGTCCGAGCATTACGGCGGGTCAGCCGCCGATGATCAGCCGATCCGGTCGGCCAGATCGGCCACCATCTGGGGGAAGTCAGGTACGGCGGCCCTCGGCGCGAGATGGCGGGCCAGGACCGCCAGCGAGGATGGCGGGGTGACGAACCGGTGGGTGTGCCCCTGCCGGCGGGCGTCGTCGACGAGTCGACGGTCGGTGTCCAGGTCGCCCGTGAGCTGGATCGTGTCGAGCTCGTCGGCCGGCCACACCGGTACCCGGGTCTGGGCCGGTGGCGGGGTGAGGGCCACCCCGTCGACCACCCGACCGGCCAGCAGGCTGTCGACGTGCTCGACGACCGAAGGCGGACCGTCGACCAGCGCCAGAGCGCGGCGGGCGCTGAGGTGGTCGAGCACCGCTATCTCCTCGGCCAGGGTGAGCGGGTGAGTGGCCGTGCCGTCGAGCAGCACGGCGAGGTGGATGTGGTCGGTCGCAGTGGCCAGGGCCGCCGCTTCCGCCACCTCGGTGCCGGCGGCTCCGCCGACCAGGACCGCCCACAGGCCGAGCCGGTCGGCTTCGACGGCCAGCGCCTCACGCTGCTCCGGGTCTGGGACGGACCGCAGGTCGAGCCCCAGCCTCATGCCGACGCCTCGTCGCGATCGACCAGTGGGACCAGTTCGGTGCCGATCCGCTCGATGACCTCCAGCAGGGCCGAGCGGGGCGGTTGGTCGTAGCCGATCCGGCAGACGACCAGGTCGACGTCGTAGCCCGCCAGTTCCTCCGCCACCTCCTCGGCCGACCCCACCGTGGCCGAGGCCTCGACCTCGTCCA
>JAHELU010000260.1 GCA_024644005.1 Acidimicrobiales bacterium | reverse complement strand
GCTAGCCCGCCCTGTTCAGTAGCTGGCTGGGTTGAGTGGGGCGCGTCCGCGAAAACGCCCTTCTGGTGCGGGAAACTCGTGTTTGTCGAGAACATGAGCCAGCAACCAGAAGGGCACTTCCATGGTGAAGCGTAATCGCCGCCGTCCGCGACTGAGGGTCACCGGTGACGGGACCGGGATCGTGAATCATGTCGGCGCCCGACTGATCGCCGATCTTGCCGGCCAGGTCGGGTTGACCTCGGCGTTGTCGATGGCGATGGCGCCGAACAAGCAGCGTCGCCGTGGCCATGACCATGGCGAGGTGCTGGTCGATGTGGCGGTGAGCCTGGCCGATGGCGGCAACACGATCTCCGATGTGGCGGTTCTGCGCGATCAGCCGGATCTGTTCGGTGAGGTGGCGTCGCATCCCACGGTGTGGCGCACCCTCGTAGCCGTCAGTGATCAGGCGTCGGAACGGACCACCCCCACCCTCAACACCCAAATCCCAAGCCGGGGTCCCCAGCCAACTACCGAACAGCCTGGGCTACTCTTCGGCTTCCACCACCCCACGGGAGGCCTACGTGACCGACCGTGCGGTCACGGTGGACACGGCGGCAGATCCGAGACAGCTCCAACTTCGAGATCCCGATGTGGCTCCCCGGTCGCCGAGCCGCTGAGGGCCTCACGAGAAATCTCGAACCGGTGTTGACAAGCGAACGATTGTTCGATATCCTCGATCGTGCGTCACTAGGGTCTGACCTCACCAGGGTCTGACACGGCCGGTGGCCGATTCGAAGGCACGCCTTCCTCCAGCGAGATCCGATCCCGATCGTAGGACCGCAATGGCGCTGCTCGAGTCATCCGCTTCTGGGGAAGCTCCCTCCCATGCCTGCGACATCGCTCGTTCTGCAGTGCTGGCCGATGCCATCGCGTCGCTGGACAGTGTCGACCGGGTGGTGGCCGAGCTCCCAGTGGAGTCGGCCGACTCGGACGAGCTCCGACAGTTGCTCGGCGCAGTCCGTCGGGCACAACGCCTGCTGGATGCCACCGTCGTGCGGATCGGCCTCCGTTCGAACGTGCTCGCCGGACGAGGATGCTCCGCTCCTGCCGGTGAGCTGCTGCTGGCCGCTGGTGAGATCACCGGCCGGAGGGCACGGAGCGAAGCGGCCCGGGTCGAGCTCGTCGATCGCTTTCCCGAGCTTCACGACCAGGTCACGAGCGGCGCGTTCGGTGCAGACCAGCTCGACAGCCTGGCTCGCCGAACGCGGTCCCTCGATCAGGATCAGCGCAACCGACTCCGCGTAGACCGCCTCGTCGTCGACGGTACCCGGCTACCGGCCGACACGTTCGATGCCGCGCTCGAGCGGGCGGTCGACGCCTTGGCCCCTATCCCACGAGCCGACCACGAACGTCGGGCTGGATCGGAGTTCCGCCACTGGTTCGATCGGCGGACGGGCATGGGTCGATTCAGCGGCCGGCTCGATCCCGAGCGCTACGAGGCCATGACCAGTGCGGTCGACCAGCACACGGCGGTGCTCGCCGCCGAGACCGACGGCCCCACGACCAAAGGCGCCGATCTGGCCGCCGCGGCGCTGGTCGAGCTCGTGACCTGCTCTGGTCGCAGGCGTCAGCACCTTCCCCATGTCACGGTCGTCGTCGACGAGGAGACCCTCCGATCGGGATCACACGAGCGAACGATCGCACAGACCGGTCACGGCGTCGATCTCGGCGACGCTGCGCTCGCTCGGCTCTGCTGTGACGCAGTGCTGCAGCGAGTCGTACTGGACGATCGTGGTGTCCCGATCGACGTCGGCCGCCGCTACCGAACCGCCACCGACACCCAGTGGGTTGCGATCCGTGCGCTCTACCCGGCCTGTGCTTGGAGCCGGTGCGGCCGACCGCTCGATCACTGCCAGCTCCATCACGTACTGGAGTGGACGGACGGCGGTCCGACGGATCTGGCCAATCTGGTCCCCCTGTGCAGCGAACACCATCACCGGGTCCACGAGGGCCGATGGCGAATACGGCTCAGATCGAATCGACGGCTCGTCATCCACCGTCCGGACGGAGGCCATCACGCCACCACCGATCCGCCGACCCGAAGACCGTCTGTTGCCGCAACCCGTTACTTGACAACCGAATAGTCGCCGTGGCGCTCCCGGCCACCGCGGCCAGTGGAGGATGGGCGACTCCGGAGCGCACCGCCAGCATGGCTTGAGCGCTCGGCCATCAGTGAACCGTCAGCTCGTCGAGCCTCGCCGCCAGCTCGTCGAACTGATCCGCTGCCAGGTTCGCATAGCTGAACCGGACCCATCGGTCGTCGGTCGGCGTGAAGGCGGTGCCGGGAATGGCCAGCACGTCGTGGTCGAGCACCAGGCGCTTGATGACCTCGTCGGTGGACAGGTCGGCGAACGGGTGGCGGGCCCATCCGAAGAACGCCCCTGCGCTGGCCAACCGGAAGCCACCGGGCTCGTCGGCCATCACGGCGCTGAAGCGGGCGAGGGCTCGGTTGATCCTGGCCGCCTGCTCGGCTCGCCACGACCGTGCCAGCCGCAGGCCGGCCACCGCAGCCTCCTGCCCGATCCGGGGGGCGCTGATCTGGATGCAGTCGACCAGCTTCATGATCTCGTAGATGATCTCGGGCCCGGCCACGATCGCCCCCACCCGGTAGCCGGGGATCGCCAGGTCCTTCGAGAAGCTGTGGAGGCTGATGACGTTGTTCTCCCACCCGTCCCGGGTGAACAGGTCGTGCGGCGGTTCGTCGGTGGCGCGGAAGTTGCGATACGTCTCGTCCACGATGAGGGCGATGTCGTTGGCGACGGCCAACCGGTGGAATGCGCCGATCGTCTCCGGTGGGATGGTCACGCCGGTCGGATTGCCGGGGGTGACCAGCACGATGGCCCTGGTCCGATCGGTGATGAGCGCAGCGGCCCGCTCCGGGTCGGGCACCAGCGAGTCGTCGGGCAGCAGGTACCGGGGCCGAACCCCGTCGAGCTTCAGCCACATGTCGTGGTTGAAGTAGTAGGGAACCGGCAAGATGATCTCGTCACCCGGTTCGGTCAGGGCCGAGGTCGTCACGCAGAACGCCTGATTGCAGCCGCCGGTGGGCAGGATCCGCGACGGTCCGATGCTGGCCCGGTAGTCGCGCGACAGCTCGGCGGCGAAGGCATCGTTCAGCTCGGGTAGCCCGGGCGGGGGAGCGTAGCGACCACCGTCGGCCTCGGCGGCCACCTCGGCGATCCTGGCTGCGATCTCGGGGGCGGTCGGGTAGCTCGGGGCCGCCTGCGACAGGTCGAGCAGTGGCCGATCGCTGCTCCGGTGGGCCAGCCAGCCGTGGGCCTCGGCGATCGGCGAGGCGCTCAACTGCCGGGTGCGATCGGTCAGGCGCATGGCAGAGAGCCTAGGTCGACGATGGGCAGCCGGTCACAGCCGGTCACAGCCGGTCACAGCCGGTCACAGCCGCCCGGCTTCGCTGACTCGTCGGAGGAACTGCTTGGTCCGCTCGTTGCGTGGCTCTGCGAACAGCTCGGCCGGCGGCGCGGCCTCGAGCACCCGGCCTTCGTTGAGGAAGGCAACGGTGGTGGCGACGTCGCGGGCGAAGCCCATCTCGTGCGTGGCCAGGATCATCGTCAAGCCCTGATCCCGCAGGTCCCGGATCACCCCCAGCACCTCACCGACGAGCTCGGGATCGAGCGCCGACGTCACCTCGTCGAGCAGCAGGATCTCGGGTCGGCCCATCAGCGCCCGCACGATGGCGGCCCGCTGGTTCTGGCCGCCGCTCAGTCGGTTCGGGTACTCGTCGGCCTTGTCGGCCAGGCCGAACCGGTCGAGCAACTGACGGGCCCGGTCCTCGGCGTCCCGTCGCTCGACCCCGTGGGCCCGACGGGGCCCGAGCGTCACGTTCTGCATGACGTTCATGTGGGGGAACAGGTTGAACGACTGGAAGACGATGCCGATCCGTCGCCGGACCTCGTTTGCCGACAGGCCGCCACCGCCCGATCCCGAGCCGGCGATGGCCACGCCGTCGAGCAGGATGGCCCCGCCGTCGATCGGGTCGAGCAGATCGATGCACCGGAGGATCGTCGACTTGCCACACCCGCTCGGTCCGATCAGGCAGACCACGTCGTGCTCGTCGACGGTCAGATCGAGCCCGTCGAGCACCCGCTTGGCACCGAACGACTTCTCCACCGCCCGTAGCTCCAGCTTCGGTGGGGTGACCGTGTCGGCTGCGTCGACCGTGTCGACCGGGTCGATCATGTCAGGGTCTGCGATCGCTGGATCCGGTCCCGCGCCGTATACCAGTCGACCACCCGGGTCAGGGGCACGCTGACCGCCAGGAACAGCAGGGTCGCCACCACGTACGACGTGTAGTTGAACGTCCTGGCGGTGTAGATCTCGGCCTCCCGCACCGCCTCGCGAATGCCGAGGATCGACAGGAGTGCCACGTCCTTCTGCAGGCTCACCACCGTGTTCATCAGCGCCGGCACGACGTTGCGCACGGCCTGGGGCAGGATGGCGTATCGCAATGCCTGGCCCTGGGTGAGGCCGAGCG
>JAHELU010000259.1 GCA_024644005.1 Acidimicrobiales bacterium | reverse complement strand
CGTTCGCTCCGCGGGGATGGGCTGGAGGTCGATTCTGTTGCATCGGCTGAGTGTTGCGGCCGGAGGCCGCAACCCCGAGTTTCGCCTCCGGCGAAACGTCGTTCGCTCCGCGAAGATGCGCTGGAGGTCGATTCAGCTCCTGCGGATCCGGCCCCCATCGGCCTTCGGCGGCTCGGCCAGCTTGCGGACCGCATCCGCTGCTGCGATCCGCCCATCGCTGATGTAGCGGTCGTGGTTGGTCTCGATCGTCCTCAGGTCGTAGCGGTAGTTGACCATCAGACCGAGCCCCCGGTCCCAACCGACCGGGCTCGGGTTGGCCATCCAGTTCACGTATTCCACCCTGGCCCCGTTCGTGAGGTGGAAGTGGGCCACGGGATCGACGGCCCGGCCCGAGGGGCCGGTTTCGAGCAGATAGGTGGCGGCCAGGCGCAGCAGCACCGGCTCGACCCGGCTCAGGAGGGGATCGTCCGGCGGCCGAGGAGGCCCGGCGATGAGGCCGTCGAGCTCCTCGGCGATCCCGGCTCCGCCGTCGCCGAGCGCTGCGGTCTCCTCAGGCGTGAGCAGCGCGCCGTCGCCGTCGGCCCTCGCCACCAGCCAGCTCCGGAAGCCCGGCATCGGGGACAGGGTGGCGAACGTCTTGAGGCCGGGCATCTCGGCGGCAAGCTCCTCGACGACCGACTTGATCAGGAAGTCACCGAGCGAGACCCCGGCCAGACCGTCGTGACAGTTGGAGATCGAGTAGAAGATCGCCGTGTCCGAGTCCCGCTCCGCGTGTGCGGCGTGATCGGGGTCGGTGGGAGCGGCCAGTAGCGGCTCGAGGCTTCGTGCGATGTCCTTGGTCAGCGCTACCTCGACGAAGATCAGCGGGTCGTCCGGCATGCCGGGGTGGAGGAAGGCGTAGCACCGGCGGCCGGGACCGAGCCGTCGCTTCAGGTCGTCCCACGACTCGATGGCATGGACCGCCTCGTACTCGATCAGCTTCTCGAGGAACGACGCCGGCGTGTCCCAGGTCAGTCGCTCCAGGTTGAGGAAGCCGACGTCGAACCACTCTTCGAGGATCTGCCGCATCTCGCCGTCGAGTGCCGTCAGCTCCGGTGAGCGGCGGCGGTGGGGCAGGAGCTCGGATCGCATCCCGATGAGGAACGGCAAGCCGTCGTCGAGCCCGGCCAGGCGGCGAAGCAGGACCTCCCGCCGGGCCCGGAGCCGGCGCCGCAGCTCGTCCTCGGCAGATCGCCGGGCTTCACGGGTCGATGCGGCGAACACGGCGTCCATGGCCCGATTCACCTGCTGGTCTTCGTGACCGAAGTCCTCGGCGAGCTTCTGGAAGAACCGCAGCCGCCCACCGGGGGTCAGGCTCTCGTAGGTCACCCCGATCTTGCCGGCTCGCCGACGAGCAGCGACCGGCCCACCCTTGTTCTCGACCGTTGCTTCGATCTCGGTTGCCAGGTGCCGCCAGTCGGATGCCGGCAGCTCGGGGTCGACCGGGATCGGCTGGCCCGCTCCCTCGCCCCGCCAGCGGCGAACCCCCCGCAGGACCCGGTGCAACCCGGCGTGGAGGATCACGTGCCACCAGCCGCATCAACGGATCGGCCGCGGCGACGGTGGCGATCAGTCGCCCTTGACGTTCGTCCCCGCATAGGGGGTGGGGTCACCGGGCTGAGGGATGATGGGACGGGTCCAGGCCAGGATGGTCGACAGCTGTTCGGCGACCGCACGCCAGGCTGCAGGATCCCAGCCGTCGACGACGGTGAGATAGCCGTCGGAGCGGATGTGGACCAGGGCCGGCAGCCGCTCGATGCCGAGCGCGGTCACCGCTTCGCGGCCCGGGTCAGGGAAGGTCAGGAACCGCTCGGCCCACGGTCCGAGGAACTGGCGGCAGCCGTCCTCGTCGCTCGTGGCCAGCCACCCGACTCGGATGTCGGCCGGCGAGTAGTGGTCGAGGATCCGGCCTGCGGTCTCGAGAATCCAGGCGCTCTCGTGGGTGTAGGGGTCGAGGGCAACCAAGCAGAGCGAGTTCGACGTGAGCCAGTCGCGAAGCGGGTATCCGTCGCCTCGAATCGAATCGAGGACCAGATCGGCTGGAGCTACGGCCACGGGCGGCGAGACTAGCGCAGATCGGTCCGGACTCCGAACCTGAGCGGCCAGAACCACGGAATTTGTCATCCGTAGAGCCTATGGTCGCAACCCGTCCGCCGGTCGCAGAAACCGGTTCGGTCCACGACGAACCACCACCGGCCGGCCGCTCGGTCCTACGATGATCCTCATCCGCCGCCGACGGTTGCCTGAGAGCCCAGCTCCGATCGGCCGTCCCGACCCCCACCGACCGGACCGCCCCGTGGGGCCGCCGAGCGTCGCCGAACGAGGAACGAACCGATGAGCATCGATGTGGCCAGCAGCGGCGCCGAGACCGGTCCAGCGCCGGCCCGCCGTGACGACGACCCGACCTCGTGGCTCGAGGTCCTCGACGGCTACTGCACGGGCCCACCAACGGCCCAGAACGCCGTCGATCTGTTCGCCGGCGACTGGTCGTCCGTGCTGCCGGAGCGGGTGGGCGCCGACACGGGCGGCTTCGCCGGCCTCTTCGCCGACGGGCGGATCGACTGGATGGTCGAGCGGCTCGGTGGGGTGGCCGGGCTGCGCATACTCGAGCTCGGACCGCTCGAGGGAGGGCACACCTACCGGTTGGAGACCGAGCACGATGCCGCCGAGATCGTGGCGGTCGAGGCCAACCGCCGGGCCTACCTGAAGTGCCTGGTCGCCAAGGAGCTCCTGGGCACCGCACGGTCGCGCTTCCTGCTGGGCGACTTCAATCGCTACATGGCCGAGGCCGGGCCGCACTTCGACCTCGTGGTCGCCTGTGGGGTGCTGTACCACATGGAGAATCCGGCGGAGCACATCAAGCTCCTGTGCGGCACCGCCGACGCGGTCTTCGTCTGGACCCACTACTACGACCGCCAGCTGATCGAGGCCGCAGGAGCGCACGTGGCCGAGAAGTTCGGGGTCGAGACCGAGGTCGACTACGAGGGCCACCGCCATGTCCTGTACCGCCAGGACTACCTCGACGCGCTGGGCTGGGGTGGGTTCTGCGGCGCCGGGAACCGATACAGCAACTGGCTCCGGCTCGATGACATCCATCGGTTGTTCGACCGCTACGGGTTCGACATCACAGACACCGCATTCGACCAGCCGACCCACCAGAACGGTCCGGCGATCGCCTTCCTGGCCCGTCGCCGAACGCCGATCGCAGCGCCGCCCCCGACTGGCTGATCGTCGGTCAGCCCCTGCTATAACGTGGGCCACCCACTGCAATTGCGAGGTCGGCATGCACCCGATGGAACAGCTCCGCTACGTCGCAAGAGCGAGTGGTGCCGATGCCGGGATGCTGGTGCAGGAAGCCGCATCGGCGCTGTCGGTGTTCGACCGTGACCCGGCCGCGATCGTCACCGCCGCCAGACGTCTGCTGACCCGACAACCAGCGGTCGGTCCGCTGTGGTGGATGTGCGCCAGGATGGTCACCGCGGCCGATGCCAGAGCCGAGTCCCGGGCGCTGATCGACGAGCTGCGAGCCGACCGGACCGGGCGAGAGCTGGCCCACGGGCTGCCGGACGGGGCCACGGTCGCCATCGCCGGGTGGCCCGACATCACCGTCGGCGCATTGCCCAGGCGGGGCGATGTGCGGGTGCTCGTGGCGGACGTGGAGGGTCAGGGGCCGTCGGTCGTCCGCCGGCTCGAGCGAGCCGACATCGATGCCGAGGACGTCGACCCGGCCAGGTTGGCCGGGATCGTCGAGGACTCCCACCTCGTGCTGATCGAAGCGGCCGCGGTCGGTGCTGCCG
Source organism: Acidimicrobiales bacterium (assembly GCA_024644005.1). Classification (GTDB taxonomy): domain Bacteria; phylum Actinomycetota; class Acidimicrobiia; order Acidimicrobiales; family SZUA-35; genus JAHELU01. The sequence continues at coordinate 700 of JAHELU010000259.1, read as the reverse complement.
CCGCGCTCGTCGACGTCGGCTCGGTCGGTCTGGCCGCAACCGCCAAGGCGATGGGGACGCCGGTCTGGCTCGTCGTCGGCACCGGACGACGGGTGCTCGAGCAGTACTGGCAGGCGATCGTCGAGCGGATCGACGAGCCCGAGCTGCCAGGCTTCCTCGCCGCGAACGAGATCGTCGGGCTCGGACTAGTCGATCGGGTGGTCACCGGGTCCGGTTTCGCCCCCGTCTCGGACCTGCCGCCGGCCGAGATGCCCTTCGCCCCCGAGCTGCTGGTCGAGCTGTCCTGAGCCTCGTCGACGCCCGTTGTCGCCAATCTGCAATCTGGTCGAAAGCGCAGTAGATCAGGGGCTCGAGGCGACGGCAACGGCTGGGTCGGTCGACGATCCCCGGACGGCGTCGGTGGCTGGAGCTACGATCGCCGACATGGGTACTGCCTCACCTGCCCCGACACCAGGGCCTGCGGCCCGCCATCCTGGCCATGGTGCCGCAGCGGACCACATGCGCAACGCCGGCCCAGGGTGGTACTACGATCCCGAGGACCGGGCGATCTACCGCTACTGGGACGGTCATCGCTGGACCGACCACCGCTCCGACACGGTCCTGTCCGAGATCCCGAGCTGAGCCCGGGCCGAGGCGACGGCCCGCACGTGAGCTAGTCGAAGGCGGCGAAGACCTCTTCGAAGGCTCGCATCTGGCCGCC
>JAHELU010000090.1 GCA_024644005.1 Acidimicrobiales bacterium | reverse complement strand
CTCGCCGCGGCCGACGCCGCCGCCCTGTTCCGCGTGCTGCAGCGCCGCGGCGTCGTCGACGGCGACCCCGGGCCCCTGCCGAGGAACAGGCACTCGTCGGGTGGGAGCTCGGACTCCTCCATCACCCCGATCCGGATGAAGGCCCGGCGGAAGCCGATCTCGGACCCGCCGAGGCCGTTCTCGTTCTGGAAGGCGAACGAGAAGCTCAGCGGCACGACGGGGTCCGGGAAGACCTCACCGACATTGGCCCGCGTGTAGAACGGGTAGTCGCTGCTCAGCGCAGTCTCGACCATCCACTTGTCGACCACGGCATCTCCCCAGGGTGCGTCGGCTCGCCGACCGGTCCGTCGGCGCAACCCCAACCGTGGCCCGTCGATCGCCCTGACGCAAGCGGAGGGGTGGAGTTGACCACCGAGGCGCCCGAGGCATAGGTCGCAGGGCGAGAAAACCGGCGAACTCTCGCCACTGGACCCCCGCTTTGCTACCCTCGGCCGCGGCAGCCCGAGGCGTGAATCGGTGACGGGCGGGAATTGTGGCGAGACCACTGCAATCGGTGGTGACAGCTGGTAGTTTCGGCGTGCGCGATGGACGCGCGGCACCGGCGGAGGTTGATGGTGAACTCACAAGACGAGATGGCGGGCAACTCGGTGTCAGGCTCCAGCTGGTGCGGCTTCGACCTCCTCCGGCTGAGCGATGCGGACACCGAGGTCCTGGTCACGATCGGCTCGTCCGACCGATGGGACAAGAACCACCTCCGTCGTCTGCGGCAGTCTGCCGACCTCCCCGGTCTCGTACCTGTCATCGACAGCGACTTCGCCTCGGACGGCAAGCCCTATGCGGTCACGCCCGTCGTCGAGGCCCCGACCCTGGCCGATCGCATACCCCCCTCCGGATCGGAGTGGGAGGAGTGCGCGACGATCACGGAGGCGGCCGCCAGGGCCACCCATGAGGCCCACCTCCGCGGCCTGTTCCACGGTGCGCTCTCGCCGGACCAGATCTACGTCATCGACGACGACGTCGCCGTGAGCGGCATCGGTCTCGGTCTCGGTGGCACGCCGTCGGCCGACTACGCCACCTGGGTGGCACCGGAGGTGCTCGACGGCAGCGATGCCACCGAGCGCTCCGACGTCTACTCGCTTGGCAGGATCCTCGAGGCCTCCCTCGGCGGCTCCCTCGAGGACGTGCCCCGCTCGATTCGGCGACTCATCATGTGGTCGAGCTCCGACACACCGGAGGCCCGACCGCCCTCTGCGCTCGAGTTCGCCAGCATCCTGGCCGAGGCGCTCGGCGAGGATCGTCGCACCTACAGCCCAGCCTTCATCCCGACCGCCGATGCCACCGACCTGGCGTCCTCGGCATCCGAGGCGGTTGCCGGCTTCGTGCCGTCCGAATCCCCTGCCCAATCGGAGGGAGCCGACGCAGCCGGGGCCGCCGCGGCCGGGGCCGCCGCCATGGCCGGTGGGGCCGCCATCGGCGCCTCGATGCTCGGTGGCGACGAGCCCGTCGCCGATGTGGAGGAGACCTCGGCGCAGACCCCGGCCGATGCTGACACCGCTGCCGAACCGGGAGCCGATGCCGACACCGGTGTCGATACCGGCATCGACACCGGCACCGATACCGACATCGACACCGAAGCCGGTATCACCCAGGAGGTCCCCGCAGGCTCGGTCGAGGGTGTGGCCGCCTCCGGCGCCGACGCCGAGGGGGCGGAGGCTGCCGACGTCAACGGGGAGGAGACCGCCGAGAGCGACCAGGGATCGGTCTTCGACTCCCGCGTGTACAGCGAGGACACGGCCGCCGCGGGAGACGAGGACGACGAGGAAGCAGACGTTGGCTACGCCGTCCCGGCTGCGGCCCAGACGGTCGATCTCGACGAGACCTTCGAGTCCGACCGTCGGGGCAACAAGGCGGGCATCCTGGTCGGAGCCATCCTCGCCGCAGGGCTCGGCGTCGTGGCCTTCCAGCTGCTCAGCTCGGACGACACGTCGGAGGTCGCCGGGGACGGCGTCGACACCGTGATCGACGACGAGGGCGAAGATGCCGGGGACGCCGTGGCCAGCCCCACCACCGAGGAGGCCGACGCCGTCGACGAAGAGGCTGCGACCACGGTCGAGACCACGGCCACCACGGCCGAGACCACCACGGAAGAAACGACCGCCACCACGGCCGAGACCACCGCCACCACGGCCGAGACCACCGCCACCACCGCCGAGACCACCGCCACCACCGCCGAGACCACCACCAGCACCGTGGCCGAGGAGCCGGACGAGATCGCTGCACCGGCGGCCACGGTCGACGGCCCGATCCCAGCCGACGAGGCGGGTGTCCAGGTGCTGCACGGCATCCCGGGTGTCGTGGTCGACGTGTACGTCGACGGCGAGGCACTGGCTCCCGGCTTCACGGTCGGGACGATCGCCGGCCTGGCCGAGCTCCCGCCCGGCGAGTACGACATCGACATCCATGCCGCCAGCGATGCCCCGCCGCCCTCCGCCGCGGACCGCTCCGACGAGCCGATCATCAGCCTGACCGCAACGATCGGCGCAGAACCGACGACGCTGGTGGCCCATCTCGACGGCGAGGGCAATCCGACCATCTCGGCCTTCGTCGAGAACCTGGACAGCCTCGATCCGGCCACCGGCCGCATCGAGCTCCGCCATCTGGCCGCCGCACCAGCGGTCCAGGCCACGATCGACGGTGAGGATGTGAACGGTCTCCTGGAGCCGGGGGGAACCACCGCTGTCGTCCTCGATGCCGGCGAGCACACCATCGAGACGTCGACCGCCGACGGCACGCCGGTGCGATCGGCGACGATCAACCTCGCTGATGGCGAGCTGGCCAGCGTGTCGATCATCGGCGTCGCCGCCGAGGACACGATCGAGGTGGTCGTCCAGCGCTATACGGGGCTGTCGACCGCCCCGGCCGCCGTGCCGACCGGTGACAGCAACCTCCTGGCCGACGGCGAGGACCCGACCGGCCTCTACATCCTCGGCGCCATCGCCTCGCTCATGGCCGTAGCCGGCGGCCTGATGATGATCAGGCGGAGCCGCCGGGTCCTGTGAACCCTCGCCTCCGGTCTGGCATCTTCGTGATGGCCATCTCGCTGGCGCTCGTCGGCGCCGCGGTGACGGCCCACGAGATACCGGCCGAGGCCGAGGGCGCCACCCTCGCATCGGCCGTCGTGCCGGTCAGATCGGCCGGCGCCGCCGAGGCCCAGGTTCCGCTGCGATCTGCCCTCCTCGGCAGCCAGACCGGCGGGCGGGACGCCTCGGCCGCACCGGTGGCGGTCAGGATCCCCGACATCGGCCTCGAAGCTTCGGTGCTCTCCGTCGGGGTCGACGAGGACAACCAGTTCGCCGTGCCGGCGGCCGATACCGTCGGCTGGTACGAGCACAGCGCACCGCCGGGAGCGGACGGGTCCACCGTGCTGGCCGCCCACGTCGACTACAGGGGGAACCCGGGCGCGTTCTTCAACCTGGCCGACCTCCAACTGGGTGAGACGCTCGAGGTGGAGATGGCGGACGGCTCGGTGCTGCGCTACCGGGTGACCGACAACATCCTGTACGACAAGCAGGCACTCCCGGCCCAGGAGCTGTTCCGCAAGAGCGGCGCCCCGGTGCTGCAGCTCATCACCTGCGGCGGCACGTTCGATCCGGTTCGTCGCTCGTATCGGGGCAACGTGGTCGTGACCGCCGAACCGGTCGACGTCTGATCACGAGCCGGTCACCGGCCTGATGCCTGCTCGACGGGCGTGCTGGCCGCCGACGACGCCGGTCTCCCGGCTCCCGATGGCGAGCCCCCGAGCCGACGGCGAGGCTCGCTCGAGGGGGGACCGCAGCCCAGCCGCCTGATCCTGGCCTCCCAGCCGGCGACAAGCCGGCCGGCGGCACCCGGCCGGCCAGCGTCGAGATACAGCTCGGCGAGGGTCGCCACCAGGTGCTCGTCCAGCGGGCTGGCCGCCAGGGCGGTCTCGCAGGCCCGGAGCGCCAGGTCGGGACGGTCGGCACCACGATGGAGCGCCGCCAACCGGCAGGCTGCCTCGGCGACGAGGGCTTCGGCCCTGGCCGCCCGGTCGCTGTGATCGTCGATCCAGGTCCAGTACCGATCACCCGGCCGATCGAAGGGCGAGCCCCGCACGAGGGTCAGCGCCCGCTCGAGCGCATCGATGGCGGCACCGGCCGTGGTGGCACGGGCAGCCCCGGCCGACAGGAGCTCGAACGTCCCGAGATCGGTGCCGATGCCGTCCAGCCGATACCGCCCGCGCTGTGACCCCGGGAGGTGGTGACGCCCGATGGCGGCCCGAACCTCCGAGACCAGGTTGGGGAATCGGCTGGCGGAGATCGTCCGACCGTCCCACAGCGCGTCGGTGATGGCGCTGCGGTCGGCGCTACCGACCATGGCGAGGAAGGCGACCAGGGACAGCTGTTGCGACGTCAGCTCCCAGTCTGCGCCGGCCACGTCGATCGAGCCGAGGAACCTGATCACGGGACCGCCGCCCGTCTCCTGGGGACCGTAACGGCCGACGCCGACCGGACCCTCGGGGTCGCTCGGCGGCCCGTTGTGGAGGGCGAGCGCGAGCTCGGCGGCGGCCGACTCGCTCGTCTCTGCGGCGACGACGGCGCGACCGAGCGGCTCCAGCCGGGCCCGGTGGTCGTCAACCAGCAACGCCCACCCTCGGCCGGCGGCCGGGACCGAGCGGGACCGGACCACCGTCGCCGACGGGCGAGTCCCGGAATCGTCATCGTCCCGACCCTCGCCGCCAGCCCCGATGTCGTCGGCCAGGAACGAGACCACCCGGTCCGGCGGTGGTCTCGTCGTCGGGCGGCCCTGGGTGGTCCCAGCCAGCAAGGGTGCGACATCGTCCGGCACGGCGCCCTCACCGGCCCTGAGCTCGACCGGACCGACGATCGGCGAGTAGGCCAGCTCGAGCACCAGCGACCGGATCACCGGGTCCGTCGACCGTTGCGGGCCGACGACGGTCAGCCGTCCGACCGCGACCAGGTTGACCAGCAGGCCGTCGGCCACCGACACCAGCAGCGGGGGCGGATCCTGCGGGCGGCCACCGACCAGATCGGTGATCGGCACGGAGCGGGACAAGCGCCAGGTGAGACCTCCGTCGTCGGTCGACCAGGGAGCGCGACCGTACCGCGCGTCGGGAGCGATCAGGTTGGCCACCAGCTCCCGGGTGTCGAGCTCGAGGTACAACGGCCGGGATCCGTCCACCGTCGTGGCGTCCCGTCCGAGCGACCGGACGGCGGCGGTCAGCCACAGCCCGGCACCGGCCCGACGGCGGAGCCGGCGCCTGGCGATCACCGCCACGTCGTCGTCCACCGCCGGGATCGTGCCGGCTCGCCGGTGGGCCAACCGGTACCGGCGGCGTCGCCGGATGGCGGCCACCAACCCGGCCGCCACCAACTGGGAGCCCGATCCCGCCATGTCGCCCGATCGATCGGCCCGGATCTGCGCCGCCCCGTCCGGTACCGGACCGCCGGGCGGTTCGTCGTCGATGCCGACAAGGGCCACGGGGTCCGAGCCGGCCAGGTCGGCGGATCCGATCGTGGTGGCCGTGAGCCAGACGGCGGAGGCGGCGATCACCAGCCGGCGGATCGGACCGGCCAGGACCGCTGGTACCAGCGGCGGCGATGGGCGCCCTGCGCTCGTCAGCGATCCGACCCCGACGGACACCGCCTCCCACGCCACGGCCCACCCCACCTGCAGCCAGAGGAGCCAGACGACGATGGCCAGGGAGCGCACGACCGCGTCGGGCGGGACATGTCGCTGGGCCACCGCGGTCACGACGTCGCTCGAGGTCGGCAGGGAGGCCGGCACGGGGTTGCCGACGGCCACCACCAGCGCCACCGGTAGCACGATCAGGGCGCCGAGCAGTGCGCCCAGGGTGATCCGGGCCCGCAACCGTCGCAAGCGGCTCATCCGGTGGTGGCCACGAGCGCGGCGACGAACGGGTACATCAGGAACAGGAGGAAGCCGGACAGCATCAGAACCGACGGCAACGACATGGCGACAGAGCGGGTCTCGGCTGCCGCCTGCTCGCTGGCCAGCAGCCGGACCGCCACCGCCGCCGCCTTCCCTCCCAGGGTCGCCGCCACCGGCGCACCCTGCCGCTCCGCGAGCGCCATGGCGGCCCCGACGTCTCGGAGCTCGGCCAGGCCGATGCGACGGCCCAGCGCCTCGAGGGCCTCGTACGCCGAGCGTTGCGTGACCTCGGCCCCGGCAATGGCGGCACGAATCCTCAGGAACGGCGCCCCGTGGCCGGCCTCGGCCGCGGTTCTCATCGCTTCGGCCGGACCGGCCCCGCCGGCCACCGCCACAGCCGCGAGGTCGAGGTACACCGCCACCGCGCTGCGCAACACCGTGCGGGCCCCGGCCGCGCGCTTCCCGAGCCACCACTCGGCCCCGAACCACCCGGCAGCGCCCCCGGCGACGGCGGCCAGGGCGGAAACGGATGGACCGAGCACCGGACCGGGACCGACGACCGGGGCCAGGCCGGCGCTGACCACCACCCCGGCAACGGGTCCGACCGTGCCCGTCATCGCCAGCAGGAGCCGCTGGGCGTGCCACCGGTCGGCCGGCAGCTCCAGCACCGCGAGGTCGGCTCGCCGACGAGCCTGCCGATCGGCGGCCGCCGGGCCGAGCACCCACCGCTCCAGCCGCTCCAGGTTCGCCGCCGGCCCCGGCGCCCGCTCGGACGGGCCGGCGCCCGCCGCAATCGACGTCAGCCGGTCCAGCGACGATCGGCCAGCCGACAACCCGAGGGCAACCATCAGGAGACCCGCTCCTGCGACGGCGCCGATCAGGGCCCCCGCCGCAGCGCTCATCGCCGCCACCGGCCCTTCCGGGGCGCCACGGTCAGCGTTCTCGGCCGGTCGATCGGTCGGCCGAGGTCGACCAGTGAGGCCCCGCCGGCCACGAACAGCCCGCCGGCCACGGCGAGCACCGCCTGGCCGATCGGCCGGTCATACGGGTCGAGATAGGGGCGCCCGAGCACCATGATGCCGCAGGCCAGCACGGCGGTGATCGAGGCCATGGCCCGGGCCTCGGAGTGGAGCCGAGCCCGGCCGGCTTCGATCCGCAGCAGCATCTCGGTCCTGGACCTCGTCTGCGCTGCGACCTTGTCGAGCACCTCCGGCAGGTTGCCGCTCCGGCCCCGATGCGCCATCCCGAGCGCAGCGACGAGCACGTCGGCGTTGCGATCGTCGACCGAGGCGGCGAAATCGGCGAGGCCGCGCTCGAACGACCCCGAGCTGGCGGCGGTCGACAGCCGGACCACCGAGGGGCGGAGGACGTCCGGCGTGGAGGCGACGGTGTCGCTGACCGCCTGGCCGAGGGCCGAGTGCGACCGCATGACGTCGGCCAGCATCTCGGCCCAGCCGGCGACCGCCTCGGCCATGGCGTGCCGGTGCCGACGATCCCGGCTGACGGCGTCGGCCCGATCGGCCACGATCACCGCGCCGGCGGCGATGGCCCCGAGCGCCGGCCAACCGCTGATCGCCCACGCCCCGCCGGAAGCCCCGATGGCCAGGAGCGCCGACCGACGGTAGGAGCGTGCGGCCGGCGCCGGCCACGACCGGCACGACCGGTCCCCAGCCGCGTCCGGCGAGACCGACCGACCGAGCAGACCGGCGACCACGAGCAGCGCCCCGAGGCCGAGGCCGGCCGCACTGGCCACGATCAGCAGGTCCCTCATCCGACCGCTCCGGCGGCGAGCTCGGCGGAGCCGAACCGGGCGGGATCGAAGCCCACCGCCAGCAGCCGCTCGGCCATCTCGGCGGTGAACGCGCCCGCTCCCTGGCGCCGAGCCCGGTGCTCCCGGTAGATGCAGTTGGTTTGGCAGCGCCACCGATCGAAGCCGGCCACCTGGGCGATCTCGGCAACGTACCGGCGGCCCGTCGCCAGATCCCGCCGGACGTGGACGATGAAATCGACGGCCAGCGAGAGCTGGAGCTGGGCCACCGATGGCTCGATCGGCGACGGCCCCGTCGCCAGGTAGAGCTGCAGCTTGTCGAGTGCATCGACGGCAGAGCGAGCGTGCACGGTGGTGAGCGACGACATGCCCGTGGTCATGGCGGCGAGCATCGGCGTCGCGGCCGCGCCGTCGCGCACCTCGCCGACCACGCACCAGTCCGGCCGATGGCGGAGGCTGTGCCGAACCAGCTCGGCCAGCCCGACGCCGCCATTGCCTTCTGCGTTCGGCTCCCGGACCTCCCAGGACTCGACGTTCGGTCGGAGCTCGGGATCGAAGAGGTCGAGCTCAGCCGTGTCCTCCATGACGATCACGTGCTGTGACCGATCGAGCTCGGTGAGGCACGCCCGAGCCAGCGTGGTCTTGCCAGCTCCGGTGGCACCGGCCACGATCAGTCTCGTCTCCGGTAGCCGCATCAACGCCGTGAGGAAGTCGCAGACCACCGGGTGGAACATCGCCCGGTCGGCCAGCTCGGCCAGGCTGACCTGACCGAGCACGTTGCGACGCAGGGCGAACGTGACCCGCTCACCCACCTCGCGTTGGGCTGCCAGCCGGAGCCCCGGTCCGAGCCGCATGACCAGCAACGGCGATCCTGGATTGAAGGCCCGCTCGGTCAGGCCCTGCGTCCGGGCGACATGGCAGAGCCAGTCCACCAGCTGCTGCTCGGATCGCCACGGACCGGTGGCTGCCCTCCTGACCTCGGACTCGCGGCCCGCCCGATGGATCACGACGTGGTCCCACCGGCCGAGGATCTCCTCCACTGTCGGGTCCTCGAGGATCTCCTGTACCGGTCCGAGGCCGAGCGTCGAGCCGAGCACGGCCCGAAGCAGCAGCTCCCCGGTGACCCGGTCGAGCGGCGGGAAACCCGCCGCCAGGCGCTCTCGGTCCACCACGGCCAGCTCGGCCTCGGTCGCCTCGGTGACGCACCGCTCCCGCCCAGCGCGCGACAACGATCCGAGGCCCCGCTCGCAACGGTGGCCGATCTCGGCCTCGAGCGCTTCCCGGGCGACGCGAGCGAGCCGCTGCCGATACGCCGCAGCCGGCGAGGACTCAGCCACGGCCGGTGACCCGATGCGATGCCGGCAGCGGTCGGGGCGGGGGGCTCGGCGGGGTCGTGAGCCACCGAGCGATGTCGGCCACGACGGTGGCTGACGTACGCCAGCGCCGGGACCGGCGGACACGGGAGGATCGGGTGGCCCTGGCGGCAACCCCGGGCAGTCCCTCCCATCGGTCGACGACCCAGAGGGCGTCGCAGCCACTGAACCGACGGAGCTCGCCTCGAGCGTGCCGGGCCGTGCCGACGATCACCACACCGACCCTGGCCGCCGTCGAGAGCCAGTCGACCCTGGATGGGATGTTCATCAGTGACGAATCGGAGCCGTCGCTGAAGACGATGTGGGCGATCGCCGCATCGATCAGTGGCCGGGTCGGCCCGTCCGGATCGACCCGACCGCAGTCGGCGAGCCACAGCCGGCGATCATCGGCCAGCAAAGGGGCGACGGCGGCCGCCCCACCGGCCCAGACCGGACGGGCGACATGAGCCGTGGCCGGACCGGGGACACACCAGACCGATCGATTCAGCCGCCGGCCATGGGCGGTGAGATCCACGACCGACTCCCGCCCGAGCCTGGCTTCGGACAGCAACGAGGTCACCCCTGGCTCGACCGGCAGACCGTACCGGACGGCGAGCACACCCCCGGACGGATCAGCCTCGATCAGTACCCGTTGCCCAGCCGCGGGCCAGGCCACCGTCATGGTCAGGGCCCACGTCGACACGCCGGGAGCGCCACTGACGGACGACAGGCTGACGAGCATCAGCCATCGCCTCCGACGAGGTTGAGCTTCAACCGCCCCGTCGCAGCGGCCTGGGTGACGGCCGACTCGAGCTCATCGTCGATCAACAACTCCACCAGCGGGCCGCCGGTACCACCTCCGGTCACCGTGACGGACCAGACCAGCCCTCGGCCGAGCGACTGCGACCCTGCCCGAGCGCCCATGTCCCGGCCGGATCCGCCATCGGCCGGTGGCGGACCGGGCGGATCCCCACCGGAGCCGATCACGTGGATCCGCACCCCGTCACCCGGCCGGGCCGACTCGGGCAGGTCCCCCGGCCGGAGTGCTGCGGCCACGACGACCCGACCCGGGCCGATGGCGGCCTGGGGCGAGCCGAACAGCTCGCCGCTCACCAGCTGGCCGGCCACGACCGGCCCGCGTGCTGCCGAATCGATGATCTGGCCCTGCTCGGACGCCGGCATCCATGCCAGACCCGGTGATGGCTCGATGTCGACGACCCGGAGGTCGGTGGCGACCACCACATCGCCCCGGGCGAGTGGGCGGGCCATCACCAGCGCGGGCGCCGTGCCGCTGGTGGCCCGCAAGGCCAGCGCCCCGGCGAGGGCGGACGCGCAGACCACCAGGAGGCCGACGACGACCAGCGACGGGCGCCGGGCCCGCCGACCGCCGAGGTCGGCTATCGGCACGAACCGCTCGCGTCCGGGTCGCCCGGACGCATCCGCCACAACTCTGGCCACTAGAGCACCGCCATGCACAGTAGATCGTCTGTGAGCCGCGCCCCCGCCAGGGCCTCGACTCCGCCTACGTCACGCGGCGCTCATTCCCGCCAGAGCACCCGCCCAGCACACGTAGGACGCAACGGACCCTAGCCGCGTCGTCTCAGAGGTGCAATGGTCGACTCTGATACGGGTTCGTTGCTCCTGCAGCAGTTTCCTTGACAAAACGTTAGGATTGCGGCAGCTTTATTAGCTCGGAGGAATCGATCTGCGTGACCGGTTCCTCCTGCGGCGGATCTTGGCGCCCTGGACGTATCGCGGCGGATGCCTCCGGGGCGCCGATCCACGTCGGCACCCAGGGCGGGCTGGCCGGCCCGGATCCGTGGGCGGCCGGGTGTAGACAGCTGGGCTGGGCAACCGGTCGCCACAGCTCTGACTACCACCGGTAGTCACAGCTCTGGCCACTGGCCACGAGGGGCGTCACCGCCGTGCGGTCGGCGATCCTCCGAGATCGAACGAGGTGAGTGACGACTCGAACTCGGCGAGCTCGTCCTCGAATCGGGCCAGCTGGGCGATGCCGTCCAGCAGGGACTCCAGTCCATGATCCGCAGCGAGCACGCCACGGCCGCCGCCAGCCGCATCGACTCCCGCCGGACCGCCGGAAGGCTCGACCTTGAGACGTTCCTTCATGACTCCGAATCTAGACCAGTCGAGCCGATTTGCGAAGCATCAACGCCACGAAATCGTAAAGAATTTGCTTCGACAAGCAGCAAGAGCGACCACCGGTCAGCGGTGCCTCGATCACGCAGATCAGCCAAATGGCTCCGAGCCTGACCGACGTTCTCCCAGCTCAACAGCAATGCTACCGCCCACTTGAAACCGTCCTCCAGGTTCAATTCGATGTTGGTGAGTGGAATGTTGCCTGGCTCTTCATCGACAATGAGCGCTCTACGTGTCGATCAATTACTGGAGCCACCGACCAGATCATGATCGTAGACGGGTGGCGTCGCGGCCGAGAGTCGCTCGAGATCTGCCGGCCCGAGCGAGGACCTGAGGTCCTGATCGAACAAGCACCAGTCGCAGAGGGAATTGGCATTGACGGAGAAGTGCCCGTCGACCTCGGCGAGGAACTGGCAGGCCAGTCCCTCGGCCAGCATCTCCTCGTGCGGGCCCCACCGTCGGGACCAAGCCAGCCCCAGCAGCAGCCGGGCCGTTTCGACCGTGGCCCGGTCCCGGCGACCCCACCCCGGACGGTGGGAGCGGTCGGCGAGCTGGTGTCGAACCGGAACGGATCGCCCGTCCGGTCTCAGCAGGTACAGCCGCCGCCCGCCGGCCCGGCTGAGGCCGACGAGCTCGACGTCGCCGAATGTCCTCGTGGCCCGGGCGCGGAGCTCGGTGGCCGCCTCCAGCGACTGGGCGTCCGGGTCGAGACCCATCAATCGGAGCTGATCGATCAAGCTGTCGACGGTGATGAACATGCCCGGCAGCCCTCCGACGACGATGGGCGGCCATCGACCGGCCTCGTCATGGCCCCGGTGGGGCGCCGGAGCCGACCGCGCCAGGTCGGCGCCGCGGGGCCGAAGCAACGCAGCGAAGGCCGCGGCCTCGACGTTCCATGACATCGAACCGATCGTCGAACCGGCGCTGATCGGCATGGAGAGACAGTGGGTCATGATCTCCCAAGCGCGGGCCCTGGGACGGTGATGACAACCGGGTTCGACCGCCCGACCGATTCGATGCGATCACGACGGGCCACCGCCCTGCAACGGTACGATCGGGCCGTGTCCAGCGATCCATACCGGCTCCCGAAGTCGGTTCGGCCGACCGACTATCGACTCACGATCGAGCCCGACCTCGACGGCGAGACATTCAGTGGTTGGGTCCAGATCGACGCGGTCGTCGACGAGACGATCCCGACCGTCGTGCTCAACAACGACGGTCTCTCGATCTCCGCGGCATCCCTCACGAGCAATGGGCAGACCATCGGCTGCGAGCCCCGGTGCAGTCCCGACCACGAACGGCTCGAGCTCGTCCCTCCGGCCGCGATCGAGCCCGGGCCGATCACGATAGAGCTCGTCTTCGACGGCCGGTTCAACGAGCAGCTGGTCGGCCTCTACCTCAGCCGCTTCACCGACGATGCGGGGGCCACGCACAAGCTGGCCACCACCCAGTTCGAGGCCGCCCACGCCAGGAAGTGCTTCCCCTGCTGGGACGAACCGGAGTTCAAGGCCACGTTCGCGCTCACGCTGGTCATCGACGGAGGCCTCGACGCGGTGGCCAACAGCCCCGAGGTCGCCCGTACTGCGCTGGACGACGGCCGGCAACGCCTCGAGTTCGCCCCGACGATGAAGATGAGCACCTATCTCGTCGCGTTCGTGGTCGGCCCGCTCGAGGCGACCGATCCCGTCGATGTCGACGGCACGCCGCTCAGGATCGTCCACATTCCCGGCAAGGGTCACCTGACGGCATACGCCCTCGAGGTCGGCGCCTTCTCGCTCCGCTATTTCACCGAGTACTTCGGTCTCCCCTACCCCGACCAGAAGCTCGACCTGGTGGCCATCCCCGACTTTGCATTCGGAGCCATGGAGAACCTCGGCTGCGTGACGTTCCGTGAGGTCATCCTCCTCATCGATCCCGAGCGGGCCACCCAACCGGAGCTGCAGCGCACCGCCGACGTGGTCAACCACGAGGTGGCCCACATGTGGTTCGGCGACCTCGTCACCATGAAGTGGTGGAACGGGCTCTGGCTGAACGAGGCGTTCGCCACCTTCATGGAGATGCGCTGCACCGACGCCTTCCGACCCGACTGGCAGCGCTGGACCGACTTCGGGCTCTCCCGCTCGGAGGCGTTCGACACCGATGCCCTCGCCACCACCCGACCGATCGAATACGAGGTCGTGAGCCCGGCGGACGCCGACGGCATGTTCGACATCCTGACCTACGAGAAGGGGGCCGCCGTCGTCAGGATGATGGAGCAATACCTCGGCGAGGACCGGTTCCGGGCCGGGATCCGCCGCTACATGGCGCAGCACCAGTTCGCCAACGCCGAGACCACCGACCTCTGGGACGCACTCGAGGAGGAGACCGGCGAACCGGTCAGGCGGATCATGGACAGCTGGATCTTCCAGGGCGGGTTCCCGCTCGTCTCGGTGGTACCCACCGAGACCGATCTCGCCCTCGCCCAGACCAGGATGCACTACGTCGGCGGCGGCGAGGGGGTGGACCAGACCTGGATCGTCCCGATCAGGTACCGCTGGAAGGAACCGGGGCGGGACGAGCCGAGAACGGCCCGGCAGCTGCTCGAGAACGGCGACCCGGCTCCCCTCGGCGTCGGTCGGGAACCGGAATGGCTGGTGGCCAATGCCGACGGAGCCGGCTTCATCCGGACCGCCTACCCCGATGACCTGCTCGAGACGCTGGCCGGCCTCGGGTCGGAGGAGCTCAGCCCCGTCGAGCGCTACGCGCTGATCGATGACGCCTGGGCTGCGGTGCTGGCCGACCGGAAGTCGACCCCCGCGTTCCTCAACCTCCTCGAGGCCATGACGGGTGACACGAACCGTTCGGTGTGGCAGCGCCTCATCTCCGGCTTCGCCCGGCTGAAGCGACTCGTCGACGGAGAAGCCAAGGAGCGCCTCGAGGACATCGCCCACGACGCGATGGCCCCGACGCTCGCCAACCTCGGCCTGGCCCCGAGCCCCGGCGACGACGACCAGCGTCGCCAGTTGCGGGGTGACCTGGTCCGAGCGCTCGGCACCGTGGCCAACGACCCGGAGATCCAGGAGGAAGCCAAGCGGGCGCTGGCCACCGGTCGGCGGAACCCCGAGCTCGTCGATGCCGCGCTGCTGGCCGCCTCCGTCGACGTCGTCGCCGCCAACGGCGACGAAGCCGACTTCGACGACTTCGTCGACTCGTGGCATGCGGCGACGACACCTCAGGAGGAGTTGCGGTACCTCGGAGCCCTCACCGACTTCCCCGATCCCCAACTGCTGACCAGGGTCTATCAGCTCATCCTCGACGGTGAGATCAGGAGCCAGAACGCCCCGCTCCTGCTGCGGCGGGCGATGTTCAATCGCCATGCGGGACGCCAGACGTGGTCGTTCGTCGCCGAGAACTGGGATCGCCTCGTCGAGCTGTTCGCAGCCGGGCTGATCGTGCGGATGCTCGAAGGTGTCGTGGCCCTCGACACGCCGACCGATCAGGAATCGGTGGCCGGGTTCTTCGCTGGCCGCAGCGTCCCGACCGGGACGATGACCCTGACCCAGATCCTCGAGAAGCAGCGGGTCCAGACCGCCCTCCGGCAGCGGGAGGCCGACCGCTTGCGCCGATTCCTGGTGGCATGATCAGGTTCGGCCCCGCCTCGTCACCACCCCAGGTGTGGGCAGTGGAGGACACCAGGTTGCAGCTCGCCTGGGGCAACCTCCCGGCCGGTCCGGTCACCGCCAGAGCCTGCGAGGCCGAGGTGGTGATCGACCATCGGGGCGGTCCGGGAGCACTCGATCTGGACCACCTGCCGGCTGATCGGGCGATCACCGTCGAGCTGCTGTGGGACGGCGGCAGCACCAGCCTGAGGACCCGCACCCTGCCGACCCCGCCGGGCGCCCTGCTCAGCCGCTTCGCGACGATCAGCGACATGCACCTCGGGGCGGTCCGCTGGGGGGCGCTCAAGACCATGCGCGACACCAGCGGCCATCCGGTGCCCCACCCGTATCGGTGTGCCGAGGCGGCGATCGCCGAGGCCGTGGCGTGGGGGGCGGAGCTGCTCTTGATCAAGGGCGACACGGCCCAGCACGAGAGCGACCGGGACTTCGAAGAGCTCGCCCGGCTCGTCGACGCGTTCCCCGACCTGCCGATGATGCTGATCCCCGGCAACCACGACGTCGACGGCAGGAGCGGCACGATCCCCCTGACCGTCGGGCAGCGCGCCGTGCCATTCGTCAGGAGGGTCGACCATCTCGACATCGCCGGGGCCCGTCTCGTTGTCGCCGACACGACGGTCCCTGGCCGCGGTTGGGGCACGCTGGCTCGGGTCTGCGATGGCGTGGTGGAGCGGGCCGCTTCGGCCGATCGGCCGGTCTTCGTTGCCATTCACCAGCAGCTGCAGCCGACCCGACTGCCTCGGCAATGGCCGATCGGGATCGCGGCACCGGCGTCGACCGACTTCCTGAGCAGGCTGGACCAGCTCAGCCGCCCGGTCACCGTGACCTCCGGTCACACCCATCGGAATCGGAGCCGGACCCACGGCGACGTGCTGGTCACGGAGGTGGGTTCCACCAAGGACTGGCCCGGGGTGTGGGCCGGCTACGCCGTCCACGAGGGCGGGATCCGTCAAGTCGTGCGGCGTATCGCAGCACCGGCGGCCATCTCCTGGACCGAGTACAGCCGCGGGGCGCTCAGGGGACTGTGGGGCATGTGGTCACCGGGCCGGCTCGACGAGCGCTGCATCTCCCACGCCTGGGTCCGGGACTCGAGCTACGCGTCCGGCCAGTAGTGCGCTACCCGGCGATCGACACGACGCCGGTGAGCCCGTCGACGTTGATCAGGCTGCCCGTCGAGATGCGCTCGCTGGCTCGATGGGCCCCGACGACCATCGGGGTGCCGAGCTCACGTGCCACCACCACGGCGTGGGTGAAGGTCCCACCGCCGTCGGTCACCACCGCTCCTGCCACCACGAAGAGCGGCGTCGCCGTGAGGTCCGGCCTCGAGAGGACGATCACGTCCCCCGGCTCGACGGTCGCCAGATCGGAATCGGTCTCGATGACCCTGGCCGTACCCTGGGCCATGCCAGGGCTGCCGGGCGATCCGAGCATCACGTCCCCCGGCTCCAGCGGCCCATCGGCGTAGGCCTCGGCGAGGTCCCCGCCCGGTGCCGGGATCCAGCCCTCGTCCGACCCGATCATGCTGGCCGGCGCGGCCCGGTCCCTCAGGTCCTCGTACTGGATCCGGCGCTTCGAGCTGATCTCCGCCACCTCGGCGAGACCCCCGTCCGCGTAGTACTCGAGCTCGTCGGCGGTGAGCATCCAGATGTTGTCGATCACCTCGAAGTCGTTCCGCCTGACCCCACGGGCCGCCAGCTCCCGCAGCGCCAGTCGCATCTCGTGGATGACCCGGACGACGCTGGTCCTCGAGAGCTCCCGGCCCCGGAGGAATGCAGTGGATGCTCCGATGCCGGCCAGGAACCGGTGTTGCTGGGGCCCTCTGAGGGCGTCGGAGATCTCGGTCACCAGCCTGGCCCGATCCGCCTCCAGGTGGGATCGCCGCAGCCTCGGGCTGGCATCGTCGTCGCATCGGCGCATGCAATCCAGCAGGGCGACCACGATCTCCGGCGCGACGTCCCAGGTCGGCGAGGAGAGGTCCCACTCGTTCGGTCCCCGGTAGCCGACCTCGAGCATCATGGCGTCGATCCCGGCGACGAGGCCCTGGGAATCGGGCAGGCTCGAGATGCGGATCAGTCGATCGAGACCGTCGACCCCCCTGTCGAAGAAACCGGTCAGCGGCCGCGAGGAGCGGACGAGGCGCGACAGGTCCCACAGGGCGTAGGTCGGCGACACCGAATCGACCATGCCGAGACCGCTCAACAGCCGCAGGGCGTGTGCCGGTTGCCCGATCTCGGCGCAGATCTCGGTGACCACCCATGGGCCGATGGTCGCAGCCAACGTCTGATTGGCGTGCTGCTCGAAGAGCCGCCGACACAGCGGCTGGAGGCTGGTGGCCCGGTGGATCAGGTCGAGATCGCTCAACTCCGCGAAGTCCGGCCGGCTGTTGCGGCAGGCGATCGACTCTGCGTGACCACGATCGAGCTCCCGCTGGTTGCGGCTCTCCATGACCCAGCGATACCACTGCCCGAGCATGCCCGTGGCCACCGCATCGGGATTGTGCCAGGCCATGCGGCTGTGACCGGGCAGCGGCGATCCGTTGTTGACCAGGATCCGGTCGATGTGGTCGACGGTCAGGTCGGGCGACCGGTCGGCCCAGACCCGGAGGTGGCTGGCGTTCAGATAGCCATAGCCGCCGATCAGGCCGATGGTCTCGGGGGACTTGTCGTGGAACTCCTCTTCGTCGAAGCCCATCCGGCGAACCATCGCATCCCGCCAACCGAGGGCGGCGCACGATTCCCAGACCATGCTCCAACCGAGCGGGCTGACGACCTCGGGGAGCATCTCCCCGACCAGGGCACGAGTCCAAACCGGGAGATCCGAGTTGACGTCGCTTTCCGGCAGCCACTCAGGTTCGATCATGGAACGTCCCTTGCGAAACGGCAGGTGAGCGCCGGCGTTCGTCGCCGATTGCATGCCGACAGTCATTCAAACTAGCCACCCAGCACCGACAATGCTGTCCAATCGGCGAGCGGTGTAAGAATCTACCCGCCACCGGCTCCCCCGATGGGCAATTCTCCATGCCAACGATCGTGCGCCTCCGCCGGATCAGCGCGCGGTCGGTGTCCGGTCGGGCGGTGTGATGGTCGCCGGGCCGGCGAAGGCCTGGGCGACGGTCAGCCACTCCTCGGCCAGGGGCCCCTCGGCGGTCAGGGCGGTCTCCTCCGGACGTCGGCGTTGGGTCACCACCAGACAGAACTCCTCGGCCGAGCCCGTGAGCCGGTCTGCTGCGTCCTCCGGCCCCCAGGTCCAGAGCTCCCCGGACGGCGCCGTCAGCTCGACCCTGACCGGGCCCTCGGGGGGGATCATGCCCCGATTGACATAGCTCCATGCCCGGGTCGAGACCCCGATATGGGCCACATGACGCAACCGGTCGGTCGGCGGCCAGGGGGCGCTGAACGTGTCGGCCACATCCCGCCCGTGGGACCAGGTCTCCATGAGCCGAGCGGTGGCGAACGACAGGGTGCTCATGTCCGGGCCGAACCACGGGATGCGGTCCTTCGGCCCGCGAGACCGGAACGCCGCCAACATGGTGGCTCGCTCGGCCCGCCACCAGGCCAGGATCTCCTGGCCCGTCTTCCCCTCCTTCGAGCCGAAGGCCGCTTCGAAGCCACCGGCGAGCGCGCCGTCCCGCAACTCGACG
>JAHELU010000089.1 GCA_024644005.1 Acidimicrobiales bacterium | reverse complement strand
GTGCCACCGCTGCCCGACGGGCCACCGCCGGGAGCGCAACAGCCACCGCCCGGAGCCCACCAGCCACCGCCCGGAGCGCAACAGCCACCGCCCGGAGCCCAGCAGCCACCGCCCGGAGCCCAGCAGCCACCGCCCGGAGCCCAGCAGCCGCTGCCGGGCCAGCCGCCGATGCCCGACGGGCCACCGCTGGCCGATCTCCGACCCCCCGCCGAGGACCCGGAGGCGCGCGCCGAGCGGCCCTCGATGCCGGACGGTCAGCCGGTGCCCGGTGGTCCACCGATGCCGGACCCCTCGTTCTTCGGCAACGATCCGGCCGTCCAGGGGACGGAGCCGATCGACCGCACCCCCGATTCCGGGCAGCGCGAGCCAGCGGCCGACGACGACCGACGCCGGGGCGGACGCGCTCCCGACCGGCCCGAGTCGACCCCGGAGACCCCGGAGGACGACCGGGGCGATCGACGGTGACTGCCGGCGGGGCCGACCCTCGTCCCGTCCTTGGTCGAGGTCCGTCGTCACCGGCGTGACGTTCGTCGCAGGCGGGGTCCGACGCCCCGGGTGAGGCCGCAACGGCCGACAGGCGTTGACCAGCCCCGCCACTATGATCGAGGTTGGCCGGAACCATCGAACGTTCGACTGGGCCGAACCTGGGAGTAGCCGTGGGCAACGGAGGCGGAACACCAACGCGATGAGCGGCACGTTCGAGCTGGAGGGCTTCGAGCCGATCAGTCGGCTCGGCGGGGGTGGCTTCGGCGACGTCTGGCTCGCTCGCCAGACGAACGTCGATCGTCAGGTGGCCATCAAGGTCGGCCACTCGCCGATCCAGGACGAGACGATCCGGCTCCGGTTCGATCGCGAGTGCAAGGCCCTCGGCCGACTGTCCGGTCACCCGAACATCGTCGACGTCTACACTGCCGGATCGCTGGACGACGGTCGTCCGTATCTGGTGCTCGAGTACATCGACGGCGGAACGCTGTGGCAACGGTTGAAGAAGAGCTCGATCCCCGAGGACGAGCTGATCGCAATCGGCACCCAACTGGCCGCCGCCCTCGACGAGGCCCACTCCTCCGGCGTGCTGCACCGCGACCTCAAGCCCGAGAACATCCTCATTCGCGGCACCGGTGAAGCCGTACTGGGTGACTTCGGTATCGCCAGGCTCCACGATGGGGCCAACACGACATCAGCCGCCATCACCGCAAGCGTCGCCTACGCCGCTCCCGAGATCCTGAGTGGCAAGCGGGCCACCGTGGCGAGCGACCTCTACGGCATCGGCGTGTGTCTCCTCGCAGCGGTGTTCCGATCCGTCCCCTTCGTCCAGAAGACCGACGAGTCGATCCACCCCATCATCAACCGGGTCTTGACCGACGTGCCGCCCGACGTCCGCCGCCAGGGGATCTCGGAAGAGCTTGCCGCAATCATCGACTCGCTGCTGTCGAAGGACCCGTCCCGCCGCCCGGCCAGCGCCGGCGACCTGCAGGCGGCGCTCGGTGCGCTGGCGTCCACCCGGGCCTCCGTCGCCAACCCGTCCGGTGCCGGCCAGGTGGTGGGCACGGTGTCCGAGCTGTCGGGTGCGCAGCTCGACCAGGCGCGCCAGCGATCACCGGCACCCTGGTCCGACCAGCCGGCGACCGGCCCGCAGCCTGGCAGCCAACCCTCTCCGGCGTGGGCAGCAGCACGGGGGCAACAACCGGTTGCGATCCCGCCGCCGCCGGCGAACACGGTGGGGATCCCACCGCCCGGAGGCACCGTCCATGACCTGATCAGGGAACCGAGCAACAACATCAAGCTGTTCGCCATGGCCTACATCGCCACGCTGATCGTCGGTGGACTGGCGGTCTTCCTGGCTGTCCAGCTCCTGTCGGGTGGTGACTCGGACGGCCAGGCGGACCCGAACACGGAGCCGCAGGCGGCGATCGGCGTCACGTCGGCGCCGCCTGATCCATCGGGCTCGCCGGCTCTGGACGACGAGTCGTCCTCGCTCACGGGGGCCAACGGACTCGGTCCGCTCATCATCCCGCTGGCTGCCGAGGACATCTCTTTCGGTGACGACGCCGAAACCACCGACGACGCGCCGGGCCCGGGGGCGGGCACGCTCTGTGACAAGGTCCCGGCCACGGAGGGGCTGGTCGACTGGAAGGGACAGGTCATCTCCGCCGGCGTCGGTCTGCGAACCCTCCATCAGGTCGTGAGCCGGTTCGAGACCACTGAGGCCGCCAGTCGCTACCTCGACTCCTATGCGGCGACGAACGACTGCGATTCCTGGGTGGTGCCGACCGGCGACGACGGTGCCGACGCCGTGGTCTACGTCGCCACCGAGGCGACGGCTCCAGCCTATGGAGACCAGGCCAAACGGTTCGACATCAGCGGCGAGCTCGGCTCGACCCTGTCCGTGCACGCCAGGGTCATGCTGATCCAGTCCGGCACGGACGTGCTCAGCCTCAGTCTCAGTGCGCTGTCCGAAGCACAGGTCGACGAGCTGAACGGCCTGACCCCGCTGGCAGCGGAGCGGTTGGGCTACGACGTCTCCTGAGCGGCAGGATCCCCGACGGACGGGTTGGCGGTCAGCCCGCCACCCAGTCCCGATCCGGCCTGCCGGTTCGCTCCGCAGCTCGGAAGCGGCGAGCGGCCGTACCGATCACGTCTCGCAGGCCCAGCTCTGCGCTGATCCCTCGACGGCGAGCCATCTCGACGATGGCGAGGAGTGCCATCCCCACGTCGTCGGCCGTGGCCGATGGCGGTACGAGCCCGGCCGCAGGCGACTCCAGCGGTCCGAGCTCCGCGCCGGCCCCGGCGCCATCGGCCTTCTTCAGTATCTTCTCCGTGAGGGCCAGTGCGGGCAACGAGGTCGGGATGCCGTCCAGCACCGACGACCGCCGCTTCTCCTCATGCTTGAGCCGTTCCCAGTTCGCCGGGAGCGAGCCATCGACGACGGTGCCGGGCGGCTCGATGCCGGGGTCGCGTTCGTAGACGTGGGGATGGCGGCGGATCATCTTCTCGCTGAGCTCCCTGGCCACGTCGGACACGGTGAACTGACCGGCCTCGGCGGCCAGCTCGGCGTGGAACAGTATCTGGAAGAGCAGGTCACCGAGCTCCTCCTCGAGGTGGCCGTAGCGCTCCCCCGGATGCGATCCGGCCCGTTCCAGCCCGTCGATGGCCTCGAGCACTTCGTACGCCTCCTCGACCAGGTACTTCCGCAGGGACCGGTGGGTCTGCTGCCGGTCCCAGGGACAGTCCCGTCGCAGTCGTGCCATCATCTCCACCGCCCCCACGAGCTCGGCACCGACCGGGGCTGCCAGCTCCGGCAGGTAGAGCGTCGTCAAGTGGTCGGGCTCGACCGCCTGATCCAGCTCGGGCCACGGCACCTCGAAGACCAGCTCGTCCTCGGTGCCGAGGCGCTGGAGCACGACCGCCCGCTGGTCGGGCCCGGCGTCGATGGCCAGCTTGATGTCGGACAGCACCCACTGCGAGTGGACGTGGGCCACCAGCAGCGGGCCGCGCTGGTCGGCCGCGTCGACGGCGAACCGCAGGCCGTCGACCAGCCGTACGCCGTCGTCGACCGGGTCGACCGCCAGCCGGGCCCAGACCTCGTCGAGGAACGACAGGGCCGGCATGAGCGTGAGGTCGATCCCGTCAGCGGCCCGGAGGTGGCGGACCGATCGCTCGAGGACCAGCGGCGAGCCCGGTACCGCATACACCACGTGGCCGTCCGAGGCCGCAGCGGCCAGCACGCGGTCGGTGATCGTCCGGTAGACCTCATCGAACGACGTGGCCTGCTCGTAGACCGCGTCGAACGTCTCGGCGCTGGGCACCCTGGCCGCGCTCGGGTGACGGCCCGTCCTGAGGAGGACCCGATCCCCGCCGGACAGGACCGAGGCGGTGGCCTCGGTGATGCGATCGTCGGCGCCGGGCCCGAGCCCGCACACCGTGACCCGAGGGCGCTCGGGTGTCACGACCCGGCAGGAATGACCTGGAGCTGCTCGCTGTCCCACGTGCCGAGGTTCTCGTCGACCTCGACGGACGCTTCGGACAGGCGCTGCCGAAGCCGCTCGCCGGCGATCGCCCGACCGTCGACCTCGTAGCGGTCGACGACGAGGACGTGCCAACCGAACTGCGTCTCGACCGGACCGGCCGGCTCGCCGAGATCGGCGTTGTCGACCGCCTCTGCGAACGTCGGCACGTAGTTCGACGATGCGACACAACCCAGGTCGCCCCCGTCGGGCCCGCTCGGACCGGTCGACAGCTCGACCGCCAGTGCTGCGAACTCCTCGCCGCCGGCCAGGCGGACGAGGACGTCCTCGGCCTCGGACTCGGTCTCGACGAGGATGTGACTGACGCACGGGGACCCCTCCCCCGGCTCGGCCGCCTCGGACAGCAGTGAGCTCAGCACGTCCTGACCGGCCTGGTACTCGGCCAGGAACGGGAGGTACGGCACCTCGTCGTAGAGCCGGGCCGCCTCGGCCGCGGCTTCGTCCTGACCGGCGTACAGCGTCTCCACCTGCGACAGCAGGAGCTCTCTCGAGTCGGCGAACGCCGTGTCGGAGATCGACGCCCCGAGCTCGTCGAGCTCGAACTGGAGCGCCTGCGAGATCAGCTCCTCGGTGAGCACGCCGGCCGCGAAGCCGGGGGGCTGGGTGCCGCCGAAGACGAGCGAGACGAACTCCATGTTCTCCTGGGTCGGGACAACGATCTCGTTGAGCTCCCCGTGGGTGATCTCCCAGGTGCCGTCGCTGAAGATCGCGGTCAACACGACCTTGTCCGGAGGACCGGTGCTCGGGGGCGCAGCGGGCGCCGTGGTGGTGGTCGACGGCTCGGCCGTCTCACCGTCATCGGCCCCGCCGTCATCGGCCTCGCCGCCATCGGTCGACTGGTCGTCGGTCTCCGTGCCGGCTTCGTCGGCGGACAGGGTGTCGTCCGAGGATCGCTCGACACCGCATCCAGCAACGATCAGAGCGAGGATGGCGAGGACGGCAAGAAATCGACTCACCCGTGCAGGCTAACGGCTCACTCGACGATCCAGGTCGCGCCGGAGCGCAGGAGCGACCCGAGATCGCCTGGCCCGGCCTCCTCGTTGGCGGTCAGCAACTGCCCGTTCACGGCCTCGCCGTACTCGGGTGCGTCGATGGCTCGGAACACCCCGAACGGCGTGGGTGTGAAGTTGTCGTTCGACAGGTTGCCGAGGGCGAACGCCAGCGCCGGGTCGTCGACCGATTCGTTGTGCACGACCAACTCCTTCTCGTCGACGTCGGCGACATCGACCACCATCGCCTTGCCGTCCCTTATGACGACGCCCCGCTGATCATCGGCCCCGAAGCGGATGGGTTTCCCGTGCTCGAGATCGATCATCATCTCGGCCCGGTTGTCCCGCTTGAGGATCGAGTCGTAGGCGCCGTCGTTGAAGACATTGCAGTTCTGGTAAATCTCGACCAGGGCGGCCCCCTTGTGCTCGTGGGCCCGCCGGAACACCTCGATCATGTGCTTGCGATCGAGATCGTGGGTCCTGGCGACGAAGGTGGCGCTCGCCCCGAGGGCAACGCTGATCGGGTTGAACGGCCGATCCACCGAGCCCATCGGCGTCGACTTCGTGATCTTGCCGATCTCGCTGGTCGGCGAGTACTGACCCTTGGTCAGGCCGTAGATCTGATTGTTGAACAGCAGGATCGTCATGTTGATGTTCCTGCGCAGGGCGTGGATGAGGTGGTTGCCACCGATGGACAGCATGTCGCCGTCGCCGCCGACGACCCAGATGTCGAGATCGGGCCTCGACATGGCGAGCCCGGTGGCGATGGCCGGCGAGCGTCCGTGGATCGTGTGCATCCCGTAGGTCGACATGTAATAGGGGAACCGGGCGGCACAGCCGATGCCGGAGACGAAGACCGAGTTCTCCCGCTTGACCTCCAGGTCGGTGTGGAGGAACTGCATGGCGGCGAGGATGCCGTAGTCGCCGCAGCCGGGGCACCACCGGACGTCCTGATCGGAGGTCCAGTAGCCCCGTTTCGTCGGATCCAGTTGCACGTCGGTCATGCCGTTACCTCGTTTTCCAGCAACCCGGTTCGGATCGCATCCACCAGTTCTCCTGCGGTGAAGGGAGTTCCCTGCACCTTGTTGATCGGCTTGGCGTCGACCAGGAACTCCGCACGGAGCAGTCTCACCAGCTGGCCCTTGTTCAGCTCCGGCACGAACACGTGGGTCCGGTTCGCCAGGATCTCTCCGAGATTGGAGGCGAACGGGTGCAGATGGGTGAGATTGGCGGTGTCCACCACCAGGCCGTCGGCCCGCAGCCGGTCGGCCGCCGAGGTGATCGCACCCCGGGTGGAGCCCCAGCTGATGATCAGCACCTCGGCGTCACCTGGTCCCTCGATCTCGATCAGGGGGATGTCCTCGGTGATGCGGTCGATCTTGGCCTGCCGAAGGTCGGTCATGAGGCCATGGTTGCCGGGTTCGTAGTTGACGTTCCCGGTCTCGCTCTCCTTCTCGATGCCACCAACCCGGTGCTCGAGGCCCGGCGTGCCGGGAATGGCCCACGGTCGGGCCAGCGTCTCGGGGTCCCGCAGGTAGGGGAGGAACCGGGGCTCACCGTTGGCGTCGATCGAGTTCGGCTCGGTGAGGAACGGCACGCTGATGTCGGGCAGGGAGTCGATGTCGGGCAGGAGCCAGGGCTCGGAGCCGTTGGCCAGGTAGCCGTCGGTCAGCAGGATGACCGGGGTGCGGTACTTGATGGCCAGGCGGGAGGCCTCGATGGCGGCGAAGAAGCAGTCGGCCGGGGTCGACGCGGCCACGATCGGCAGCGGCGCCTCACCGTGGCGGCCGTACATGGCCATCATCAGATCACTGGCCTCGGTCTTGGTTGGCAGGCCGGTGGACGGTCCGCCTCGCTGGACGTCGATGACGACCAGCGGGAGCTCGATGCTGACCGCCAGGCCGATCGTCTCACCTTTCAGGGCCACGCCGGGGCCGGAGGTGGTGGTGAATGCCAGGCTCCCGCCGAAGGCCGCACCGAGCGCTGCGCCGACGCCGGCGATCTCGTCCTCGGCCTGGAACGTCCGAACGCCGAAGTTCTTCCGGCGGCTGAGCTCGTGGAGGATGTCGGAGGCGGGCGTGATCGGGTAGCTGCCGAGGAAGACCGGCAGGTTGGCCAGCTGGCCGGCGGCCACCATGCCCCATGCCGTGGCAGTGTTGCCGGTGATGTTGGTGTAGAGACCCGGCCGCTGGGGGGCGGCGGCCACCTTGAACGGCGAGCCGAACATCTCGGCGGTCTCGCCGAACGCGTGACCGGCCTTGAAGGCTGCGGTGTTGGCCGCGACGACGGCCTCGAGCTTGCCGAACTTCTCCTGGATCCAGGCCAGCGTCGGTTCGGTCGGCCGCGAGTACATCCAGCTGATGAGGCCGAGTGCGAAGAAGTTCTTCGAGCGCTCGGCGTCCCGCTTCTTCACCTCCAGATCAGCCGTCGCATCGAGCGTGAGCTGGGTCATGGCCACGCGATGGACGACGTAGTCGTCGAGCGAGCCGTCCGTCCGGGGGTCGGCCTCGTAGCCGGCCTTTTCGAGGTTGCGCTCGTCGAATGCGTCATCGTTGAGGATGAGGGTCCCGCCGGAGCGCAGCCGGTGCAGGTCGCTCCGCAGCGCCGCCGGATTCATGGCCACGAGCACGTCCGGGGCGTCACCCGGCGTGTGGATGTCGTGGTCCGATATGTGGACCTGGAACGCCGAGACCCCGGCGAGCGTGCCCTGAGGGGCTCGTATCTCCGCCGGGAACTCCGGCAGGGTTGCGAGGTCGTTTCCGGCGAGAGCGCTGGCCGACGTGAACCGATCTCCGGTGAGCTGCATGCCGTCGCCGGAGTCCCCGGCGAAACGGATCACCACGTGATCCAGCATGCTCTCGTCGACGCGATCAACTGTGTCTGTCACGTGATCCCCTATGGATGCGGGGCCGATGTTGCGGTCAGGAGGCCGGCGCTCGCTTCGAGCCCGGTTTGGCCCCTCTTAACGGTATGTACACCCATACCGTAGCTGGACGAATACCGAGCCACGTAGCTTGCGTCTCAG
Organism: Acidimicrobiales bacterium; assembly: GCA_024644005.1. Classification (GTDB taxonomy): domain Bacteria; phylum Actinomycetota; class Acidimicrobiia; order Acidimicrobiales; family SZUA-35; genus JAHELU01. Next base: position 10,524 of record JAHELU010000089.1, on the reverse strand, counting down.
TTTCGCGACGGCATGCCATCTTTTCGACATCTACCACGACATGCACATCCCAGATTGGACATTCGGCCGGTCCCATGGCCCGGCACGCCCGCCAGCAGCGGCTCCACGACACGAGGCTTGCAGTAGGTTGGCCCCATGACCCGCCTCCCGTATCTCAACGCCAGGCTCCAGGGCTTCGGAACCACGATCTTCGCCGAGATGTCGGCCCTGGCGGCCGAGACCGGGGCCATCAACCTCGGCCAGGGGTTCCCGGACACCGACGGTCCTGCGGAGGTGAGCGAGGCCGCGATCGAGGCGATCCGCAGCGGTCGCAACCAGTACCCGCCAGGGCCCGGGATCGAAGACCTCCGCCGGGCCGTCGCCGAGCACCAAGCCCGGTTCTGGAACCTCACGGTCGATCCGGCAACGGAGGTGCTGGTGACGGCCGGGGCCACCGAAGCGCTTGCCGCTGCGATGTTGGCCCTGTGCGAGATCGGCGACGAGGTGGTGGTGTTCGACCCGACCTATGACTCCTACCCGGCCGGCATCGCCATGGCCGGGGCCCGGCAGCGGTCCGTGCTGCTGCGCCCGCCAGCCCCCGACGCCGACGGCAACGCCTTCACCTTCGATCGCGACGATCTGGCGGACGCCTTCACCCCGAAGACCCGGCTGCTGCTGCTCAACACACCGCACAATCCGACCGGCAAGGTCTTCCGCGACGAGGAGCTGCGCCTCATCGCCGAGCTGTGTCGCCACCACGACGTCCTGGCGGTGACGGACGAGGTGTACGAGCACCTCGTCTTCGAGGGCACCCATCGGCCACTGGCCACCTACCCCGGCATGGCGGAGCGGACCCTCACCGTGTCGTCAGGAGGCAAGAGCTTCTCGTTCACGGGTTGGAAGATCGGCTGGGCCACTGGACCGGCCGAGGTCGTCGCCGCGGTCAGGACCGCCAAGCAGTTCCTGACCTTCGTGAACGGAGCGCCGTTCCAACCGGCGATCGCCACCGGGCTGCGGCTGGGCGATGACTACTTCGACCGCTTCACCGACACGCTGCGGTCGAAACGGGACCTGCTGTGCGCCATGCTCACCGAGGCAGGCTTCGACGTCGCGGTCCCCGAGGGCACCTACTTCGCGACCGCCGACATCTCGCCGCTCGGGTTGACCGACGGCCTGGACTTCTGCCTGCGCCTCCCCGCGCTGGCCGGCGTCGTGGCGGTACCGAGCTCGGTGTTCTATGAGGACCCCAGCGACGGCGCTCGGCTGATTCGCTTCTGCTTCGCCAAGCGGGACGAGGTCCTGACCGAGGCGGGTCGACGGCTGATCGATGCCTTCGGGTCACGACGTCAGCGAGGTCTCACGTCCTCCTCGGGGAGCTGCTGATCGCGGCGCGCCGGGGGGCTCTTGGCGTCCGGACCGGGGTCGGGACGATCCCGATCGACGTCGGTCGCAGCGTCGGCCCGGCGTTGGACGGCGGTCAGCTCACCGAGGTTGGCCACGAAGAGCAGTGCCGCCGCAACGGTGACGGCACCACCGATCGCCAGCAGGCTGACGGTGAGCACACCGGAGAAGATGGCGCCGATCACCACGAAGAGCACACCGACGGCGAGGTAGCTGGCGAGCAATCTGAGCACGGCCTGGAAGTGGCGGCGCACGAGCTGTTCGAGGATGGAGAACGCTGCGGCGGTGGCCAGCAGCAGGGTCGAGACGGCCAGTCCATCGAACAGGAACAGGGCTGCCACCGACAGCAGGAGCAGCGGCACGCTGATCGTGGCCCACACCGCCAGGATCCAGCCCGCTTCCTTCGGCGGATCGAGCGGGATGGCGGGATTGCCGAGGTGGGCTCGGATGTCCAGCTCCGGCCGCTCCCCCAGCTCCATCCGGTGTCGCTGATCCTGCAGCTCGACCCGCTGACGTAGCAGGTCGCTGAGCCGGTCGGACTCCTCGAGGAACTCCGACGGCGCTGCGGCCTGCTGGACGAGGGGCAACAGACGGAACGTCCGGAGGATCTCCTCGTCGAGATAGCGCAGGGTCCTGTCGACGTTGTGTTGCCCGGCCTCGGGCGGAGCCAGCGAGGGTGGGCTGGATCCGTGCAGGCCGGAGAACCCGACCGGGTCCGCCCATGACCGGCGAATCTCGCCGGCGCGGTCGAACTTCGGACCCGACGGTCCCCGCTCACCGTTCGTCGGGTCGCCGGTGTCGAGTCCCCACAGCCCCCGGAAGCTGCCGAAGCAGGAACGGCGCTCGTCGAGGAGCTGCACGTCCCAATCGGCGATCTCCCGACCGTCACCGGTGGCGGCGTCGATGAACGGCACACCGAGGGCCGGACCGAGGCCTCGTTCCGCCGCCTGATCCCGGATCCGAAGGGCCCGCCTGATCCACCGCTGGAGCCGCAGCAGCCATCGGAGCCCGGCGACGTCGATCCTGGTCACGTAGTCGCCGGCCCGGAAGTAGAGGGCGTGGGAGCCGGCCCCGGCGAACAGGACCGGACGGTCCCCGATCCGCCGGCACTCAGCATCGTTCCAGTGACGGCGGAGGTCGGAGCCGTCGTGATCGTGGCTCGATGCCGCCACCCAGATCGGCCGCCGGTCGTTCGGGTCGCACATGATCCAGGCCTGCTCCCAGTCGGCTTCGTGGTCGTTGAGCCCCCGGTAGCTGCTGCGCCAGTCGTTCATCACGTAGAAGTAGGCGTAGTGGAGCACGAGCCATCCGGCCACCTCGACCGTCCGGCCGTACACCACGGGTTGCCGGTGCAGCGCCAGTCGTTCCGCCTTCAGCGCCGCGGCGGCCGTGGTCAGCCTCGGCGTGGTCGGCCGGAAGAACACGCTGAACAGGAAGAGGGCGTCGAGGACCCGGCCGAACAGGCCCACTCGACCGAGTCTCGGACCGAGGAGCTTCCTGGCCAACCGCCTGGCCTCTGCCCGCACCACCGAGCGACGCTCGAGGTCCGAGACGAACTGCACGTAGCTGTCGACCGGGAGACGGTGATCGAGCTGGCCCTCATCCAGCTCTCCGGGCGGTACGAGCACGGTCTCGTCGGCCATCAGCGCACTGGCGGTCAGGTAGCCGTCGACCGCCGTGGGGAAGAAGAGCTCGCGGCTGTCGAACCGAATGATCGGTGCGTGCTCGGCCAGGAGGGCGAGCTGGTCTTCGGGATCCATGATCGACCTGCAATCTACCGCAGTCGGAAACCGGCGTTGCCGGACCGTCGATCCCGGTGGGTCGGCCGGTAGCGGCGCTGACGGGTCGCGACCGCAGCCGAGGCTCGCCCTGGGGAACGTGACTGGGGGGGACGGCAGCCGTTCGGTAGTCGCGAGCCAGTAGGGTTCTGGTGCAAGCGAGGACCATCGATGCAGCAGATCGCCGACTACGAGATCATCCAGCCGCTTGGCGAGGGCAGCCAGGGCCAGTTCTGGCTGGCCAAGACCCCGGCCCGGCTCGAGGTACCTGACACCGTGGTGGCGTTGAAGACGCTCACCTACGCTGCGTCCGATGCCGATTTCGCCCGGCTCACCGACCATCTGCGACTCTATGCCTCGATCGACTCACCGAACCTGGTGCGCCTCTACGATCTCGGTCAGCAGGGCAGCCTCCTCTACATAGCAGGCGAGTACCTCGAGGCCGGATCGCTGGCTCAGCCGGCCCGGCCGCTGTCGCGGGTCGACGTGCTGCGATCCCTGGCCGGTGCGGCCCTCGGGGCGCACGCCCTCCACGAGGTCGGCATCCCCCACCGCTCGATCCGACCGGGCAACGTCCTGCTGGGCGAACCGGGTCCGAAGCTCGGCGACGTCGGGCTGTCTCAGCTGCTGAGCCCGGGCCAGACCATCACCGGGGCCAGCAAGGTCAATGCGATCGAATACCTGTCGCCGGAGCTGATCCAGGGTCAGCAGGCGTCGAGAGCCAGCGACATCTGGGCCCTCGGCGCCACACTGCACAAGGCGTTGACCGGCCTGTCGCTGTATCCCGACCTGCCGACGGACTCGCTGGTGGCGGCGCTGCGACACATCCTCAACGAGCGGCCGGTCCTCGGCGATGCGCTCAGGAACCCCGAGCGCCGGATCATCGAGTCGGCGGTCGCCGCCGATCCGGCCGATCGGCCGGCCACCGCCCTGTCGGTCGCCGGTGAGATAGCGGCCGAGGCCGACCACCAGTCGGAGAAGGCGGCGACATGACCGATCTCGATCTCAGAGCCGGCCAGATCCATCGAGGCCTCGGCGTCGTGGCCCGATGGCCCGACATCGCCCTCGTCGTTCCGAGTGACTCCGCCCACGACGCCATCGTCGACCAGATGTTCCACGATCTCGGACCGGAACCCGAGGCCCCGCAACTGGTGAGCGCCATCAACCAGATGCTGACCGAGGGTCGGCTCAAGTCGGTGGCCATGCTGGTCGAGGCAACCGGCGGTCCCCTGGCCATGGCGTTCGGACCCGTCGAGGTGCTGGTCGACGGTCAGGAGACCCTCGACGGCCTCAGAGGACCCGTCCGCCAGCAGCTTCCCCAGGCGGCCCATCGGCTGACCATCCGGGCCGCCGGCCTGTCGAAGGCTGCCGAACCGGTGGCGCCGTACGATCTCAGGAGGGGGATCGCCCCCGGGGCCGGCCTGACGCTGATCAGGATCGCCGCTGCCGCGCCGGCGGCACCCGCCAACGGCAAACCGGTTCCGCCGGCGGCCAAGGCGGTGGCCCCGCAAGTCCCGACCCCCCCGGCGGAGCCAGACCGGCCGACCCCCGACCCGGCCGAAGAGCCGACGATCGACCCGGAGCGGCCGGCGGCCGAGCAGAGCCCACCCGGTGTCCGCTCCGGCCGGTTCGACGGCGCGGAGGAGCCCCGGGACCCAGCCCCGGTCCCCCAGGCCGAGCGGGCCAGGCCGGCGCTCGATCCGGCCGCCATGTCGGTTCCCTTCCGGTCGGTGGTGTTGCTCGACGCCCGGCCCCCGAACGACGTGACGCCGCTGCCGCTGGCGGAGGAGGCGAAGACCGGCGAGCTGAGCAGGGGTGAGCTGGACGCGGGCCGGGTGGAGGTGCAGGGCATCCTCTGCTCACGGCAGCACTTCAACAACCCCCGTGCCGCCTACTGCATGGTGTGCGGGATCTCGATGCTGCACCTGCCCCACGACCTGGTGACGGGACCGCGCCCGACACTCGGGTTCATCGTGTTCGACGACGGCTCGACGTTCGGGCTCGACCGTTCCTACGTGATCGGCCGTGAGCCGGTCCCCGCCGAGGGATCGAACGCCCAGCTGCTGGTTCTCTCCGAGAACAACGAGACGCTGTCCCGAACCCATGCCGAGCTGCGACTCGAGGACTGGATGGTGCAGCTGCTCGATCTGGGATCGACGAACGGCACCTACGTCTGGGATCAGACCTTCGAGCGGTGGAATCAGCTGGCCCCGGGTCATCTGGTCGAGCTGAGCTCGGGCGACACCGTGGCCCTCGGCCGCCGCACCTTCGTGTTCGAGAGCGTCAGCAGGGGCTGACGCCCGGGAAACAGCGTCAGCAGGAGCTGACGCCCGGGAAACAGCCTCAGCAGGAGCTGACGCCCGGGAAACAGCCTCAGCAGGAGCTGACGCCCGGGAAACAGCCTCAGCAGGGGCTGACGCCCGGGAAACAGCCTCAGCGTGAGCTGACGAGGTCGTATCGTTGCAGCACGGCGGTGGCGGCAGCGGGTCCCTTCGCCAGTTCCGCCCGCATCCCGGCTGCCCGTGCGCCGTCGACATTGATCCGATTGTCATCGATGAACAGGATGCGCCGGGCCGGCCGACCGAGATCCTCGATCACGTGATCGAACATCGCCCGGTCGGGCTTCGTGAGCCCCAGCCGGTACGAGAGGTAGCGGTGGTGGAACAGCTCCTGGATCGTGTCGGCGTCGATCTGATGGTTCCAGTGCAGCTCGTTGGTGTTGCTCAGCACGCCGGAGGCGATGCCGTCGACCAGTGAGGTCACCATGTCGACCGCGCCGGGGTAGAGCCCGCGGGGGAACGCGGCGAACCGGTCGACGACCTCGGCCGGGCTCAGGTCGAGCGCCAGCTCCTCGACGAGATCCTCGGCGAACCGCTCGACCGAGCACCGACCGCTCTCGAGGGCCCGCACTGCGGGGCTGGCCAACCACCGGGGCCAGAACTCATCCGCCCTGGTGCCCTCGGCGCCCAGCAGCTCGTCGAGCGGGCCGAGCTCGACGATGACGCCGCCCATGTCGAACAGCACCACTTCGATCGGCTCGCTCACATCGTCCAAGCCCGTTCCAACCCCTGTCCGATCGTTTCACCTGCGGCAGCACCGGCTGGTGGCCGTGATGAACACTACCCACCAGGTGTACCCGAGCGGCCCATCGCCGATACGCCACACTCGTGTCGAAGGAGCTCAGCAGCATCGCTCGCTGAGCTACCTGGCTCCCCTCTGGGGAAGCCCGCGTGGCCCGGTCTTGGTGGTGATCGGGCCACGCTCCAGTTCTGCCACCAGTTCTGCCTTGTGACCTCAGCGAGTAGGCGAGGTCGCTCGCTTCGCCACGGTGGGATCTCGGCTCTACGAGCCGAGATTTCTGCGCTGTACACCGGGTCGATCCGCCTACCGGCGGATCTCTTTACTCAGTCGTAGGATGCGCCGAGACCGGCCTTCGCGTCGGTCTGGATCCCGTACGGCGGGATCGGGTAGCGCAGCCCGTTGCGGGACAGCGCTTCGAGGCCGGCGACCGCCTTCGGCAGGTACTCGGGCGGCGTGGCCATCAACAGCTCGTCATCCTGGACGCCACCGTAGCGACGCTCGGCGAAGCACGGAATGGAGACGCTCGGCTCCTTGAGGGTCAGCGCCCGGCCCCAAGAGTCGGCGCAGGCCGACTCGCCGACGCAGCCCCACTCGAAGTTCTCGTAGCCGGACCACTGCAGTCCGTTGATGAGCAGGATCATCTGGGCCGGGGTGGCGTAGATGAGGCAGATGTCGGGCGGATCGAGTCGACCGGTCACGAGCGGCGAGACGGCCATCGCCTCGTAGGTCCCGAACGGCACGGTGTGCATGGCGTGCTGGTGGGTGGAGGAGTCCTCGACCGTCTCGAACCAGACACCCGCCATGTGCTCCCCGGACAACCACTTCTCGTCCTGCGGGTGGAGCCCGATCACCGCCCCGCACTGGGCGCCGACGAGGTCGTCGTTCGTGATGCCGACGGTCCAGTTGAGCCGTGCCGCCATACCGACGATCTGATCGGTGGTGTGGATGTCCGCCGGTCGGCGAATCCTCGGCACCGCCTCCATCTCGGCCGTCGAGGTGAACAGCTTCATGCCGATCGGGGTCGTCCGCAGCCGCAGCAACCGGTTCAGGTCGGCCACCAGGGCGTTCCAGTCGATCGGGGTGCCGGGCAGGTGGACGGGCTGTTCTCCGGTGACGGACATGATGCGGTTACCTCCGGGTTCGACCCCCAAACTATGGCCGACGGGTGCCGAGCGACCAAAACGCCGGGAGGTCGAGCCGGTCAGGCCACCGCGCCGGCCCGAGCCGGCGAGCTCGACCGGGAGTCCTGGTCGTCCGGGAACATCGTCTCGAAGAAGAGCACCAGGTCGGACACCAGGTTCCGCTTCTTCATGATGCCCACCTGGAGCTGGCCCCCGTTCGGGTACTCGTTCGGCTTCCAGACGCCGTTGGGGAACAGCCGGGCGAACCGGACCTCCTCGCTGACCTTCAGCGTCACCGGGCCGAGCTTGGCGACGTACTCCGGGCCGCCGAATCCGGGACCGCTGACCACCACCAGCTCGGTCACGCCGACCCGGGCACAGTGGGCCCGGAGCCGGGCCACCTCCAGCAGCCGCTCGGCCACCTCGGGGACGGGCCCGTAGCGGTCCTGCCACTCCTGGCGGATCCGCTCGACCGCTTCGACCGTGGAGACCGCGGCCAGCTTGCGATAGGCCTCGAGCCGCTGGGTCTCACCCGCCACGTAGTCCGGCGGCAGGTTGGCATCGACCGGCAGGTCGATCTGGACGTCCGCAGGCTCCTCGATCGGCGTGCCGTTGAGCTCGGCCACCGCCTCGACCACCATCTGGCAGTAGAGGTCGTAGCCGACGGCGGCGATGTGACCGGACTGGCCGGTGCCGAGCAGGTTGCCGGCACCCCGGATCTCGAGGTCCCGCATGGCGATCTGGAAGCCGGAACCGAGGTCGGTGGCCTCACCGATGGTCTTGAGCCGCTCGTAGGCCTCCTCCGACAGCGCAGCATCCGGCCTCGTGAACAGGTAGGCGTAGGCCCGCTGACCCGATCGACCGACCCGACCCCGCAGCTGGTGGAGCTGACCGAGGCCCAGGATCTCCGCCCGATCCACCACGAGGGTGTTGACGGTCGGCATGTCGATCCCGGACTCGATGATCGTGGTGCAGACCAGCACGTCGTACTCGCCGTCCCAGAAGTCCAGCACGGTCTTCTCCAGCGATCCTTCGTCCATCTGGCCGTGGGCGACGGCGATCCTGGCCTCCGGCACCAGGTTGCGGAGGTCGTTGGCCGTCTTGTCGATGCTCTGGACCCGGTTGTGGACGAAGAAGACCTGTCCCTCCCGCAGCAGCTCCCGGCGGATGGCCTCGGCCGCCGCCCGTTCGTCGTACTCGCCGACATAGGTCATGATCGGCTGACGGTCCGCGGGCGGGGTGTTGAGCAGCGACAGGTCCCGTATGCCGGTCAGGCTCATCTCGAGGGTCCGTGGAATCGGGGTGGCCGTGAGGGTCAGGACGTCGACAGCGACCCGCCCCTCGCTCGGGCGGCTCGAAGCGCCGGTCCCACCGGTCCGGCCCGAGCCGATGAAGCCCTTGAGCGCCTCCTTCTGGGCCACGCCGAAGCGCTGCTCCTCGTCGACCACCACGAGGCCGAGCTCGCGGAACGAGATGTCCTCGGAGAGGATGCGATGGGTCCCGATCAGGACGTCGACCTCACCGGCTGCCGTTGCCTCGACGACCGTGCGTGTCTGGGCCGGTGTCAGGAAGCGGCTGAGCACCTCGACCCGGATCGGATAGGGGGCGAGCCGGTCCGCGAAGGTCTGGTAGTGCTGCTGCGCGAGCAGGGTCGTCGGCACCAAGACGGCCGCCTGCTTCCCGTCCTGGACGGCCTTGAACACCGCCCTGAGGGCGATCTCGGTCTTGCCGAAACCGACGTCACCGACCACCAGCCGGTCCATCGGCGTCGGTTGCTCCATGTCGTCCTTCACCGCCACGATCGCTTCGGCCTGATCGGGGGTCAGCTCGTAGGGGAAGGCCGCCTCGACCTCGGCCTGCCAGGGCGTGTCCGGCCCGTAGCGGTGGCCCGCGGTGGTGATCCGCTTCTGGTAGAGCACCACCAGCTCCTGGGCGATCTCGGCCACGGCCGAGCGAACCCTGGACTTCGTCTTGGCGAAATCGGATCCCCCGAGCCGGTGCAATGTCGGCTGGTCGCCCCCGGTGAAGCGGCGGATGAGGTCGATCTGGTCCGACGGCAGGTACAGCTTGTCGTCGCCCTTGTACTCGAGCAGCAGGTAGTCGCGCTCGTGGCCCCCGATGGACCGCTTCACCATGCCGGCGAACCGGCCGACGCCGTGCTGGTGGTGAACCACGTAGTTGCCGACGTTCAGGTCGTCGAAGAATCCCTCGCTCTGCCGCTTCCGGGGCCGGGCCTTGCGGTGGGCTCGGCGGCGACCGGTCAGATCGGCTTCCGTCAGCACGGCGATCCCCACCTCGGGGAGAACGAAGCCGCGCTCGAGCGGAGCCACCACGATGTGGGCCCCGGCGGAGAACACCTCTGGCGCGACCGAGCCGTGGTCGGTGGGATCGATCCCCCAGTCGGCCAGGGCCTCGACGATCCTGGCAGCCGAGCCGGCACCATCCGCGGTGACGACCACGGTGGCCCTCTCCGCGACGAGCTGGTTCAGCCGGGCCGACAGGCCCTCACCGGGGGGTTCCCACCCCGACGCCGCCAGGACGGCGACGTCCGGGCTCTCAGGGACCGAGGAGACCGTGACGGCCGGCACGGAGGTCTTGGCCAGCAGCCGATCGAAGGGCAGGTGCAGGCGGGGGAAGACCCGGTCCCGGTCATCGGCGGTGTCGTCGGCGGTGCCGTCGCCGGCCGCACCCCAGGTCCTGGCCAGGCTGGCTGCGAGATCGGCTTCCTCGGCCAGCAGATCGGCGCCCCGGTCCCGCATGCGGCGAGGCTCGACCAGGACCACCATCGCATCGGCGGACAGCAGATCGGTCAGGACCCGCTCGTCCTCGGTCAACCAGGGCAGCCACGACTCCATGCCCTCGAACAGCTGCCCGTCCGCGAGGCGCTGCCACTGCTCGGCCCCCCAGGGCTCGGCGGCCCGGAGCTGCTCGGCCCGTTCCCTGATGTCGTCGGTGACCAGCAGCTCCCGGCAGGGGAAGATCTCGATCTCGGCCCGGTCGACGGTGGATCGCTGGTCGTTGATGGTGAACTCGCAGAGGCGATCGACCTCGTCGCCCCACAGATCGATGCGGTATGGACCCTCGGCGGTGGAGGGGAATACGTCGACGATCGAACCACGAACGGCGATCTCGCCCCGGTGCTCGACCTGGGACTCCCGGCGGTA
>JAHELU010000088.1 GCA_024644005.1 Acidimicrobiales bacterium | reverse complement strand
CGCCCCGATCCCGTCGGATTCGTTGCCCTCGTCGATCGCCGCCACCATCTCGCTGCTCATCCGCCGGGTCCAGGCATTGAGGCGCTCGGGGCGGGACAGCGTGATCAGCCGCACCAGCCCACGATCCTCGACCTCGATCTGCTCGTAGTCCACAAGCCCTCCCGTTCGGCTCGACGGCTCCACGACAGTGTGCGCCACCACCGGTGGCGGTGCAAAGGCGCCCACACCTACCGAGAGCGCCCTGACCGGCGGGCCGCCCCGGAGCGGTCGATGAGGTCGACTGGCAGGCCGGGCGGGTGGGTGCGAAGCTGCGATGGCGGCAACGACGGCAAGATCAGGAGCGCTGCGATGGCCATCGACGTGACCCCGTTGACCCCGACACTGGGGGCCGAGATCGCCGGCGTCGACCTCTCGGCACTGGACGAGGAGCAGTTCGCCACCGTCTTCGATGCCTTCGTCGACCACTCGGTCATCTTCTTCCGCGACCAGGCGGCGCTGTCCGTCGACCAGCACCTGGCGCTCGCCAGGCGGTTCGGCGAGGTCCACGTGCACCCGTTCGAGCGACTGGCCCCCAGCCCAGACGGTGGCGGGTCCCGGGGCCTGCTGAGGATGCACACCACGGCCGACAGCAGAGTGGCGGCGGGCAACCGCTGGCACTCCGACGTCTCCTGCGACGAGCGGCCACCCCAGGCGTCCATCCTCCAGCTGCACGACGTGCCCCCGGTCGGTGGCGACACGCTCTTCTCCGGCATGTACGCGGCCTACGAGTCGCTCTCGGACCGGATGAAGCGATTCCTCGACGGGCTGACCGCCCACCACTCCGGCGAGGACTCCTACCGAAAGCTGTTCCGGGTCGAGACCGTGGACCCCGGTGCGACCTGGCCTGCGGTCGACCACCCGGTCGTCAGGCGCCATCCCGACAGCGGAAGGCCGGCGCTCTATGTCAACCGCGAGTTCACCGAGTACATGAACGACCTGCCGAAGGAGGAGGGAAAGGCGTTGCTGGCCTTCCTGCTCGATCACAGCGAGCGGGTCGACTTCCAGTGCCGGTTCGCCTGGACCCGCAACGCAGTGGCGATCTGGGACAACCGCTGCGTGCTCCATCACGCCCTGTGGGACTACTGGCCCCACGAGCGCCGCGGTCATCGGATCAGCGTGGTCGGCGAGCGGCCGGCCGCGTGGCGGCTCGACCACGACCGGGTCCCGGCAGAGCATCGCGGCTCCACGGTGCGCCTCACGGCCTGAGCGGTCGCTGGCCCGAGCGGCGCGCCTGGTGCTCCCGATCGGCCCGCTTGCCCTCGTAGACCCGCATGTCGATCGCCCGCCAGACCTCGGGGGTGATGCGGATCAGCAATCGGGGCTCGGTCATCATGTTCGCCACGAAGGCCTCGACGGCCTCGCTGTTCGCCGGGTCGCCACGACCCACGTACTTCTCGGCCAGCCGACGGCTGATCGGCCAGATGTCGAAGTCCGGAGGGCGGAGCACCTCGGCCGTGCCGTCGATGTCGACATGGCCGGGGACCGGCTCCAACGCCTCGATGCACAGCGACAACCGAGGATCTGCCATGAGCTGCCGGCACCAGACCCGCGATTCGGTCCCGGTGAGCCAGACGTGGGTCCCGTCCCACAGGTGCCAGACGGGCACGGTATAGGGTCGGCCGTCCCGGCGCAGCGTCGCCACGACCCCGACGTGGGGCTCGGCCAGGAACTCGTCCTGCGACGCCTGGGACATCCGGGGCATGTCCAGGACAGTAGCGTGGTGTCCGCCGTCAGCCGGAGCTCAGCGGACGGGCACGATCTTGAACAGCTGACCCTGCCAGTTCACGGCGTACAGCTCGGCGTCGTTGTCGAGCCCGAAACTGGTGACCTGATCGAGCTCTGAGAGCTCGGTCGTCCAATCGAACTGGTCGACCACCCTGCCGTTGGCCAGTCGGAAGCTCCTGACGAAGCTCTTGCACCAGTCCGCATAGAAATAGTGCCCGTTGAACTCGGGGATGGCCCGCCCGCGGTAGACCCAGCCCCCGGTGACCGAGCACCCCTCGTCGTGGGTGTACTGCAAGGCGGGGATGGTCAAGCCGTCCTGGTCGCAACCGGACTGGAAGCACCGGTCGCCCTCCATCTCGAACCACCCGAAGTTGGTGCCGGCACCGTCGAGTCCGACGACGTTGATCTCCTCGAAGCCGTCCTGGCCGACATCGCCGATGTACATCACCTCGTCGAGCGGATCGATGGAGAACCGCCACGGGTTCCGCAGGCCATAGACCCAGATCTCGTCCCCGAAGGGGTTGCCGGCAGGGATGGCGTACGGCTCGGCGCTGTCCACGTCGAGCCGGAGCACCGAGCCGAGGAGATTCGAGGTGTCCTGAGCCGTGCCGCCACCGCTGCCGCCGTCGCCCAACGCGACATAGAGGAGGCCGTCGGGCCCGAACTGGAGCATGCCGGCGTTGTGCCGCTCCGCCGGCTGGTCGACCTCGAGCAGCACCTGCAGGCTGGCGGCGTCGGCCAAGGTCGGCTCCGGAGCGTGGAACTCGCCGAGCCGGCTGTCGCCGTCCCGATCGGTCCAGTAGGCGAAGAACCGACCCGTCGATGCGTAGTCCGGATGGAACGCCAGCCCGAGCAGGCCCTGCTCGATGCTGGACGAGAGCAGCTCCTGTCGGAGGTCGAGGAACGGCTCGTCAGCGACGACACCGTCCTCCACGATCCGGATCACCCCCTCCCGCTCGACCACGAACAGCGCCGAGGTGCCCGGCGCGCCGGTCACGAGGATCGGTTGATCGAAGCCATCGGCCACGAGCTCGGCGGCCAGGCCCTGGAGCGGCGTCGGCGGTTCCGTGGTCGACGTGCTCGACGCAGCGCTCGAGCCGGTCGCCGAGTCGCCACCGTCGGCGCTGGTGGGCGAACCGCTGGTCTCGGTCTCAGCGGGTCGGGTGATCGACGGCAGGGAGCCCGCCTCGGACTCGTCGGCCAGCGAGGCTGTCGTCTCGTCACCGGCGACGCAGCCCGCAGCCACCACGGCTAGGGCGATGGCAGCCAGTCCCGCCGATACTCTCCCGATGCGTTCCATATGATCCATCCCGCTCCTCTGGCCTCCGCTTCGTCTATCTGCGCCTTGATGTTGTCGGCCCCGTAGTAGAACCCCTGCAGCCAGGGTCGTAGCAGGGTATCGGGGCTCATCCGCGGGCCACCGAGGTCGAGGGCGTGGGCGATGACCGGGCCCGGGTGGTCGTTCGGGTCGCTGAAGCCGAGCCAACCCCGGTCGTAGTGGCTGGGGTAGAGCATCGGGCTGATGGCGTCGACCGAAGCCGAGACCGCCTCCGGGGTCTGGCCGATGCCTTCATCGGTCTCGCTCGACATGACGATGCCGAAGACCGCAGCGGAGACGCCGCAGCCCTCCGCATGGAGCAAGGATCGGGCCTCGCTCAGGAACTCACCGATGGTGGCGGCCCGTTCTTCGGATGTGGGCGGGATCAGGGCCCTGGCGCTGATCGCGGTCCGCCCGGCGGGAAAGCGCACGTAGTCGAACTGGACCTCGTCGAAGCCGAGGCGGCAGGCCTCGACCGCCAGATCGAGGGGGTAGGACCAGTTCTGGCGGTCGGCGGCATCGACCCAGGCGCCGGCGAGCTTCGCCTCCGCATCGGCCCTGGCCCACGTCGTGTCCTCGAACGTGACGATGCGGGTGATGGCGTAGAGATCGTGCGCTCTGGCCTGTGCCAGCAGTGCGGCGGGATCGTACACGGGCTCGACGGCACCGATCTCATGGGCGTACGACACGCCGGTCTCGTAGAGCACGGTGTCGGTCTCGTCCTTGGTGTCGAAGACGAGGGCATTCACCGCCGTCTCGTCCGCGAGCTCGAGCAGCCGATCGAACCTCTCGGGGTCGGCTGCGGCATAGCGGGAGACCCGCAGGCCACGAACGACGATCGGCTCGAGCTCCAGGACGACCGGCTCGCCGTCGGTCGGCTGCGCGACCGTTGCGGCGCGCCAGGCCGGTCGCCGGGCCGTGACCGGCTCCTCCGCCTCGACGGCGGTCAGCACGAACCTCCCGTCGCCGTCGGTCACGGTCGGCTGACCTCCGGCGGTCACCGTGGCCCCGGCCAACGCCTGACCGTCGACCGCGGAGATCACGCTGCCCTCGACGGTGACCGGCTCCGGAGCGGAGGTGGTCGGGTCGACCTCTTGCTCGGACTCGGACCCGGCGCTCCGGCCCGTCGTCCCGGCGTCGCTGGCGGCCGCCGACGGGTCGTCGGTCCCTGGCGAGATCGCGCCGGCTTCGTCCGCGGCGGGGGAGGGGTCGGCACCGCCACAGGCCGACAGCGCGACCGTGAAGGAGAGGGCGAGGGCGCATACTGGCGACGGGCCGACGTTCACTGTTGAAGCTTAGAGTCTGATCGACCGGCACCTGGGTCGCCCTTGGCGGCCGGGGGAGGGGCGATCATGCTCGGAACAGGACGCCGTCGGTCTCCAGCCGCTCGATCTCGGCTCTGCTGTAGCCGGCTCCGGCCAGGACCTCCCTGCCGTCCTGACCGAGGGTCGGCGCCGGGCTCCTGACCGTGGCCGGGGTGGCCGAGTAGCGGACCGGCGGAGGTATGACCCTGTAGCGGCCTGCCACCGGGTGCTGGGCCAGCGGCAGGTCCTCGACGAGCTCATCGAGCGATACGGCCCCGGTGGCCGGGATGCCCACCCGCTGGCACTCGTCCAGCCACTCCTCGGTCGTCCGGGTCCGGATGATGGCTGCCACGTCCCGGTACAGGCTGTCGCTGTTGGCGATACGGGTCTCTCGGGTCGCGATGCGGGAGTCGTCGAGGAGATCCTCGCGGTCGCCCAGCTGGAACAGCGAGTGGTAGTGGGCCTCGGTGTAGGGCAGCACGTTGATCCACCCGTCCGCCGTCCGCTGGGGCCGTCGCTCGGGGGTGAGGATCCGCCGGTAGCCGGCGGTATCGAGCGGCGGTTCGGGTATGGCGCCGGCACCGTGCTCCACGAGCACGAACGCCCGCATCACATCGATCATGGGGACCTCGATGTGCTGGCCCTCACCAGTCCGCAACCGGTGGAACAGCGCCGCAGTGATGGCCACGGCCATGGTGAGGCCGACCGCCTTGTCTGCGACGAGGGTCGGGAGGAGGTTGGGCTCGTGGCCCTGGCGCCTGAAGAGGTCGCCGATGGCGCTGGCCGATTGGATGATGTCGTCATAGGCCGGCGCATCGGCCCGGTCGCTGTCGGACGGATAGCCGTGGGCCTGGCAGAACACGACATCCGGCCTGACCGCTCGCACCTCGTCATAGGTGAGCCCGAGGCGCCCGAGCGGTCCTGGTCGGAGGTTCGTCACCACGACGTCGGACCGTACGGCCAGTCGGAGGAACGCGCCCCGACCATCGGGGTGCTTCAGATCGAGCCCGACACTGCGCTTGTTGCGGAGCAGGTTGAGCGAGACTCCCGACATCCCCGGCAGCGGACCGGGCCCCATGGCCCGGTTGGTGTCGCCGGACCGGTCCTCGATGATGATCACGTCGGCTCCGAGGTCACCGAGGGCCTGGGTGGCCATCGGTCCCATGATCACCGACGACAGGTCCAGGACCTGCACGCCCGAGAGAGGACCCGGCGCCGCGGCGCGCTCGCCTTCATTCGATGATGTGCTCACCAGCGGCACAGTAGCCCCGATGTCGGCGCGGGAAAGGACGGGGCCCAATCGATCTCGCCGGCCGCAGCCGTGTCGTCACCCTGACTTGACGTCCGTACGGTTTGTGGTAGCGTGATCTTCGTAGCTGTACGATCGTACAGTACACAGAGTTACGTCCACAGAGTTACGTGCAGTCCGAGAGTGTCAAGATGGAAGGTTCGCTCACCCCTACGACTCGTTACGCCGGCACCGAGGCCAAGCACACGGCGACGGCATGCGCTGCAGCGGTGCTCGTCGATCTGGAGACCGGACGTCAGGAGCTGCTCGTCCACGTCGATCCTGGGGGCGACCATCTCAGCGCCACGCTGTACGGGGACGGTCTCGAGGCGCTCGGGGGGAGCCCGGTCACGCTCGAGAAGCTCTCGCCGCGCACCAAGTCCGTAGCCATCTCGGTCTCCATGATCGGCTATGACAGCGTCGCCGACCGGTGCCGCCAGCTCGAAGCGGCCCTGAGCGTGGCCTGGACCGTCGTTGGCAGCGACCCGGCAACGATCGACGTCGTCGGCACGGCGCTCGTGACGAGCCCCGAGACCGACGAGATCATCAGCTTCCGGGCCCTCCGCCGCCACCCGTTCAACCACCTCGAGGTCGACGTCGAGGCTCGTGGCCGGGACGAGATCATCCACCGGTCATCGCCGCCGACCGGCCGGATCGGCGCGTTGCTGCGTCGTCTCGGCGGTCATGGCAGCACGGCCGTCACGGCTCCAGAGCCACCCGTCCGTGTCGGCGCATGAGCGAGTGGAGCCCCCCAACCAGGTCTCGACGCCGAGGAGACGTCGACAACAGAAGCAGAGAAGAGAAACCCTGTGACAACGAAGATCCCCACCACCCAGTACCAGGACGACCCGCCACCCCGTCGCCCTCCCCGCCCGTCGAGCCAGGACATCTACATCATCCTGCTGATCGGCGCGGCCGTGGCCCTCATAGCCCTGCTCGTCATCCTGTTCGTCAACAGCGACGACAACGACGACGGCCAGGACCCGACCGACACGACCGTCGAGGCACCGGCCACCATCGGGCCATCCAGCACCGACACGAGCCAGCCGACCACGGCGAGCACCGCCAGCCCGACGACCTCCGACCAGAGCACGACCCAGTCGACGGCCAGCAGCTCGTCGACCACGGCGACGACGACGGGGTCGTCGACCACAGGCCAGGTCACCGTCCCGACGGATCCGACCCAGGCGGTGGTGTGGCCGGCTCCCGGGAGCGGAACGGTCTACGAGACGCCCGAGGCCGCCGCCCAGGGCTTCGCCGAGGACTTCATCGGCTTCGACGATCCGGTGCTCGGTGACTTCAGGGCCGGGGACAGCCGATCCGGTGAGATCGAGCTCCGACCGCAGGCCTCCGGTCCGGTCTCGACGATCCTCCTCCGCCAGGTGGGATCGGACGGGTCGTGGTCCGTCATCGCCGTCGAGAACGAGAACATCGTGATCGACACGCCGGACTCCGGTCAGCTGCTGGCGAACCCGATGGCCCTCGCCGGGGAGGCCCGAGCGTTCGAGGGTCATGTCGATGTCCGGCTCTACGCCAGCGGGCAGCGAGACCCCATTGCCGAGGGCTTCGTCACCGGCCGGGGCGATGGTGTCCTGGGGGCGTTCGACGAGACCATCGAGTGGCCGAAAGACCTGCGTGGCACCGGCATCCTGGTGCTGACCACCGCCAACGGCGACGACGGCTCGGTGTGGGACGTCGCCGCCATCCCGATCCGCTTCAGCTAGATCCCCCGACGACGGGATCGGATCGCTCCCATCCGATCCCGTCGCCCGCGTGGCCAGCGACGACGACCGGTCGGTCCTGGCGCCAAGGGCTCCGGGCGGGCGTTGGACGGGGCCGCAGTGGTACTGTTGCCGGACCGACACAGTACGCCGGAGTCGTCGCAGTGCGTCCAGCCCCATCGTTCACGATCGGCATAGAGGAGGAGTACCTCCTGGTGGATCGTGCCTCCAGGGATCTGGTCGCAGAGCCGCCGGTGGTGCTCATGGAGCGGGGTGAGGCCCTCTGCGAGGGCCGCCTGACCACCGAGTTCCTCCAGTCACAGCTCGAGGTGGCAACACGCAAGTGCGGCTCGGTGCAGGAGGCAGCAGCCGAGATCGTCGAGTTGCGGTCGGCGCTGTCCGAGCTGGCCGGCGAGTTCGGCATCGCCATCATCGCCGCCTCGACCCACCCCTTCGGCCGCTGGTCGACCCAGCTACCGACCCGCAAGGAGCGATACGACAACCTGGCCAGGGATCACCAGGCCGTCGCCCGCCGCCTCCTGATCTGCGGGATGCACGTCCACGTCGGCCTCGACGACGACGAGATGCGCATCGACCTGATGCACCAGGCCACCTACTTCCTGCCCCACATCCTGGCGCTGTCGACGTCGTCGCCCTTCTGGCAGGGCCGCGACACCGGTCTCAAGTCCTACCGGCTCTCGGTGTTCGACGAGATGCCGAGGACGGGGCTGCCCGAGGCGTTCGACTCGTGGGAGGAGTTCACGCGCCACGTCGACGTGCTCGCCAGGGCCGGGGTGATGGAGGACAGCAGCAAGCTGTGGTGGGATCTCCGCCCGTCCACCCGCTTTCCCACACTGGAGATGCGGATCCCGGACGTGTGCACGACCGCGGCCCACGGGGCCACCTTGGCCGCCCTCTTCCAGAGCGTGCTGTGGATGCTGTGGGATCTCAAGTGCCGGAACCAGCGATGGCGGAGCTACTCGAAGATGCTGGTCGAGGAGAACCGCTGGCGGGCCCAGCGCTACGGCACGGACGCCGGCCTCATCGACTTCGGCCTCGGTGAGGTGGTGCCGTTCAAGGACCTGCTCGACGAGCTCATCGAGCTGCTGGCACCGGCGGCCCGGGAGCTACGATGCCTCGACGAGCTGCGAGGCGCCCGCTCGATCATCGAGGACGGGACCAGCGCCCACCGCCAGGTCTCCACCTACGAGCAGGCGATGGCCGACGGGGCCGACGAGAGCGAGGCACTGCACGCCGTGATCGACTTCCTGATCGAGGAGACCCTGGCCCACTGAGTCGGCCGAGCGAGTCGCGCCACGCAGGTCAGGACGGTAGCAAGGCGTGGAGGTACTGGGGGAGCATCTCGCGCCAGGTGGGCCAGTCGTGATCCCATTCCTGTCCCCACTCGTCGACCCGGTTCGGCACGGCTCGGGCCCCGAGGCAGTCCGCCACGCGCCACGATTCCTCGGGGTCCTCCCACCGACCGGCACCGTGGGCGAGCAGGATGAAGCGCTCCCGAAGGCGGTTCAGGTGCTCGTGGCCCTCCGGGAGGTTGGGCACGAAGTGGAGGGGCGACGACAGGTACCAGTCCTCGTCCATGTCACCCTCGAGGAATTTCGACAGATCGTAGGTGCCGGAGAGGCAGATGGCCGTCGACACGAGGTCGGGATGGCGGCAGATGGTGGCCAGGGCGTTGTAAGCCCCGATCGATGCGCCGCTGACCATGACCTCCAGCTCTCGCCCCCCGCAGTCGGCATGGACCGCGGGGATCAGCTCTTCGACGACGAAGGCATCGAACGCGCTCTGGATCGCGGTGGCGAACGGCGGTCGATTGCCCCCGGTGAGCCAGACCTGGCCGGGAACGGAGTCCAACGAGTACAGCTTGAGTCGCCCCGCCTCCAGGAGCGGGGCCAGCGCGTCGACCATCAGGCAGCGCTCGACCTCCTCCGCGTCGCCGCCGGCCGTCGGGAACCAGATCACCGGGACGCCCGTCTCGCCCCATCGCACCACCTGGACCTCGCGCTGCACCCGCTCCGAGTACCAGCTCTGTGCGACGCGGCTCACCGCACGGCCGCCGATGACTCCTCGTCCCGCCACGCCTGGATTGCGGCCCAGAAGCGCTCGGTGAACTCGTCCACCTCGCCATCGGGGTACAGCGCCGCCACCTTCTCCCGCACGACGGCCCTGGCCTCAGGAGTTCCGAAGTACTCCCAGGCGACCTCGTCGAGCGGGCCGAGATGATCGTCGCAGAACGTCTCGAACGCGTCGGTGTCGAAGTGCTGCTCGGCGAGGCGACCGTAGGCCTCCAGCTTCTGGCCGAGGTCGCCGTCGGTGTCTGCGATGTCGAAGAACGGCTGCCAGTCCAGGTTCTTCCGGAACGGACGATTCGTGGCCGCGCAGAACAGCGCCCACCGCAGCTTGGCCAGCACGAGCCAGGGGAAGTGGCGGTGCAGGGAGGTGACCTGGGAGTCCGGGCAGGGATTGGCGAAGTCGATCGGGTGCCAGACACCGCCCTGGCCGAGGCACTCGCAGGAGTTGAAGTCCCACCCGAAGAAGGTGTTGATCGTCAGCGTCATCGCCCGGAGGGCCTGCAGGTCCGTGCCCGGCAGGTGATCGAACGTGTCGGTGTAGCGAGCGTGGAGGGGCGCATCCGGGTCGTAGCCCACGACCCGCACCTGTGGGCCGACCCCGACGCAGCGCACGAAGTGGTCCCAGGGCTCGACGCCCTTCTGGATGTGCATCAGGAACTTGCCGCTCGCGTCGTACGCCGTCTCGAGGTCCTCTGCGTTGTCCGCCCTCGACACGCCGACCCAGCCCCCGCCGTCGTAGGGCTTCATGAACAGCGGGTAGCCGAGCGCGTCACCGATGGCCGGGAGATCGAACATCGACGCATACCGCTGCAGCGTCGGTTCGAGGTCGGTCGTCTCCTCGTACTCCTTCTGGGGGATCATCCACGTGTCGGGGATCGGCAACCCGAGCCGCATCATGGCGCAGTAGGTGGTCTGCTTCTCCATCGACTGGACCGACCACGGGTTGTTGAACACGTACAGGTCGTCCAGCAGGATGGACTTCTTGATCCACTCTCGGGTGTTGGCGTACCAGTGGGTCAAGCGGTCGATCACGACGTCGTAGTCGACCGGCTTCCGCAGGTCGAACGGCTCGATGGTGACCCGGTCCACATCGAAGCGAATCGTCTCGTCGCCGATCTGCAGCGACGGGTTCCAGCGGCCGAGGATGTCCTCGAAGCACTGCGGCCAGCAGATGTCGGCCCCGAGCGACAGACCGATCCTCCGAGCGACATCGTTCGTCATCCGCCCAGACTACTCGTAGACCATCCAGAGGGGCCCGGGGAACAGCCAGGTCAGCCCGACCCTGAGCTGATCACGCCAGTTCTCCCAGTTGTGGCCGTCCTGCGACTCGACGAGACGAACCGCAGCCCCCGTCCCCTGGAGCGCAGGAAGCAATGAGCGATTGAAGTACACGAGCTTCTCGTAGATGCCAGCCGACAGGAATATCTCGTCGGCCGGTCGACGGGGCGTCTCCCGGAACCGATTCACGAACGCCACCACCGGATCGAATGCGGGACCGAGATCGTGGTCGCCGATGTCGGTGAAGGCGAACGATCCCGATTGCAGGAGCAGCTTGCCGAAGGTGCCGGGTCGGGCCCAGGCCGCATTGAGGCTGGCGACAGCGCCGAAGCTCGCCCCGAGCAGGCCCCGCCCTGCCGGCTCACCCAGGAGGGGGAGCGTGCCCTCCAGCTCGGGTAGGAGCTCGTCGGCCACGAACACGGTGTGGCGCTCGTCGGCCCCGTACTCCACGGTGCGGTTCGGCGACTGGATGAGGGCGGCGACGAGGGGAGGGATCTCCAGGCGATGTATCAGGTTGTCGAGCACCGTCGCCAAGCTGGCGTACTGCACGTAGTCCATGCCGTCGTGGACGACGAGCAGGGGATACCGCCTCGTGGTGCGGAACCGTGCCGGCAGATAGACGGTGTATGGCCGGGGCTCGCCGAACGCCGCGCTCTCGACCACGCCATCGATCAGGCTCCCTCGGCGGGCCGTCGGTTGCTCGATCGTCCACGCCGGCCGGACGTAGCCGGGACCCTGAACCACCGAGTTGGCGCCGAAGGGGTCATTTGCCGACGTCTCGTTGAGCGGATCGCGGATCAGCTCCCGACCGGCACCGGTGAGGATCTCGAGCTTGTACTCGATCCGGGCATAGCGCTGGATCTCGGTCTCGAGCAGCCACAGATCGGTGCCGGCGATCCTGCGGAACGGGCGAGCGGACGGCAGCCCGGACATCCAGTGCCGGAGCTCCACCGCTCGCGCCTCGCCGCGATACACGTACACCACCCAGCCGTCGCCGACCACCGGGACGGTCATCGACTCGAGCGCGCGATCGAGGGCGGCCGGGCCGCGACGGGCGCTTGCGGTCAGCGACTCGATGATCTCGGCGGCACTGCACCCGGCCGCTGGCGCACCGGTCGGGTCGATCCCACCGTCGCCCTCGGCCCGGACCGCCTCGTCGACCGCCCCCGTCCCGTCCGCCCCACCGGCCGGGAGGTCCCGACCCAGGGTCGACCCCATGACGGCACCATCGGGCCGCAATACGGCTGCGGCCCCGCTGGGTAGCCACGTCTCGCCGTCCGGGCTCCGATCGATGCGCCCGCCGTAGTCGAGTGCGACGCACAGGGACGGGTCGAACCTGCGGGCCAGCAACGCCACCCTGGCCGGGTGGTCGAGCCGCAGTCGGTGTCGGGCGTGGGGGAGGGGCAGCACGCCGTCCACCAGGCCGAGGCCGGGCCCGTACAGCTCGGGATCGCCCCGGCCCTGGGGCGGGCTGTCGTGGAACAGCACGACCTGGCGGCCGAGGGCCATGGCCCCCGCCGACCAGGCGACGACGGGCTTGCCGGGGGACAGGTCGATGACGCAGAACAGCCGCAACACCCGCAGCAGCGTTGCCACGTTCCCGCCGGCGAGCAGCAACGCCTCGGTGCCGTCGAGCAGCTCCGCCAGCTCCGATCGGTGACTGTCCATCACCGGCGACGAGAGCTCGGCCAATCGCTTGTCGATCTCGTGCTCCAGCGCCGTGGTCCGGTGGAGGTGATGGAGGTCGAGCGCTCGGAGCCCATCGATGGCACTGTCGATCTCGGGCCCGTGCAGCTCGTCCGGATCGGACGGGTCGGTCCGCTCGAGCAGGGTCCGACAGGCCTCGAGCTGGGGCGACAGCCGCAGTCGGTAGAGGTCCTGCAGCTGTCGCAGCCCATCTTCCCGCTCCAGCATGAGCGAGTGGACGGCCTCGTCCCGGACGTAGACCTCCTCCGCCCGGGGGAACAGCCCCAGGTTCCGGGTGCGGCCGCCCAGGTCCCGAGCGAGCTCGGAGTCCTCGTGCTCCCGCTCCTCCCACCCGGCGGTGACGACGGCCAGCGGGCCGCCGAGCCCGAGATCGGCGACCGCGGCGGACACGGACTGCTGCAAGCGCTGCGGCCCGAGCAGCACGACGGGCCGGTCGCTGGCCGGGGTCACCACGGCGACCCGGCACGGGCCGTCCCGGTCATCCGGCGATCACCCGGACCTCGGAAGCGAGGCGATCGGCGATGTGGATGGTCGTCGCCAGGTCGGGGTGGCGGGCCACCATCCAGCCGTCGCCGGTGACCACCTGGCGCCAGTCCCTTCTCCGCTCGCCGACCGGCACGAGGTCGATCACGGGCATCAGCGACCCGTACTCGCAGAGCAGCGGCTCGAGGCCGTCGATCCTGGCGATGTGGGTGCCGTCGCCCTGGGCCCGCTTGAACACCAGCGCCGCGTTGTACCGCTTCGAACCGTCCTGCGAGAAGCGGCCGGCGCAGACCGCCTCGGCCCAGCCGGCGAAGACGTCGACGTCGGCGCTGAGGTTCATCCCGTGAGGGAGTCGGCCCCCGGGCGCACGAGCGCCGATCTCGCCGAACACCGCCTCGCCGGATGACGTCCGGAACCACTCCATGTGGGTGAAGCCGGTGTCGAACCCGAGCGCGGCCAGTACCCGTCTCCCCAGGTCGACCCCGACCGCGATCTCCGGGGCTTCGAGGTCCCTCAGGCAGATGGCGGTCTGGCTGATCCACGGGTTGAGCCTCGTGACGAGCGGCTTCGGCCGGTACCAGGTCACGTTCTCGAACAGTACCCGGCCACCGGCGCACACCGTGTCATAGGTGAGCTCCTCGCCGTCGATGTACTCCTCGACCGAGACCTCGGGCACGTGCCGGAGCGACTCGATGATGCTCCCGAGATCGTCCGGTCCGGCGGCGACGTGGGTGTCCGCCGACCCGGCCCCGGCGATCGGCTTCACCACGAGCGGATAGCCGACCGTTGCGGCCGCAGCATCGACCTCGACCGAGGTGCGGGCCCGGTAGTGGTGGGGGGTCCTGATCCCGGCGGCGTCGAGCCGCTGCTTCATGGTCTCCTTGTCCCGAAAGGCCGTGGCCTGGTCCACCGAGAGACCGGCGATGCCGAGCCCGGCCCGGAGCTTGGCCGCGAGGACGACGCCGGGCTCCCACAGGCACTCGACCCGATCGACCGACGTGCCGTGGCTGCCGAGCCAGCGCCCGACCTCGTCGACGGTGGCGTCCTCGTCCCACAGGCTGCTCGGCCGGTAGTAGCCAATGAGCGCCCGTCGCACATCGGGGGCCAGCTCGGTGTCCGCTTGATCGCCGACCCCGATCACCTCGGCTCCCATGCCGGCCAGGGCCCGGGTGAAGTACGGCATGTCGGCGGGGAAGCCCGGGGAGATCAGCAGCACCCTCACCGGGCCCGCCTCCTCATCGTGGCAGGCCTCACGGCACGGCCTCGGACCCCAGCAGGACCCGGAGCCGGGACACGATGTGGGTCAGCCCGTCTGCCACCACCGCGGTCTCGGGGTGGCGGAGTATCACGTAACCCTCGCCCTCGTAGCTCGACGACTTCGGCTGGCCCGTTCGGGGGAGCTGGGCCTCGACCACGAGCTCGCCGAGCTCTCGCTGGATCTCGTCCACGCCCTCCAGACCGACGACGCTGCCATCGCCCTGACCTCGCAGGTAGGCCGCTCCGGCCGCATACCGCCGCTCCGGCGGCTCGAACCGCTCGAAGGCCGAGACCTCGGCCCACGCTCGGTAGAAGTCGATGTCGTGCGCGTAGGACATGAGGCTCGTGATCTGGGCACCGGGAGGGCGGGCCGCCACCTCGGAGATGGCGATCGAGCCGTCGGCCCGGCGGAACCACTCCATGTGGCTCATCCCGCTCACCATGCCGAGCGCCGCCAGGGCCTTCGGGCCGGCCTCGTGGATGGCGGCGAACTCCGGCCCACCGATAGATCGGGGCAACAGCACGGTCCACTGGATCCACGGTGTCTGCATGACGGTCAACGGGGTCGGGGCGTAGGCCGAGATCGACGCGAACCGGTGCGTGCCGCCGATCGAGACCGAATCGAACGAGAACTCGTCACCCTGGACGAACTCCTCGAGCAGGAGCGGGCGCTCGTGGGACGGCGCGACGGTCCGCAGCCAGGACTCGAGCTGGCTCCGCTCGTCGATCCGGAACGTGTCGACCGCTCCTGCTCCTGCCGGAGGCTTGGCCACCAGCGGCAGGTTCTCGTCGGCGAACCCCAGCGCCTGGTCGGCGGTGGTGGCCAGGCAGTGGCGGGCACAGGGTAGGCCACTCGAGCGCAACACGTCCTTCATGTGGGCCTTGTCCCGGAACCGGCGGGCGTCGTCGGGGTCCATGCCTCGGATACCGAGCCGTTGCCGGACCACCGCGAGCGACTCCTGGAGCGGCTCGAGGATGCCGGCCAGCGCATCCACCCGACCCCCGAGCTGGCGGCCGACGTCGCCGACGCCGGCTTCGAGCTGGTCGGGTTCCAGGGCATCGGCGATCTGGGCGAACCCACCGATCCGGCGGGCGACGTCGGGGTCGAGCCTGGCTGCGAAGGCACCCGCCGGCTCGTGGGACACGATCCCCAGCTCGACCGCCGGGAGCGAGGCTGCGGCCGAGACGAACCTCATCGTGCTCTCCAGGCCGTACGGTGCAGCCAGAACCATTGCGGTCATTGCGGACGATGATACGAGCAGTCGATCGCATGCGACGATCTGGGCTACGTTCTGCCTAGTTCCGGCCGTGCGCTCCTCGGGCGCCCGGCTCGTCGCCAACGAGGTTCTCCCAATGGGCCACTACCAATCGGTGAGCACATGCACGTAGTTCTCGTCGAACCGGCCTTCCCTCGAAACCAGCGGGACTTCGCTCGAGCGCTGGCCACTGTCGGTGCTCGGGTCACCGGCATCGGCGAGAGCCCAGTCGACGCGCTGGACGACGAGCTGAAGAGCTGGCTCCACGGCTACGAGCGGGTGCGGTCCGTGGTCGACGAGGACGCGCTGACGGACGCCGTGCGGCGGGTCCAGGACCGGGAGTGGGTCGATCGGCTCGAGGCCACCGTCGAGGCCCACATCCTGGCCGCAGCGCACGTCCGGGAGCGGACCACGATCCCCGGCACCTCGGTGAGAACGGCCTGGCTCTGCCGGGACAAGCCGTCCATGAAGGAGACATTGAGCGCAGCCGGGGTCCCGACGGCCCAGTCGGTCGGCGCGTCGTCCAGCGACGATGCCCGGGCCTTCGCCGATCGGGTCGGATTCCCCATCATCGTCAAGCCGCGAACGGGAGCAGGGGCGGCCGGGACGTACCGGGTCGACGATCTCGCCGGGCTGGAAGCGGTGCTGGAGCGGTGCGGGGTCGATCACGGGGAGTCGGTGGCGATCGAGGAGTTCGTCGAGGGCCACGAGGCCTTCTGGGACACGCTCACCGCCGGCGGCCAGGTGGTCCACGAGTTCATCGCCCACTACTACCCGGGGGTGCTGGAAGCGATGCGCACCCGCTGGATCTCGCCCCAGATCGTGACGACCAACCAGGCCGAGGCCGATCGCTACGGCCAGGTGAAGGACATGGGCCGACGGGTGCTCCAGGCGCTCGACATCGGGACGTCGGCCACCCACATGGAGTGGTTCTTCGGGCCGAAGGGGCTCAAGTTCTCCGAGATAGCCTGCCGCCCGCCCGGCGTGTCGATGTGGGACCTGTACTCGGCAGCCAACGATCTCGACATGTACCGGGAGTGGGCCCAGCTGCTGGTGCACGGCCAGACCGAGGCTCGGGCATCCCGCCGGTTCAGCGCAGGGATGATCGCCTTCCGGCCGAGCCAGGACGGCACGATCAGCCATTGCGACGGCATCGACGACATCAAGCGGGACCACGGCGAGCACATCATCGACCTGTACGTGCCCCCGCCGGGCACGCCGACCCAACCCGTCGAGGCGGGCTACATGGCCAACGGCTGGCTCCGGGCCCGCCATCCCGACTTCGACACGCTCCGCTCGATCCTCGACGACATCGGCGAGCGGGTCCAGCTCTACGCCACCTAGTCGCGCCCGTTGCACCCGGGGCCGCGACGTCCGACCTCAGCGCCCGATGGCGGCGGCGAGTCCGGCCGGATCGGCGACGCTGACCCAGAGCGCCGAGTGGTCGCGCAACCCGATCACCCTGGAGACGGGCTCCACGAACTCGATGCAGAGCCCGGCCTCGTGGTTGGTGCCGAAGGTGATCCCGTCGTCAGCGAGGCTGAGCCGGAGACCGACCGCGGTGTACCAGCGATGAGGCCCGGTGACGAGCGTGTGATCGATGTTCGACAGGGGGGTCTCGACCCGGGCCCAACCGTAGGTCGCCCGGAGCATGCCGTCCCCGGTCAGGCGGACCCCGTCGTCATCCGAGACCCGGAGGAGCGCGAAGAGCAGCGCCCAGCGGCGGTCGAATCGGTAGGGAAAGAAGCTGGTGTCGGTCATGTCGGCTCCGGTTACGGGCTGGTCGGTCGAACCGCAGTGACCAAGGCGAGTGAAGGTCGCCGATCACCGCAGCAATACGGGAGCAAAACGGTAGTTGGCCCGACACAAAACGACGTGATGGACAGTAGCGGTGCAGCCAGGTCAACCGGGCCCGGCCGTCAAGCACCAGGAGGATCATCATGACCACCCACGTCTCACCACGAGCAATCGATCGCGAGGCCCCGGAGCCGGAACGACCGACAGGCCGTGGCGGCCGAGGACCGCTTCGGCCGGTCGCCTTGACGGTGAGCGGCGTCGTCGCCCTGGTCATCGTCACCGCAGTCCTGTGGCCACGAGGATCTGCCGACACAGAGGCGCCCACAGAACCGAGCACCACATCGACGGCGGAGGCCGGCATCGCCACAGACGAGCCCCCGGTCGCCAGCTCGGCCCCCGACCAGGACAC
Source organism: Acidimicrobiales bacterium (assembly GCA_024644005.1). Lineage (GTDB taxonomy): Bacteria > Actinomycetota > Acidimicrobiia > Acidimicrobiales > SZUA-35 > JAHELU01. Next base: position 892 of record JAHELU010000088.1, on the reverse strand, counting down.
CGAGCCGGTGGCGGTCTTCTCCCAGGAGGCGAAACGACCACGAGCCGGTCTCCCCGACGGCCACTGGCAGAACCCGGCAGCTGGCTCCGCGCTCGAGGATCCCGCATACGAGCCGGACTGCCTGCGAGGGGGTCGATGCTGAGCGCTCACGGCCGCTGCTCGACCGCGGGGAGCTCGCTCCAGTCGAGTCCAGCTCCCCGGTCGGACAGCTCGGCGAAGCGTCGTGCACCCAGGACGGACCGACATCTCGCCACCGCACCGGCGAGCAATCGGCGGTCGGTCGGTCGGAGGTTGATGTCCAGTCGCCGGCGCTCGGAATCGACGAAGCCGAAGATCACCGCTGCGGCCTCGAACCGCTCGAGGCCACATGCGGCGGTGGCCAGTAGGGCCGCTACCGGAACGGCGATGGCGAGCGGTCGCTCGGCCCGACCGACCATCTCGACCAGGTCGGCGAGACGAGTCAGCGCGGCCGACGGATCACCGCGCCGGAGGCTGATGGCTGCGTGCACGAGGTCGGCGTTCCGAACGTAGTGCCCGTGAGCCACCAGATCGAGCTCGTCGAGGACGGCGAGCCCTTCATCGAGGCGACCGACCGCTCCCAACGCCTCGGCATAGGTGATCCGAACCGCTGCCTCGTTGGCGGGATCGAGATCGGTTGCCTCTTCGGCGAGCCGGATCACGTCGTCCCAGCAACCGGCCCGTGCCGCCACGCCGGCTTCTATCTTGGTGGCCATCGATCCCGCTCCCGAGAGGGCTCGATTGACCTCGCGTAGGCCCTCGACGATGGCCTCGGCGTCGACCAGCGAGCCGCTCATCCACGACACCTCGACCCTGTTGTTCAAGATCGACAGCAATCGGTCCGGCCGCAGTGATGGCAGCGCCCCCGCTCGAC
>JAHELU010000258.1 GCA_024644005.1 Acidimicrobiales bacterium | reverse complement strand
CGTACGAAGCATTCGACGGGTACGAGGCATTCGACGGGTCCGAGGGATTCGACGGGTACGACCAGTCGCTCGACGCCGGCCCACCGGTCTTCGACGACGGCGATCTCGGCGGCGTCGACTGGGGGCTGGCATGACCGCCATCGACCGGTTGATCGAGCTGTGCTCGGAGCTGCTCGAGACCGAGCACAGCCCGCAGCTCGCCCAGATCCGGGACGGCCTGCAGGGCCCGCTCCGGGTGGCCGTCGCCGGCCGCCTGAACGCCGGCAAGTCGACGATCGTCAACGCCCTGATCGGAGAGCGGATCGCCCCGGTCGACAACCGGGAGTGCACCAGGCTCGTCACCTGGTACCGGTACGGGGCACAGGAGTCGGTGGTGGTCGAGCGGTGGGACGGCACGACCGAGCGGTTGTCGCTCGCCAGCGGCCGTCGGATCCCGGCCGATGTGGACGCCGATCCCGACGGCATCCGCCGGATCGTCGTCACCCTGTCCAATGCGGCGTTGCGGGCGATGACGCTCATCGACACGCCGGGAACCCAGACCACCTCCACCGAGGTCGGGCGGGAGTCGGAAGCCGTGCTCGGCATCGATCCGGGCAGCCGGTCGGCGGTTGCCGAAGCCGATGCGACCGCCTACCTCTTGACCGGGCTGCGGGCCACCGACATCGACAACCTGCGCAAGCATCTCCGGGGCTCGTCACCGGCGACCTGCCTCGGGCTGCTGTCGAAGGTCGACCGGATCCAGGCCGACGACCCGCTGGCCGAAGGTCGGATCCTGGCCGAGCGATTCGCCGACCAGCTCCGCGGCCTGGTGTGGAACGTGGAGCCCGTCATCGGACTCGCGGCCGAGACCGCCGAGTGCGGGCGGATCACCGAGGGCCACGCCCAGACCCTGCGGGCCCTGCTCGTCGAGCCGGCCGAGGTGTTGCACCGCCAGTTGCTCTCCGCCGACGAGTTCGAGCGGGCCGGGCCGGAATCGAGGGCCGCCCGAGTCGCGCTGGTGGAGCGGTTCGGCCTCTACGGTCTGCGTCGGATCCTGGTGGAGGAGCGGCGCTCCGGCACGGCCGCCGACTACGTCCGCTGGGCCCGGGCCGTGAGCAACATCGAGCAGGTCAGGGCCACGATCGGCGAGCTCTTCGGCGATCGGGCCGAGCTGATGAAGACCACGCGGGCCATCGCCGAGCTGCGCCGCCTGGCGTTCGGCACCACGCTCCCCGCCGCTCACCGTGATCGGATCCGGGACGAGCTCGATCGGCTCGGCGCCAGCCGGGACGTCCACGCCATCCGAGAGCTCGAACTGCTGAACGACGTGCGGCGGGGCGGCGTCCGGCCCCGGGGCGACGCCCTGCCGGCGGAACTGGAGCGGGTGCTCGGTCCCGGCACCGTCCTCGACCGGCTCGGCCTACCGGCCGGCAGCGACTCGGCGGCGGTCCGGTCGACCGCCAGGGACGGGGCGATCCGGTGGCGTCGGATCGCGGCCGACGACATCGAGCCGCTCGGGGTCAGGCGGGCTGCGCCCGTCGTCGAGCGAACCTATCGACACCTGGAGGAGGCGGTATGAGCAACGGAGCGAGTAGCGACGCCAGCCGGGCCGGGGGCCGCTCGGGCCTGTCACGATGGCCGGCCCTCGCCGCCGCCCTGTGGGTGGTGACGCTCGTCGTCGCCGCTTGCAGCGGCGGTGAGACCCCACAGGCGAGCGACCCTGCGCCCGTGATCGCCTCGGACCAGGTCGACCAGACGACGGGCGGCAGCGGAGGCCCCACCACCACCGAAGCCGGGCAGGTCCAGTCGGACGGCCGGCCCGTCGGAGCGCTCGGCCTCCTGGCCGGCATCGTGATCGGCGGGGTCATCGGCGGAGCCATCGGGTTCGCCGTCGGTCGCGCCCCGGGCCAGAGCGACACGATCGACGGCCCACCTCCAGCCCGGACCGAACCACCCGCTGGCGACGCACCCCAGGCCGGCGCCCAGCGGGATCGCCTCGTCAGGCTGCTGATCGACAACCGGGACCGGATCGACAGCCCGTCGATCCGGCTCGCCATCGGTCGAGGCCTGGCCGATGTCGGTGTCGACGAGATCGCACCGGCGGAAGGGCAGCCGTTCGATCCCCTGGTCCACCGGGTCGTGCAGCCGGTACCGACCGACGAGCCGGCCCGGCAGTCGACGATCGCCGCCCTCGAGTCACCGGGTTACCGCACCAGGGATGGTGCCCTCGTCCGGGAGGCCAGGGTCCATGTGTACCAACTGGGGGCGCACCGATGAGTAGCGCCCCACCGATCGACCCGGAGCTGCAGTCGAAGGTCGCCGGCCCCGTCAACGCGGTGATGGAGCAGGCTCACCGACTCGACCGGGCCGACCTCGCCGAGAAGATCGAGTCCTCGCTCGGGCACCTGGTGAGGCCGACACCGTTCCGCATCGTCGTCGTCGGCGAGATCAAGCGGGGCAAGTCGTCGTTGATCAACGGCGTGCTCGGTGTGCCGGACCTGCTGCCGGTCGACGCCGACGTCTGCACCGCCACCCAGACCACGGTCGAGTTCGCCCCTGAGCCGAGGTGCGAGGTCGTGCTGGTGGACGGCTCCACGGTGGCGACGAAGCTGGCCGATCTCGGTGACTGGACGAGCGTGCTCGGCCAGGCCGCCAACGAGGGCGAGATCCACTCGGCCAGGATCGGGCTGCCGAACAGGCTGTTGCAGCGCGGGGCGGTGATCGTCGACACCCCCGGCATCAACGGACCGGTCCGCGGTCACACCGAGCGAACCAGAGCCAGCTTGACCGGCGCCGACGTTGCGCTGTTCGTGCTCGACGGTGACACCGAGTTGACCGCACCGGAGCTCCACTTCGCCGAGGAGATCGTGGCCACCGGGCTGACCGTGCTCTTCGTGGCGACGAAGCGGGACCTGCCGGGTAGCGACGCCGTGGTCGACCGGGACCGCCAGCTGCTGGCGGCCAGGGCTCCCCACCTGGCGACGACCACGGTCCACTCCGTCAGCAACACGGTGAAGGCCGCAGCCGATCGGGCGGCCGTGGCCGCTGCCACCGATGCTGACCACCGGGCAGCCCGGGAGCTGTTCGAGCTCAGCGGTTACAGCCCGCTGCTCGCCATGCTCGTCCATCGGGTCGAGTGTCGCGACGTCGCTCGGGCCCTGGTGGCGCTGCGGGTCGCCGAGTCCGGTGCCGGGCAGTTGCTCGGGGAGATCCAGACCAAGAAGGCTGCGCTCGCCGATTCCGATCCCGATGCGATCAAGGGTCGGGCCGAGCGGCGGATCCGGCGGATCCACCAGCGATCGAAGCGAGCCCGTGAGACCATGCGGCAGGAGCTGAAGGAGCTGCACGGCCGAATCGACTCGGCGGTTCGGCAGGACTCCGAGGAGATCCGCGACGTCTGTCGTGACCACATCGCCGCCGGTCGGGTCAGGCCCGAGCTCGTCCGCCAGGAGATCGAGTCGGGGCTCGACGCACTCTGGACCGACACGTCGAACGTGCTCCTCGGGGGCGTCCTCACCGCTGTCGAGCGATCGTCGGCGTTGCTCGACGGCGAAGACCTGGACGGCCTGCTCGACGACTTCCGGCCGACCGTTGCGCTCGGCGACGATCGAGGTCCACTCCAGCTGCCGACCGCGAGCGAACCCGGCTCCGCCGACCAGCTGCTCCGGTACATGCCGGCCATCCAGGCGCCGTTCGCCGTCGGGAACCTGTTGGCCCTCCTCGGTGCGACCGGTGCTGCCGGCGCCACGGCGCTGCCCATCATCGGCCTCCCACTCGTCGGCGCCGCCCTCCTGGTCCGCCGGTCGAGTGACGTTCGCCGGACGAAGCATCGGGAGGCGACGGCGCTCGTCCAGTACTCGCTGGGCCAGGCCCTGAACGGGCCCGACGGCCTGCGGGCCCAGGTGTCGGCAACCACCGCCACGACGGCGACCGAGCTCGACGAACTGATCGCCCGGCGAGTCGCAGAGCGGGGCCGCCAGATCACCGACGAGGCCAACCGGTTGCTGGCGCTGTGGCGCGACGAGCTCGACGATCGACGGGCCACCTCCAGGAGCCTCGACGAGCAGGCCCGGCTCATCGCCTCGGCCAGGGCCCACCTGACCGCACTGACCGACGGCCTCGGGGCCGCACTGAAGGGGGCACCATGACCACGCAACCGGAAACCGGCAGGATCGACGGCTGGCACCTCGGGGTGGACTTCGGCACGTCGTTCACCACGGCGGCCGTTCGCCGGGGCGGGACCACCAGGATGCTGGCCCTCGGTCAGTCCGGTACCAAGCTCCCCTCCGCGGTCCTGTCGATCAACGGCGAGCTGGTGGCCGGCGAGGCCGCCGTCAACCAGGCGATGCTGCACCCGGCCGGGTTCGAGCGGACACCGAAGAGGCAGGTCGGGTTGAGCCACCGCCTGCTCCTCGGCGACGCCGAGTACGACACGGTGGACCTCGTCTCCGCTGTCCTGCGGAGGGTGCTGCAGGAGGCCCTGCGGCAGTACCCTCTGGCGGCGCTCGGGAGCATCGTGGCGACCCATCCCGCAGTCTGGGGCGACCACCGCAAGGGCCTGCTGACAGAAGCGCTCAAGCGGACCGACCTCTGCCCCGGCGTCGACATCACGCTGTGCCCGGAGCCGGTCGCCGCCGCGCTCCACTACGCGAGCAAGCACGCCAACCTCGGGAAGCTGGCCG
>JAHELU010000087.1:12665-18862 GCA_024644005.1 Acidimicrobiales bacterium | reverse complement strand
GCACCGGATACACCGTGCACCTCGGCCGCACCGGATACACCGTGCGCCTCGGCCGCACCGGATACACCGTGCACCTCGGCCGCACCGGATACACCGTGCGCCCCGGGCGTACCGGATACACCGTGCGCCTCGGCCGCACCGGATACACCGTGCGCCTCGGCCGCACCGGATACACCGTGCGCCCCGGGCGTACCGGATACACGTTCCCGCCGCCGTGGGACGGCCGCCGCCGGTTGTCGGCTGGCTCAGCCGCGATCACGAGCCGATCCGCTCGACCTTCGCCGGCACCAGCGGCAGGTCGGAGCCCTGGCGGACCCTGAGCACGGCAACGAGTCCCAGCACGACGGCCAGTGCGGCCGAGCCGAGGAACAACGACTGGCCGGCGGCACCGTAGACCGCCGGGGCGAGCGCCGCCCCGATCGTGGCGGCGGTCAGACCGGCGGTGTCCAGCAACGCGGCCCCGACGGCGGCCCGCTCCGCACCGGTCACCTCCAGGACGAGCACCTGGGCGCTGATCGAGGCGAACGACTCCCCGGACCCGTGGACGAGCCCGAACACGGTGACGGCCACCACCGTGCCGGCGACGCCGTAGCCGACCATGGCGGGGATGAGCACCAGCAGGGCCGGTAGCATCACCTCCGCCCCACCCCGTCGCTCTGCGAGATTGCCGGCGATGCGGGGCAGCACCAGCATCGGCCCGCCGACGAACAGGATGGTCACGGCCACGTCGCGGGTCGAGGCTCCCAGATCGGTCAGGAAGCGGTCGATCGTGGCGTCGAAGACCCCGATGAAGCCGTACACGACCACCTGGACGATCATCGCCGCCTGGACCTTCGGCCGCTTCAGCAGCCGCCCGAGATCGGAGTAGTCGACGGGGGCCGCTGCGATCTCGGCTCGCAGGATCGTGTAGGTGGCCGGGATCCCGATGAACGTCAAGGCCGCGCTGACCGCCACGAACGGGGCGGCGAAGCCGAGCGGCTCGAAGACGGCGCCGATGACCGGGCCGATGATGAAGCCGGCCACTGCGGTCGAGAGCAGGATGCCGAGCTTCGCACCGCCACCTCTCGCGTCGAGCCCGAGCAGTGCCTTCCTGGCCAACAGCCCGAACAGCCCGAGACCGATGCCGCTCAACCCCCGGCTGACGGCCAGCACGCCGACGGTGGAGCCGAAGGCGAAACCGATCGGTCCGACGATGCCCGACACCATGGCCACGACGGCCAGCGGCCCCGATCGGCCGCGGTCGGCCAGCGGGGCGAGCAGCAGCTGAGCGACGAGCGCAGCCGCAAAGCCCGTCCCGGCCACGACGCCGATCTCCCAGTCGGCCAGCCCATTGTCGACCTGGACGTCCTCGAGGAAGACGAAGACGACACCGAGCGAGGACGTCAGCAGGAAGCTGGTGATGTAGATCGGCCAGGCCCTCACCGGCCCAAGCGTACGACCTGCCGCCACCGCGCGGTAAGCAGGAAGCCCGGCGCTCGGGCCGTCAGCCCAGCTTGAGTCTCGAGGAGTCCTGGCCGACGTCGGCCATGGCCCGGCGGACGTCGACCGGGATCAGCAGACCGATCCCGACGACGAAGAACACGATCAGGGAGAGGATGGCCTGCCGCTGGGAGCCGGTGACCTGGTTCACCACCCCGAACGCCGCAGGGCCGATCCACGACGTGCCACGGGAGGCGATCTCGTAGAAGCCGAAGTACTCGGCCTCCCGGTCGGGCGGGATCATCTGGGCGAAGAGGGACCGGCTGATGGCCTGTGAGCCACCGAGGACGAAGGCCAGCACGGACCCCATGATCCACAGCTCGGCGATCGAGTCGAGCTGGAGGTAGCCGTAGACCACGAGGGCGGCCCAGACCACCAGGTTCCACTGCAGGCTCGGTTTCGAGCCGTAGCGCTCGGCCAGTCGACCGAAGCCGATCGCCCCCGGCACGGCCACGAACTGGATCAGCAGCACGAGCAGCAGCAGCGTCTCCGGCTCGGCGTCGAGCTCGTCTGCGGCGAACGAGGTGGCGACGGCGATGACGGTCAGGATGCCGTCGTTGAAGACCAGGTACGCCAGCAGGTACCGGAAGGTCACCGGATAGCGGCGACGCATCTCCCTGGCCGTGACCAGGAGCGAGCCGGCGCTGAACCTCAGCCACCCGGCGGTGACCGGCTTGGATCGGCGGGCCGGCCGCGGCCGGAGGAGTCGTTGGGTGAAGGCGAAGATGAACACGGCCGCCCAGAGCCCGGTGCCGCCCAGGCTGAGCCTGACCGCCAGCGCCGTGTCGTCCAGTGCCGCGATCAGCCCGAAGTTGGCCGCCAGCCAGAGGCCGCCGCCGAGATAGCCATAGGCGAAGCCACCGGAGCTCACCCGATCCCGCTGCTCAGGAGGAGCGATCTCCGGGAGGTACGAGTTGTAGACCACGCCGGCTGCGCCGTAGCCGACCGAGGCCAACACGAACAGGGCGCCGCCGAGGATCACCGTGGTACCGGTGACCAGCACCAGAGCTGCGGTCACGGCGCTGGCCCCGTAGGCCGTACCGAGCAGCAGTCGCTTCTTGTGGTCGGTGTGGTCGGCAACGGCGCCCACCATCGGCAGGACCGCCACCTGGAGCACCGCCGACAGGCTGACCGCGAACGGGAAGAACGACGCCGGCTCCACGATGAATCCGGCGACGTCGACGCCACCGTTGTCCTCGGCCAGCTCGAGCAGGTACGGGCCGAGGAGCGCGGTGGTGACCGTCGTGCTGAACGCAGACCACGCCCAGTCGTACATCTGCCAGCCGAAGATCTCTCGCCGGTCGCCGGTGTCGAGCGCGGTGGCGGTCGGCTCGTTGCCCATCACGACGGTCGACTGTAGGCCCGCCGACGAGCCTCGAGGTCGACGCCTCCTACCGGCCGTACGGGCGGGAGCTCGGCGTGCTCAGTGGCGGCAGGCCGCCGTGTGTTGGTGGTGGGCCACGGCGGTCAGCTTGCGGCCGAGCAGCTTCTTACGGGTGATCAGCTCGACCCTGCTGGCGTAGCGGGTGAGCGGCTCGGCCACCAGGATCGTCACGTCCTCGTGATGGATCCGGCGGTAGGTCGAGGTGTCCTTGCCCTTCAGGTAGGTGTCGACCGACACCTCTTCGGTCCCGCCTCAACCGATGGCGTGGATGTAGTCGACTGCTGCGGTGCCGCCCTTCTCCCTCACCACATCGAGCGCCTCGTCACTGATCGCGATCTCCATGAGCGCATCGTAGCGGGGCTCGATGACCCCCGAATCCGTCGGCAGCCAATAGAGTTCATCGGGTGACAGACTCACTGGTAGACGGTGGCGACCGCACGATCGGGCCCTTCACGGTCGGACCCCTGTCCTTCGGGTGCTGGCGGTTCACGACGGAGTCGGTGGCCGACGGCCAAGCGCTCATCGAGGCGGCGCTGGACAACGGTATGACCCTGATCGACAACGCAGACGTCTACGGACTCGACTGGGGCGGGAGCGGATTCGGGGCGAACGAGGAGCTGCTGGGGCGGGTCCTGGCTGCCGCTCCCGGACTCCGTGACCGCATGGTCCTGGCCACCAAGGGCGGGATCAGGCCGCCGACGCCCTACGACTCCTCCCCGGCCTATCTGGTGGCCGCCTGCGACGACAGCCTCCGTCGAATGGGGGTCGACGTCATCGACCTCTACCAGATCCACCGCCCGGACTTCTACACCCACCCGGCGGCGGTGGCCGAGGCCCTCACCGCCCTGCGGGACAGCGGCAAGATCAGGGAGGTCGGGGTCTCGAATCACCTGCCGAGCCAGACCGACGCGCTCCAGGCCCACCTGTCGTTCCCGCTGGTCACCGACCAGCCGGAGTTCTCGCTGGCCGAGCTCGGCCCGCTGCGGGACGGCACGCTCGACCGCTGCATGCAGCACGACCGTCGGCCGCTGGCCTGGAGCTCGCTCGCCGGGGGCCGGCTGGCCACGGGCGACGGCATGCGCCCAGAGCTCGTCGAGACGATGGATCGCCTGGCCGAGCGCGAGGAGGTGACCCGGGCGACCATCGCGGTGGCCTTCGTGCTGGCCCACCCGTCGAAGCCGGTGGCCATCATCGGGTCTCAGCAGGCCGATCGCCTGGCCGAGCTGGTCCGGGCGGCCGACGTTCATCTCGACCGCGACGACGTCTACCAGCTCATCCAGGCCGCAGAGGGCCAGCCGCTCCCCTGACGACGCCCGCTCAGAGGGTCGCTTCGCCCCCGTTCCACTACTCCAGTGGCGGCAGGGGTCCGAAGGACAGGTCGAAGTCCTGCCCGCGGCCCGGGTCGGCCGGCTGGATCATCTCTGTCGACTCCGGGTCCATGCCGAGCGCCTCGGCCAGACCGAGCATGGCGGCCATCAGCATCGAGCCGCCATGGCGGGGCCGGGGTCGCACCGCAGACGGATGGGGCCGGAAGGGGACGCCGTCGTCGTCGGGAGAACGCTCGGACACACGTCCAGTATGGTCGACGCCGGTCCGGTCGGTGGACCGGCGTTGCCGCGGCCGGCCGGCGCCGCGGCGCAGCGGCCTGTGCTACAGCGTCCGGTCGAACCAGGACAGCACGGTCTCGAGCAGCCGGTCGGCGTCGGCCCTGGCGGTGAACATGTGACCCCCGGAGCTCATCGTGGCCAGCTCTTTGGGTGGGGCCGCAGCCTTGAACAGGCGCTCCGCGTTGTCGTAGCCGACGACGCCGTCGTCCGTGGCGTGGACGATGCAGTACGGCCGCCCGAGCTGGGAGACGCTGGTGAGGACGTCGTGGTGCTGCAGGTCGTCGACGAAGCCGGGATTGATGCGGAACGGCCGCTCGGCCACCTCGATCGTCGCCGGTTGGCCGGCCTCCAGGTGGTGCAGCTGGTCGACGAACAGCTGCCTGACGTGGCCGGCGTCGGCCGGGGTGCCGATGGTCACCAGCGACCGGACCGTCTTGAGCCGATGGGCTGCCAGGATCGACGCAGCCCCGCCGAGGCTGTGGCCCAGCAGGCCGCAAGGTCCGAAACCGGCCTGGATCAGCTTCGCCGCCGCCCGGGTGAGGTCCGAGACATTGGCGCTCACCGAGGTCTCGGCGAAGTCACCTGCCGATTCGCCGAGGCCGGTGAAATCGAACCGCAGTGCCGCATAGCCGCCGCCGGCGAGGCCCTTGGCCAGCCGGGTCATCGTGTTGAGATCCTTGGAGCAGGTGAAGCAGTGCGCGAGCAGCACCGACCCCTGGGCCCGGCCCTCCGGCCGATGGAGCCGACCGGACAGCGCCGCCCCCTGGCTGCCCACGAAGTCGAACGGCTCGACCGCAGTCATCGCTCCGATCCCTCCATGCCCCGCTCACCTCCTCCGCCGGCCGACCGGCGGCGGTGTCGCATCGGTCCTGTGGAACGTAGACCGTCGCTCGTTCGGGGTGCAATCCCCAAGCCGGTACCGTGTTGAGGCGTATGACCCATCACACCGACCTCGAGGTCCGGTTCAACGAGATCGATCCGTACGGCCACGTCAACCACGCCGTCTACGTGACCTACTTCGAGGTCGGCAGGACCCGGGCCCTGGCGGACTGCGGCATCCCGCTGGAGCTGATGGTCGAGCGTGGCTACCAGATGGTGGTCACCCACATCGACGTGCGGTTCCACCGACCGGCCGAGGCCGGGCAGGCGCTGGTCGTCGAGACCGCGATGTCGGCGATGCGACGGGCCAGCGGCACCTGGGCCCAGCGGCTCCTCCGTGGCGACGACGTGCTGGTCACCGCCGACGTCACCGCAGCGGTGACCGACCGCACCGGACGGCCGACCAGGCCGCCCGATTGGCTGTTCCCGGCCCTCGAGCCCCTGCGGGCCCCGAGCCGGTGAGGCCGGCCAGGTGAGCTTCATCGGTACCGGCGACGAGGACTGGGTCGAGCTCGACCTCGACCTGTTCGAGCGGTCCCGATCGACCGCGCTCGAGACCGTGCTCCTCGACGGCTACGACGAGGTCGTTCGGGCGCTCGGCTCCGATTTTGCGGTCGAGACCACCGGTGATGGACTGGTGTTCATCCTGATCGACGGCCAGCGACGGTACCGAGCCGAGGTCAGCCGAGACGATCGCCTGATTCTCACCGGCATTCTCGATCCGGAAGGACCACCTTGAGCAGGACCTTCGGATCGTCCTGGGCGAGGCGCTTCAGCCACCGGTTCGCGAAGCGCACGTGTTGGATCTCGTCGCAGAGGATCCCCTCGAGGATCTCCGCCGTCTCCTC
>JAHELU010000087.1:0-12655 GCA_024644005.1 Acidimicrobiales bacterium | reverse complement strand
TTCTCACCGGCATTCTCGATCCGGAAGGACCACTGTGAGAGGACCACTGTGACCATTGCGTTCAACACCGACTTCGAGCCCGTCTACGGGCAGGTCGACGAGCTGTCCCCGCTCATCCGGCGGGTCGTGGCCCGCAATCCCAATCCCTTCACGTTCACCGGCACCGGCGTGTACCTGGTCGGCAGGGGTTCGGTGGCGGTCATCGATCCCGGCCCGACGCTCGACGAGCACATCGACGCCATCGTGGCCGCCCTCGATCCCGGCGAGCGGATCAGCCACGTCCTGGTCACCCACACCCACACCGACCACACCGCCGGCGTGGCCGAGCTGGTGGCGCGGACCGGGGCCACCACCTACGGGTTCGGACCCCACGGCCCGGTACCGGATCACGACCCGCTCGACACGGTCAGCTTCGACGAGTACTTCACCGCCGAGGAGACCGAGGCGTTCGAGAAGGCGTGGCGGGACACACCGGACGAGCTGAAGCGAGAGGGTCCAGACGTCGACTTCGTCCCCGACATCGCCGTCGCCGACGGTGACGTCATCGAGGGTCCGGGCTGGACGGTCGAGGTGGTCCACACCCCGGGCCACACCTCGAACCACGTCTGCTTCGGGCTCCGGGAGGAGAAGGTGCTGTTCACCGGTGACCACGTCATGGGATGGGCCACCTCGGTGATCTCACCCCCCGACGGCGATCTCTTCGACTACTTGGCCAGCCTTCGCAAGCTGCTCGAGCGCGACGACGAGCGGTACTGGCCGACCCATGGCCCCGCCATCGACAACCCCAAGGAGTACGTCCAGAGCTTCCTCGACCACCGGCTCAACCGGGAAGCGCAGATCGTGGCCGCCCTCGGGACTGGCCCGACCACGATCAAGGACATCGTGCCCGGCATGTACGCCGACGTCGACAAGCGCTTGTGGCGGGCCGCCGCCAACTCGGTGTACTCCCATCTCCTGGCCCTCCACCGCCAGGGCCGGGCCCTGCCGGTCGACGGCAACGGCGAGCCGACGGAGCCGGCACTCACCGCGACGTGGCGACTGGCTTGACGGCCCGGCCCAGCGATCACCGGTCGGCCAGGTAGCGGACGCCGCTCAGCTCCATCGACCGGTGCCACAGCGCACGACCGAGGCTCCTGTCGGAGGCCCCGACCACCAGCGGCACCTGCTCCGGTGGGCCCCTGCGCTGCCTGGGGCCCGCCGGTCCGTAGTACTGGCCGCCCTCGACCCGTGGATCGGTGGCGGCCCGGAGTATCGGCAGTGCCCCGTCGGCCGCCGACTGGGCCAGGAGCCGGCTCAGCGCTCGCAACACGGCGGCGACGGGCGCGACGGCGATCCCCGCCGCCAGGTTGGTGTGCGTCACCCCGGGGTGGGCGGCCACCGAGATCGACCGGCTGCCGGCTGCCGCCAGCCGGTGGTTCAGCTCGGCGGCGAACACCTGGTTCGCCAACTTCGTCTCGCGGTAGACCGGGAACCTGGCGTAGTGGTCCAGGTCGGTTCGTACGGGGCGGCTCGGCTCGGCACCGGTCGCCGCCAGGCTGGAGACGGTGACCACCCTCGCCCGACCGTCGACGAAGGCCGGCAGGAGGAGCCCGGTGAGGGCGAAATGACCGAGGTGGTTGGTGGCCCACTGCCGCTCGACCCCGGTGGTGGTGAGGCTCGGGGGGCAGGCCATCACCCCGGCGTTGTTCACGAGGATGTCGAGCCGGCCGAACGTGGTGGTGAACCATCGGCCGAATCGCTCGATCGATCCGGGGTCGGTCAGCTCGAGTGGGGCGACGATGGCCTCGCCGGTCGCCTCGCCGGTGGCGGTCGAGCGATCGATGTCGGATCTGGCGGCGCGGCCCCGTTCCTCGTCGCGGCAGGCCATGACCACGGTGGCTCCGGCCGCGACCAGGGCTCTGGTGGTTTCCAGACCGATGCCGGAGCTCGCTCCCGTGACGACGGCGATGCGACCACGATGGTCCGGGATGTCGGCTCGGCTCCAGCCGCTCGTCACGAAACCTCCATGAGCCAGTGTTCGAGGCGGCCCGGACCGGATGGCGGTCGACCCGTCCAGCCGGTTGCCCAAGCAACCCCAGATATCGGCAAACGACTAGTCCAGACTTGTCGCGATGGTGGACCCCAGACAGCCACTTGACGATCAGGTTTCGAGCTGGGAGGGTGGGCAACGTTCAAGCAAGCGCTGTCGAGTCGCGACTGGCTTTGCGGCGCGGGCTGAAACGGAGGAGGGGATCGCGTTCGGACCCGCGGTCGCTTTTGGGCAGCTAGCGGAAAATGTAACGCGATCCCCTTTCCTTCTTTGTAGTCGCTGCCGGCCGGTCGGTGGCGGAGCCCGGTCGAGAAATCGGCACCGTCGACGGGATGGGGATGGCTACTCTGAAGCCATGATGCAGCTGTACGACACTGCGACGCAGCAGGTGATACCGCTCGATCTGCGGGACCCCGGTCGGGTGTCGATCTATGTCTGCGGGCCGACCGTCTACGCCCCGCCCCACATCGGCCACGGTCGCCAGGCCCTGGTCTACGACGTCCTGTGGCGGTACCTCGAGTGGTCGGGTCTCGAGGTCAGCTTCGTCTCCAACGTCACCGACATCGACGATGCGATCATCAACCGTGGTCGAGCCGAGGGGCGGGATCCGGCAGAGATCGCCCGCAAGTGCGAGGCGATCTGGTGGGACGCGATGGACCGGTTGAACGTCCGCCGGCCCCAGCAGACGCCACACGCCACCGACTACGTCGAGCAGATGGTGGAGCTGGTCGCCACCCTGGTCGAGGCCGGTCGGGCCTACCTGACCTCGGACGGCGTGTACCTGTCCGTCGAGCAGATCGACGGCTACGGCCTGCTGCCCCATCAGCACATCGATGATCTGCAGGAGGGGGCCGGCGAGCGGGAGATCGTCGGCGACGAGAAGCGCCACCCGGCCGACTTCGTCCTGTGGAAGCTGGCCAAGGAGGGCGAGCCGTCCTGGCCGTCGCCGTGGGGGGCCGGGCGACCGGGCTGGCACACCGAGTGCGTGGTGATGAGCCTCGACCTGCTCGGGGAGGGCTTCGACCTCCACACCGGGGGGCTCGATCTCGTCTTCCCCCACCACGAGAACGAGCGGGCCCAGGCGGTGGCCATCGGCAAGGAGTTCGCCCGGCACTGGATGCATCACGGCTTCGTCGAGCTCGAGGGCGAGAAGATGTCGAAGTCGCTCGGCAACGTCAAGAACCTCCTCGACCTGATGGATGAGTACGATCCCCGGGCCTACCGGTTGCTCGTGCTCCAGTCCCACTACCGCTCACCGATCGAGATCACCGACGCCACGATGTCGAGCAGCGAGGCCGCCGTCGGGCGCCTCGACGCATTCGCTCGCCGGACGGCCGAGCTCGACGGTGCCCCCTCCGACGCCGTGCTCGGCGAGTTCCGGACCGCGATGGAGCGCGACCTCGACACGCCCGGCGCGGTCGACCTCATGTTCCGCCAGCTCCGGGAGGCGAACGGCGCACTGGACCGCGGTGATCTCGATCGGGCGGCCACGGCTGCCGCCTCGGTGACGGTGATCGCCGGGACGCTCGGCCTGGAGCTGCGGGGGGCCGGGACCGAGGTGCCGGAGGAGATCCAGGTGCTGGCCGAGGAGCGCCAGGCGGCCCGCCAGGCCAAGGACTATGCCAGAGCCGACGAGCTGCGGGACCGGATGACCGCCGCCGGCTGGGCCGTCGAGGACTCGGCAGATGGCCCGGTGGTGCTGCCGCTCGGCTGAGCGGCCCCAGCCGGGAGGACCCCGGTCGCGGGCGCCTTCAGCTCCGGACCCGAGACTCGGTCGGGAGGGCGTCGGGGCCGCGGGCGGACGTCGGCAGCCCGGCAACGCACGTTCGGCACCAGGCTCGTGACGATTCGAGCGTCGGCAGCACCTCGACGGCGCCGGCGGTGATCAGCGGCACCTGGAGCCGGCGGCCGGGCCCGCCGACCTCGGTCAGCGGCCGCTCGTTGTCGACCATCAGGAGATCGTGGTCGTCGAGTCGGAACGCCGCCTTGCGGCCACCGACCGTGCCCTTGCCGCTCGACCGCTTGTTGACCGACGCCAGCCCGCCGCCGGACTCGATGGCCACCAGCTTGTAGACCATCGATGCGGTGGGGTGGCCGGATCCGGTGATCAGGTTGGTGCCGACCAGGTAGCCGTCGATCGGGGCGCCGGCCAACGACGCGATGCTCCACTCGTCGAGGTCGCCGGACACGATGATGGCGGTACCGGTCGCTCCCAGTCGGTCGAGCAGCGCCCTGGCCCGGTCGGCTTCGATGGCCAGATCCCCGGAGTCGATCCGGACCGCCCCCAGCCCCGGCCCGGCAACGTCCACCGCAGCGCGGATCCCGGCCTCGATGTCGTAGGTGTCGACCAGGTAGGTCGTGTCGGAGCCGAGCAGCCGATGCTGTGCGGCGAAGGCCTGCTCCTCGGTCTCGTGGGCCAGCACGAACGCGTGGCCGATCGTGCCGACGGTCGGTATGCCGTAGACCCGACCGGCCTCGAGGTTCGATGTGGCGGAGGCCCCGGCGAGGTAGGCGGCCCTGGCGGCGGCGATGGCGGCGGACTCGTGGGCCCGCCGGGCCCCGCCCTCGATCACGCTCCGCCCGCCGGCGGCATCGACCATCCTGGCCACCGCCGACGCAACGGCCGAGTCGTGGTTGAAGATCGACAGGAGCACGGTCTCGAGCACCACCGCTTCGGCGAACGGCGCCTCGACGGTGAGCACGGGCGAGTCCGCCACGTACAGATCACCCTCGCGGAACCCCCAGATGTCGCCGCTGAACCGGTAGTCGGCCAGGTAGTCCATGGCGGCCGGCGAGACCACCCCGTTCCGTCCCAGCCAGTCGAGCTCGTCGAGTCCGAACCGGAAGTCGACCACGGCCTGGATGGCCCGGGCGGTGCCGGCAACGACACCGTAGGCCCTGCGGGGCGGGAGGGTTCTCGTGAAGAGCTCGAAGACGGCACGCTTCGAGGCCTGACCGCTGCGGAGGGCGGCATCGACCATCGTCAGCTCGTATCGATCGGTCAACAGCGCGGTCGAGCGGCCGCCCGGAGCCGTCCCGCCGTTGCCAGCGTCAGTCATCGCCCGCCACGGTCAGCCGGTGGACGGAGGCGTCCGCAAGGGCGGTCAGTGCGCACGGGGCCAGGGCGATCTCGAGGCCCCGGCGGCCACCGCTGACGTGCATGACGGTCAACCGCTCGGCGCTCGCGTCCACGAAGGTCCGCAGCCGCCTGCGCTGACCCAGGGGCGAGATCCCGCCTACGACGTACCCGGTCAGTCGCTCGGCGTCGCCAGGATCGGCGATCACCGCCTTCTTCGCACCGGCCGCCCTGGCGAGCGCCTTGAGGTCGAGCCGCCGGGCCGCCGGCACCACCGCCACCACGGTCTCGCCGCCGTCGAGCGTGGCCAGGAGGGTCTTGAACACCTCGCCCGGGTCCAGCCCCAGCGCATCGGCCGCCTCCCTGCCGTAGGAGTCGGCACCCGGATCGTGGTCGTATCCGATGACTCGGTGCTCGGTGCCGGTCTCTTCCAGCAACTTGATGGCAGGAGTCACCATCCGAGTGTCGCTCGTTTAGAATCGGAACGACAACTGCAAGAGCACCGGGGAGCTCGGGGAACACCGGGCTGAGAGGACAGTGATCGCTGTCGACCCGCCGAACCTGATCTGGGTAATACCAGCGAGAGGGAGCCCGACCATGAACCGCGAATCGCTGCACCGTCGAACGCTCGTCGCCCTGACCCTGGTCCTGGCGCTGGTCGCCGGGGCCTGCTCGGGTGACGACGAGACCGTCGAGGGCACAGACGTCGAGGAGACCGGCACCACCACCGGCCCGAGCGACACCGACACCGACACCGACACCGACGGCGATGGCACCGATGGGACCGAGCCGGAGGCCATCGTCCCGGGAACGACGGTCCGGCTCATCACCCACGACTCGTTCTCGGTCAGCGACGGCCTGTTCGACAACCTCACACTCGAGACCGGCATCGAGGTCGAGGTCGTGAACGGCGGTGACGCCGGAGAGCTGGTGGCGAGGGCCATCCTGACCGCTGGCGAGCCGGAGGCCGACGTGCTGTTCGGCATCGACAACACCTTCCTGCAGCGAGGCCTCGACGCCGGCCTCTTCGAGCCATACGAGTCGCCGGGCCTCGACTCGGTTCCCGACGAGCTCGAGCTCGATCCCGAGCACCGGGTCACCCCGATCGACTTGGGTGACGTCTGCGTCAACTACTGGCGGGACGAGCTGGACGACCCGCCGACCGACCTCGACGACCTGACCGACCCAGCGCTGGCCTCACGGTTCGTCACCCAGGACCCGGAGACCTCGTCGCCCGGCTTCGCCTTCCTGCTGGCCACGATCGCCACGTACGGCGAGGACGGCTGGGAGGACTATTGGCGCCAGCTCCGGGACGGCGGCGTGACCGTCACGGCCGGCTGGAACGACGCCTACTACGGCGAGTTCATCGCCGGGGGCGGGGACAAGGCCCTCGTCACCTCCTACGGCTCCAGCCCGGTGGCCGAGGTGTTGTTCGCCACCGAGGCCGTGGACACGCCGCCGACCGGGGTCATCGCCGACCGCCTGCATCCGCCAGATCGAGTTCGCCGGCGTGCTCAGCGGGACCAACGTCCCCGAGGCGGCGGGGAGGGTGATCGACTTCATGCTGTCGGAGACCTTCCAGGCGGACATCCCGCTGAACATGTTCGTGGCTCCGGCCAACGAGAACGTGGCCCTGCCGGACCTCTTCGTGGCGCACGCGGCCATTCCGGCGAACCCCCTCACCCTCAGCCCTGCCGAGATCGAGGCCAACCGCAGCGACTGGACGGAGCGGTGGGCCGAGATCGTGCTGCGCTGACGCCCGCACCGGTGAGGGCTCGGCTCGGCGGTGGCTCGTGGTCTTCTGTGGCGGTCCGTACCGCCCAGGCCATCGTGCCGACCCTGTTCCTGGTCGTCCTGGTGGCCTGGCCGCTCGTCGCGGTCATGGAGCGCAGCCTGGCCGATGTCGGGCCTGGCGACATCGGCCAGGTCCTCACCCGGGGATCGGTGCGCAGCGTGCTCTTCTTCACGCTGTGGCAGGCCGGGCTGTCGGCCGGGCTGACTCTTGCGGCCGGGCTGCCGATCGCCCATGTCGTCGCCCGATACCGGTTCCGGGGCAAGACCGCCCTCCGGGCCTTCGTGATCGTGCCGTTCGTCCTGCCGACCGTCGTGGTCGCCGCCGCCATCGACGCCGTGTTCGACGAGCTGTCCTCGCAGCTGGGGTTGACCGTCGACCGGACGCTGTGGGCCGTGCTGTCGGCCCACGTGTTCTTCAACGTGGCCGTGGTGGTCAGGGTGGTCGGCGGCTACTGGTCGAGCGTCGACCGCCGCCAGGTCGAGGTGGCCGCCACGCTCGGCGCGTCGCCGGTCCGGGCCTGGCTGACCGTCACCCTGCGCCAGCTCCTGCCGGTGCTGGCTGGCTCGTATCTGCTGGTCTTCCTGTTCTCGTTCACCAGCTTCGGGGTGATCCGGGTGCTGGGCGGCCTCCGCCGTGCCACCGTCGAGACCGAGATCTACCGCTACGCCATCGCCCGCCAGGAGTTCGATGTGGCTGCGGTCCTCGCCGCGCTGCAGATCGTCGTCGTGTCGGTGCTGGCGGTGTCGTCGGCCCGGTTCCAGCGTCGTCACGCCACCGTGCAGCGGGGCTCGGCCCGACCGGTACCGATCGACACGGCGGCCCGCCGGGTCCACGTCGCGTCCGTGATCGGCCTGGCCGTCGTCCTGCTCGGGACGCCGGTCGTCGTGCTCGTCGAGCAGTCGCTCCGGGTCGGCTCCGGCTACGGGTTCGCCCACTACCGGGCGCTGGTCGATCGGGTCAGCCTCCTGCCGATCTCCGCCGGTGAGGCACTCGCCAACTCGATCCTGTTCGCCGTGCTGGCTGCCGTTGTGGCCACCGGCGTCGGGGTGTGCGCCGCCCTGGTCATCGAGCGGGGCGGCCCCCTCGGCCGTTGGCTGGAGGCCATATCGTTGCTTCCCCTCGGCGTCTCGGCGGTCACCTTGGGATTCGGCTACCTTGTCGGCCTGACGATCTTCGACCTGCGCCGCTCGATCTGGTTGATCCCGGCGGCCCATGCGGTGATCGGCCTCCCGTTCGTGCTGGCGTCGCTGGTGCCGGCCCTGCGCTCGATCGACCCTCGGGTCCGGGAGGCCGCAGCCATCCTCGGGGCGTCGCCCGCAGTGGTCAGGCGGACGGTCGACTGGCCCCTGGTGAGGCGGGCCGTGGCCATCGGCGCCGGCTTCGCCGCCGCGGTCAGCCTCGGCGAGTTCGGGGCCACGTCGTTCCTGGCCAGGGGAGAGGACTCCTTCACCGCTCCGCTGGCCGTGTTCCGGCTCCTGTCGAACCCGGGGGAGCAGCTGCGGGGCCAGGCCATGGCGTTGAGCGTGGTCATCGGGATCCTGGTGGCGGGCCTTGCGGCCGCCATCGAGGTGCGGCGGGGCGAGGGGGTCACCCTGCTGTGAGCACGCCGTGACCGCGCTCGAGGTCGACCGGGTCACGGTTCGCTACGGGGCGACCCTGGCCCTCGACCGGTTCTCGCTACACGTCGGCTCCGGGGAGATCATGGCGGTGGTCGGTCCGAGCGGCTCTGGCAAGTCGACCCTGCTGAGGGCGGTGGCCGGGCTCGAGCCGCTGGCCGCCGGTCGCGTGCTGCTGGCCGGCCGGGACCTGGCCGGGGTTGCCACCCACCGCCGGGGACTCGGGCTGATGTTCCAGGACCACGGGCTCTTCGCTCACCTCGACGTGGCGGACAACATCGCCTACGGGTTGCGCACCGCCGGCGTCGCTCCGCAGATCAGGCGGGCTCGGGTCGCCGACCTGCTCGATCTGGTCGGCCTCGAGGGGTTCGAGGAGCGGTCGACCGAGCAGCTCTCCGGCGGGGAGGCCCAGCGGGTGGCACTGGCCCGGGCGCTGGCTCCCGAGCCTGGCCTGCTGATGCTGGACGAGCCGCTCGGATCGCTCGACCGGGCCCTGCGCGACCAGTTGACCGGCGAGCTCCGGCGACTCCTCACGAACCTCGGACAGACCGCCATCCACGTCACCCACGATCAGGCCGAGGCGTTCGCCGTTGCCGACCGGGTGACGGTCGTGGACGACGGCCGACCGGTTGCGGTCGGCCGACCGGCCGAGCTGTGGGCCGATCCCGGCAGCCGGTTCGTCGCCGAGTTCCTCGGCCACCGCAACATCTGGTCGGTGGCGGTGGACGGTGACGGCTCGCTGCGCTGGGCCGACCAACCGATCGGTCGGTTGCCGGCCGGTCACCCCGCCCTGGCCGGTGGGGCCGGTCGTCGGCTGATGGTGCTGCCGGCCACCGGGCTCGAACCGGCCTCCGGGGTCGAACCGGCCTCCGAGCCCGAGCGCTGCTCGCTGCCGGTCGAGGTCACCGAGGTGGTGTTCCGGCAGGGGATCCACGAGGTGACCGCACGGGCCGGGCCCGGCACCGTGCACGTCAGTACCACCGATCGGCTCGAGGTGGGTCAGCGGCTCTCGCTGGCGGTGGACGTCGAGTCGCTCCGGTCGCTCAGCGACTGAGGAGATCGGCTTCAGCCGGCAGCACCGAAGTCGGTGTCGTCGAACCAGGAGCCGTGGAAGCCGAACGGCACCCGTTGCGGCAGCTCGACCACGGCCACCGGCGCGGCGCTCAGGTCCCGGGCGTCGAGCAACACGAAGTCGCTGCCGTCCCGAGTTCTGTCGTAGACATAGGTCATCAGCCAGCCGTGGTCCTCGCTCTCGGGCGCTGCGGCCGGGACGAACACCGGTTCTCCCGGCATGCCGCCAGGCCCGAAGTCGTGCAGTTGCGACGTGCCGGCCGGCAGGTCGTACTTGATCAGCGCCGTGCCGTCCGGCCCGGCCGCCCCGTAGCCGAACCGGTTCGGGAGGCCGGTGAGGTGCTCGGCGATGCGGGGGAACTCCATCGTCAGGTCATCCAGCGGTGACTCGCTGACGGTGCCCGCCGCGAGGTCGAACGTCCAGCGGTGGAGCATGGACCGGGTGTCGAAGTCACCGGAGGACCCGGCCCACAGCTTCTCGTATCGGGCGGTGTCCATGACCACTCGGCCCCCGTCGTCGACGAAGGCGTTCATCGGATGGAACACGTAGCACGGCTCGACCTCGAACCAGCGAACGTCGGCCCCGGTGGTGCTCCTGTCCTCGGTGGAGCGACCCATGATGCCGACCCTGGCCCCGTAGTCGTCGTCCCATCGGTAGGGCATCGTCCCCTGGAGGGCCAGGTCGAGGTCGAACACCACCGGCAAGTCCATGAAGATGACGTGGCGATCGGTGATGGCGAAGTCGTGGATCATGGTCGGGCCGGGCACGTCGATCACTTCGGACTGGACCAGCGCCCCGTCGGCCGAGACCCGGTGGTAGGTCAGGTATGGGTCGAAGAAGCCGTAGCCGAAGAAGTGCATCTCGCCGGTGATCGGGCACACCTTGGGGTGGGCGGTCATGGCCGTATCGAGGCGACCGTCGAAGTCGTCGACGCCGATCGTGTCGAGCTCGGGGGAGAGGCGGCAGGGAAAGCTCGACTCGACGAGGGCCAGGATCTTGCCGGCGTGGCCGACGATGTGGGTGTTGCTCACCCCGACCGTGCGATCGACCGTGCCGTCGTCGCCGATCAGCTTCGCCTCTGGTTCCAGCAGTGCCCTGGTCCTCACCCACCGATTCCGGTACCACTCGGCGGTACCGCCCCGCAGCCTGATGCCGTGCACCATCCCGTCACCGAGGAACCAGTGGGCCGACGTCCCCGACCTGGGGTTCGGCCCGTTGCGGAAGAAGCGACCGCTCAGCTCCTCCGGGATCGTGCCCTTCACCGGCAGGTCGGTCCCGGTGACCTCCCTGTCGACCGGTGCATAGTTGCCTTTAAGGTGAAACGGGGTTTTGTCCGATATTTCTCGTGTCGCCATGGCGGACCGGTCCTCCTCGGGCGTGCCTTTCGCGATTCTCGCCGATCTTCGACTAAAGGCACCCCGAGTCTGGCACCGATAGCCAGGACATGCAGACTCGCCGACATGTGATGGTCGCTGCTCTGATCGTGAGCACCCAGATCCTGTCGCTGGTGGTCGCCACCGAGATCCTCGGCGCCGACGTGTCGGCCTATGCGACGCCCACCGAGGCCATCGAGGCGGTGGGGACCGAGTCCGATGTCCAACCGGACGAGACGGGCATCGGCCAGGACGTGGTCCCCGACCAGCTGGCCCTGCTCGACCTGACCACCGATGCTGTGGAGGAGACGGCGACCCCTCCGATCGTCGAGCCGACCGACGAGCCGGATCCGGCGGACCAGGCGCAGACCGATGGGTCCGAGTGGCCGGGGACCGACCCGGTGGTCACGTCCACCACCGTTGCTGCGTCGTCAGGGACCGAGTCGGCGGGGACCGAGCCGGCGGTCACGTCCACCACGGTTGCCGAGTCGTCGGGGGCCGAGTCGTCGGGGACCGAGCCGGCGGTCACGTCTCCCACGGTTGCCGAGTCGCCCGCCGCCGAGACGGTGACAGCCGAGGCAGCCACCGAGTCGTCCGGCGACAGCCGGCCCGTTGGGAGCGCGGCGTCGGTGGCCCAGTCGCCCGATGCCGGCCAGTCGGCGGCCGTGATCGAACCACCGGTCTCGAGCACCACCGTGCCGGCGCCCCCGGCGACCACCACGCTCCCGGTCGCGTCCACCGGCTCGACGACCGTACCGACCACCCCGGCACCGCAACCGGCGGCGCCGCCGACCGTCTCGTCGACGACGGCCCCTGCGCTCCGGGCGGCAGCGACCCAGTCGACGGCGCTGCCGACCACCTGGCTCCCGGTGACCACCCGCAATGTGATCACCACCTGGCCGACGACCACGACCACCGCACCGATCGCGGCCACCACGACGACCACGACCGCCCCACCGCCGACCAGCAGGACCCCCGTCACCACCCGAGCGACGACGACCACCGCGCCACCGACGACCGTGGCCTCGACCACCCAGCCGACCGCTCCGCCGCCGACCGCCGCGCCCGGGGGGACCTCGGCCAACAACGGTCTCGAGGCCATCAGGAACGACGATCCCCGGTTCCGCCGGTACGCCACCGTGCGGTCGGATCAGCTCAGTGTCCAAGCCCTCACCGAGCCCTCCCCGGTTCGCGACAACGGCTCTGTCGGCGATGGGCAGTTCCGGGCTGCCTGCCAGTACTCCCACTTCGCGTACGACGATCCGATCATCTACCCCAACCAGCCGGGGCGCTCCCACTTGCACATGTTCTTCGGCAACACCGACACGAACGCCTTCAGTACCACCGATTCGATCGTGAACTCGGGCGGCGGAACCTGCAACGGCTTCGAGCTCAACCGCTCGGCGTACTGGACCCCGGCCCTGCTCGACGGCAGGGGGAATGCCGTCGTGCCCGACATGATCATCCTGTACTACAAGTCGAAGCAGACGGACAAGGTCCAGCGCATGCCACAGGGCCTGAAGATGGTGGTCGGCAACACCAGTGCCGAGTCGTTCACGAAGTCCGACTTCCTCTACTGGTCGTGCGGGGACAGCGGCTTCACCTACAACAAGTCGAATCGGATCCCGAACTGCAACGGCGATACCATCAACGCCACCGTCGCCTTCCCGCAGTGCTGGGACGGTCGCAACCTC
>JAHELU010000257.1 GCA_024644005.1 Acidimicrobiales bacterium | reverse complement strand
GATCGGCTTCGCCGGAGCGCCGTTCACCCTCGCCGCCTACCTGGTGGAGGGTCGACCGTCGAAGAACCACGCCAGGGTCAAGTCGCTGATGGCCACAGAGCCCGAGCTGTGGCACCGGCTGTGCGATCGGCTGGCCGACATCGCAATCGCCACCCTCCGGGCCCAGGTGGAGGCCGGGGCGGCGGCCGTCCAGCTGTTCGATTCCTGGGCTGGCGTTCTCCACCCCGATCACTATCGCCGCTACGTCGCCCCCCACAGCGCCAGGATCCTGTCCGAGCTGGCCGATCTCGGCGTGCCCCGGTTCCACTTCGGGGTCAATACCGGGGAGCTCCTCGACCAGATGGCCGAGGTGGGGGCCGATGTCGTCGGCGTCGACTGGCGAACCTCCATCGCCGACGCCCGCTCGCGGACCGGAGGAGCCGTGGCCCTGCAGGGCAACCTCGACCCTGCGCTGTGCCTCGCTCCGTGGCCGGTGGTCGAGGCCGAGGTCCGGCGGATCCTGGCCGACAACGCGGGGCACCCGGGCCACATCTTCAACCTCGGCCACGGGGTCCTCCCCCAGACCGACCCCGAGATCCTGGCCAGGGTGGTCGACCTCGTCCACCGAGAGGGCACGGCGGACGGCGGGCGATGAGCCGTCCGCTGGCGCTGGTGATCGGCGGCGGCATCGCCGGGCTCAGCGCCGCCTTCGAGCTCTACCGGGCCGGCTGGGAGGTCTCGGTGTTCGAGGCCAGCAGCCGGTGGGGCGGCAAGGTCCGGACCAGCCCCGTTGGCGATCGTCCGGTCGATGCCGGCCCGGATGCCTTCCTGGCCAGGGTCGACCATGGCCTCGACCTGTGCCGGGACCTCGGCCTCGCCGGCGAGCTGACCACGCCGGTGGCCCCCGTCCCCGCATACGTCCACGTCGGTGGGCGGCTGCACGAGCTACCGAGCGGCACCGTGCTCGGCGTACCGACCGACCTCGACGCACTTCGGGCATCGGCGCTCGTCTCCCCCGCCGGGGTCGACCGGGCGGCCCGTGATCTCACCCTGCCCCCGTCGACCGTCGACCCCGATCCGTCGGTCGGCGCCATCTGCCGGCAGCGGCTCGGCGACGAGGTGACCGACCGACTGATCGACCCGCTGCTCGGAGCCATCAACGCCTCCGACATCGATCGCCTCAGCCTGGCGGCGGCCGCCCCCCAGCTTGCGGCGGCCCTCGCCGCAGAGGGATCACTCATCGGCGGGATGGCTGCAATCCGGGCCACGACCGGGGCCGCCCTCGGCTCGCGGGATCCCGATCAGCCGGTCTTCTACGGCCTGCCCGGCGGTATCGCCAGGATCATCGACCGGCTGGTGGCCGAGCTGGCGGACGCCGATCTCCGGCTCGGTCAGCCGATCACCGGGCTCGACCAGCTCGACCGGGTCGACCGGGCGGACGCGATCGTGGTGGCGGTCCCGGCGTTCGCTGCGGCCAAGGTCCTCGGCGGATGCCAGGACGCAGCGGGGCTGCTGGCCGAGATCGAGTACGCCGACGTGTCCCAGGTGGTGGTGGAGCTGCCCATCGCCGGGCTCGACCGGGTCCTCGACGCCTCCGGCATCCTGTTCCCCCGGGTCGATGGCAGGCTGATGACCGCCTGCACCTGGCTCAGCACCAAGTGGGACTACTACGCGAGGCCCGATTCGGCGCTGATCCGGCTCAGCGCCGGCCGGTTCGGCGACGATCGCCACGCTCGACTGTCGGACGACGAGCTGGTCGACGCCCTGCTGGCCGAGTTGCGGTCGGTCATCGGGTTCGACCGGCCGCCGATCGCCACCAGGGTCGCGCGCTGGCCCCAGGCCTTCCCCCAGTACACCCCGGGCCATGCCGAGAGGGTGGAGCGGGCTCGCCAGCTGCTCGACGACTACGACCCGCGGGTGTCCCTCGTCGGTTCGCCCTACGACGGCATCGGGCTCCCCGCCTGCATCGCCAGCGGCCGCGCCGCAGCCCGGGCGGTCCTCGGCCGATGAACGATCACGTTCAGGGCGGTGACGAGACCGCATCACGCCTGTCGTCGCCCCCCGCCTTGATCGGCCGCTGCGTCCTGGCCGGCGCATGCCTCGCCGGATCGGTCCCACCTTGGGGATTCTGGCCACTCGCCTTCGTCGGGATCGCCCTGGTCGACCGGCTCATCGCCGGTCAGCCATGGACCCGCCGCTTCGGCAGGACATGGCTGGTGGCCGCCACATGGCTCTACCCGGCCACCCTGTGGATCTGGGACCTGACCGCCCCCGGCTACCTCGCCGCCGGCGCGTTCTCCGCCAGCTTCTTCGCCCTGGCGGCCGCCGTCACGCCACCGGGTCCGGCCCGACGGCTGGTCCTGCCGGGAGCGCTCGCCCTGGCCGAGATCCTCCGGTGGAGCTGGCCGTTCGGCGGCGTGCCGTTGGCCCATCTGGCCCTCAGCCAGGTCGACACCCCACTCGTCTTCACGGCACGGCTGGCCGGACCGCTGCTCGTCGTGGTGGCCGTCGTCGTCGCCGGGCAGGCACTGTCCTCGCTGCTCGATCGGGCCTGGCGCCCGGCCGCCGTCGGGCTGGCGGTGATCGTGCTCGCAGTGCTCGGCGGCATGGCCCATCCCCGGGCCACGGTGGTCGACGAGGTCGACGTCGCCCTCGTGCAGGGAGGTGGGCCCCAGCGAACCAGGGCGTCCTCCGATCAGGAGCCGGTGGTGCTCAGCCGCCATGTCGAGGCCTCCAAGGCGATCGACGAGCCGGTCGACCTCGTGATCTGGCCGGAGAACGTGGTCAATCCCGGCCGGTTCCTCGACGCAGCCGACGCCCGCCGGCTCGTCACCGAGGTTGCGGCATCCACAGCCGCCCCGGTACTGGCCGGCTGGTTCGAGGCGGTCTCGGACACCAACACCGTGAACTATCAGTCGGTCATCAACCCGGACGGAACCGAGACCGACCGCTACGACAAGGTCCGCCTCGTCCCCTTCGGCGAGTACGTGCCGCTACGGGCTCCGATCACCGCGCTGGCCGAGGGGGCGCCGCTGCCCCGGCGCGACGTCCTGCCCGGCACCGAAGCGCCCGTGCTCGACACACCGGTCGGTCCGGTCGGCGTCGCCATCTCCTGGGAAGGGTTCTTCGAGCACCGGTCCCGTCATGCCGTCCGGGAGGGAGCCGAGCTGCTGACCAACCCGACGAACGGCGCCTCGTACTGGCTGACCCAGGTCCAGACCCAGCAGGTCGCGTCGAACCGGCTGCGGGCGGTCGAGAACGATCGATGGGTCGTCCAGGTGGCCCCGACCGGGCTGTCGGCAGTGATCGATCCCGACGGTGACGTGGTGCAGAGAACCGGCATCAGCGAGCGGGCGACGCTGATCGCCGAGGTCGAGATGCGCCGAGGGCTCACGCTCGCCAGCCGGGTCGGCTGGTGGCCCGTGGTGCTGTACGGGGTGGTGGCGGTGCTGGTGGCTCGGGCCCTCGAGTGGCGCCGCCGGCCACCGGTCCCCGGCGCCACCGGGTGAAGGCTGGCGGCGCCTCAGCTGCCGGCCCCGTGACCGAAGCCGTCCCGGGCCTCGGCATCGGCGTACAGGGCGGTGAGGGCCGAGGCCGACACCGCCTGGACCGCGGCACCGGCCACCGACACCACAGCGAAGTAGAGGACGGCGACGAATGGGTTCGGCAGGGCGTCGCCGAGCCGGAGGATCTCGATCGTGTCCACCGCCCGACCGTCGAGCAGGAGATCGCCCGCCGCATCGACCTCGAACTGCGAGAACAGCACGACGGGGGCCATCGTCTGGCCGATGATCTGGGCGACGGTCGAGACCGTGGCCGTCAGTGCGAACAGGATCGCCAACCGGGCGAGCAGCGGCCAGAATCGGCCGGCGCTGACCCGCCACGACGAGGCGATGGCGGATGTCCCGCTCGGCACCACGACGGCGCTCACCGGCAGGAACGCCACCTTCACCCAGCACCAGACGAGGAACACCGCAGTGGCCAGGACCAACGCGATCGCCGCCAGGACGTAGAGCCCGATGCTGGCCGGCTCCCAGATCACGATCGCCACCAGGAGGGCGATCGGGGTGGCCGCCGCGACTGCGATCGCTCCGTAGGCCACCAGGGCGGCCCCGACGAACCTGGGTAGGCGGACCAGGCCGACCCGAAGCGAGTGATGCCACTCCGGCCGCCACTGATCACCACCGCCGCCATCGACCAGGTGGGCCCGGTACAGATGGTGATGACCGCCGAGGTAGCCGACGGTGGCCGCGCCGACGGCGATGACGATCAGCACGATCCCGGCCACCGCCAGCCCGGGATCGAGTCCGTCGACCCGCCCGTCGTCGACGAACCACCTCACGTCTGCGACCGCCAGGTGGAGCGCCAGGTAGGCCGGGACGAACAGGCCGTACGGCACGGCGACGAACAGCAGCGCCACCGGCCCGAGCTGGTCACGCAGCACACGGAAGGTCCGGTTGAGCCATTCGCCGATGTCGTTGAACCGGTCACCGGTGGCCGCCGCCTCGGCGGGGAGGGGCTCGAACGGGGGCGCTCCGCCCAGCGACGGGCCGATGGCCGCACCCGGAGGTGGTGACGCCGGCCCGGCCGTCGGCGGCCGGGCCGTCGGCAGTGGGGGAAGCGCTGGTGGAGGTGGTGGTGGAAGTGGTGGTGGAGGCAGCTGGACCGCCTCGGTCCAGTTCGCG
>JAHELU010000086.1:871-18881 GCA_024644005.1 Acidimicrobiales bacterium | reverse complement strand
TATTCCTGCTCTCGTTCCACATCCGATTCCTAACAGCTTTCCGATGCGAGAACACCCTCCGCCGCAGTCGGGCTCGGAGCCGGCGGGATGGGTCTGACAGCCTGTTCTCCGCTGATTTCAGCACATCCGGAGCCGGTTTCGGGACGCCGACACCGAACGTCGCCGACGATGGATTCACATTCCGTTAACAATTCGCATATTGCGAGTGGGCGCTGCTCCCGCTTTCATGGGCAGTGGGTTGAACGTCGACTCCGACACCGTCGTCGCATTGCAGGTCGAACCCGTTAGCACCGTCCGGTAGCGGACGTTCGATAGTCGTACTCACAGACCGTGAAGAACACGGCGAACTCAATCATGTCGGGAGAACCAACGTGACCTATCGCGCTGAATACATCTGGATCGACGGCACCGTCCCAACTGCCGAAGTCCGCTCGAAGACCAAGATCCTGCCCGACGGTCAGGCCCCGGGCATCTGGGGGTTCGACGGCTCCAGCACCAACCAGGCCACCGGTGACAACTCGGATGTGGTGCTCCAGCCGGTCTTCGAGTGCCACGATCCGATCCGGGGCGGCGACAACATCCTGGTGCTCTGCGAGACGCTGTTGACCGAGGACCTCTCGCCCCACCCCTCCAACACGAGGGCCGCGGCGAGGGCTGCGCTCGACAAGTACGGCGATCAGGAGCCGATCTTCGGGCTCGAGCAGGAGTACACCATGCTCGATCCGGCCACCCAGTGGCCGTTCGGCTTCCCGGCTCACGGCTTCCCCGGCCCCCAGGGCCCCTACTACTGCGGTGTCGGTGCGGTGAAGATCGCCGGCCGGGACATCGTCGAGGAGCACACCACCCTGTGCATCGACGCCGGCCTCGGCATCTCCGGGACCAACGCCGAGGTCATGCCCGGTCAGTGGGAGTTCCAGATCGGCCCACTCGACACGGTCACCGTCGCTGACCACGTGTGGATGGCCCGCTACCTCCTGTACCGGATCGGCGAGCACCACAACGTGGAGATCTCGCTCGAGGCCAAGCCGATGAAGGGCGACTGGAACGGTGCCGGCATGCACACCAACTTCTCGACCAACGCCATGCGCGATGGCTACGAGGCCGTCATCACCGCCGCCGAGTCACTGGGGGCGGCCGGCAAGCCTGAGCTGCATCTCTCGGGCTACGGCGTCGGCATCGAGGATCGGCTGACCGGCGAGCACGAGACCCAGCGCTACGATCAGTACAGCTATGGCGTGTCCGATCGGGGTGCCTCGGTCCGGATTCCGTGGCAGGTGGCCAAGGATGGCAAGGGCTACATCGAGGACCGGCGGCCGAACGCCAACGCCGATCCCTACGTCGTCACCACCCTCATGACGAGCACGATCTGCGAGGCCTTGGCCTCGTAGCTCCGGCTTGCCGGGGGCCGGGACTTGCGCCCGCCCGGAAGATCGATACTCTTCGAATTTTGATAGGGGAGAGCGGCATCCGGCGGGGTCTGCTCTCCCCTTTCACGTCTGTCTGGCGGCTTTCGCCCAGTTTTCCTGCTGGACTGCTGCCCTGGTCTTCACACACCCCTAACACGGACCGGAGACGATGGTGTCACCCCTCGAACAACAGGAGACACCCCAACATCATGACTACGTCGAAACTCAAGCGCTTCGGCATCCCGGCCGCCCTCGTCGTCGGCGGTGTGACCGCCGGATCGTTCTTCTCGCCGATCGGGCTCGCGTCGGCCCAGGACGACGACAGCGACACCGGCGCCGATACCACGAACGAGTCCGAGTCCGGCGAGTACGACGACGACACCGACCGGCAGCACCGGGGGTGGCGACACCGTCGGGGCCCGGGGGCGGAGGCGGTGGCCGAGGCCCTGGGGCTGACCCAGGAGGAGATCAGGCAGGGCTTCCAGGACGGCAAGTCGCTGGCCGACCTGGCCGCAGAGCAGGGCGTGGCGGTCGACGATCTCGAGGCCACGCTGGTGGCCGAGGCCACCCGAGCCATCGACGACGCCGTTGCCGACGAGAAGCTCGATCCCGAACGGGCCGAGGAGATGAAGGCCGGCCTGCACGAGCGGATCGACACCCTCATCAACCAGGACCCGTCGGAGCGCAGGGCCCATCACCATCGCCCCTTCGGCCGCCTCGGCGCCACGCTCGATGAGCTGGAGGAGACCCTTGGACTGACTGCCGAGGAGATCAGGGACGGGCTGGCCGACGGGAAGTCTCTCGCCGACATGGCCGAGGAGCAGGGGGTCTCGGTCGAGGACCTGGCCGCCCAGCTCACCGCCGGACTCGAGGAGCGGATAGACGATGCCGTCCAGGACGGCAAGATGGACCCGGAGCGGGCCGCGGCGGTCAAGGAACGGCTGGACGAGCGGGTGGACAGGGCCATCAACGCCGAGCCGTTCGCCCTCGGCCGGATGACCGGCCGGGCCGAGGGCCGGGCGCTGCGTCATCATCACCGGTTCGGCCACCACGGTGATCACGACCACGGCTTCGGGCCCGGCGACGAGCAGCAGGGCGATGCCGAGCCGGGCGATGCCGAATCGGGCGATGCCGAGCCCGACGTCGAGGGGTCGAGCTACTGAGCCGACCCTCGGGGCCACTCCACCACCACGGAGAGCCCAAGCCACACGGACGCAGCCCCGGTCTCCCCCAGCCGGGGCTGCGTCCGTCCGGGCGCATGTGGAACCGCTCGTCCGGCCGGAGGGACCCCGGAGGCTCCGGGACCTGCGCGGTCGCCATCGATCTCCAGGGCACGGTGCATGGCGGGGAGTTTCGCTGGAGGCGAAACTCGTAGAGGGGCTGCTCCGCAGCCCCGACTCAGTCGGGGTTGCCTCGGAAGTGGTTGGTGATCGGCATGCGGCGGTCCCGGCCGAACGCTCGCTTCGTGATCCTGGTGCCGAGCGGGCTCTGCCGGCGCTTGTACTCCGCGAGGTCGACCAACCGGGCGATGCGCCGGCTGACCGCCGGATCGAAGCCGGCCTCGATCAGCTCCACCGCAGTCTTGTCGTGCTCCACCAGCTCGACCAGCATCGGGTCGAGCACCTCGTAGGGCGGCAGGCTCTGATCGTCCCGCTGGTCGGGTCGCAGCTCGGCGGACGGGGCCTTGGTCAGGATCGAGACGGGGATGACCTCCCGTCCGGCGCGGCGGTTGTAGTCTTCGGCCAGGGCGTAGACCTGCAGCTTCCAGACGTCCTTGATCACCGCATAGGCCCCGGCCGTGTCGCCGTAGAGCGTGGAGTAGCCGACCGCCAGCTCGCTCTTGTTGCCGGTCGTCAGCACCAGCCAGCCGAACTCGTTGGCCAACGCCATGAGCACGACCCCCCGGATCCGGCTCTGCAGGTTCTCCTCGGTCAGCCCGGGAGCTCGACCCTCGAACGACGGGGCCAGCATCGTCAGGAACGCCTCGTGGGCCGGTTCGATGGCGATCGTGCGGGAGTTGATCCCCAGGTTCTGGCACAGCTTCTCGGAGTCGGTCAGTGAGTGGTCCGACGAGTACCGGGACGGCATCATGATCGCGTGCACGTTCTCCGGGCCGAGGGCGTCGGCGGCGATGGCGGCGGTCAGTGCCGAGTCGATCCCGCCGGACAGACCGAAGCACACCTCGGTGAAGCCGTTGTTGCGCACGTAGTCCCTGGCCCCGAGCACCAGGGCGTGCCAGATCTCCTCCAGGGGCTCGAGCACGGGCTCCAGCACCGTGGGGAGCCCGGTCCGCGATACCGATGGTCGGGTGGTCACCTCGATCAGCGGGAGGGTGACCGGCTGCTGCTCGTTGACCTCGAAGTCGGCGACGTGGACCTGCTCGACGAACTGGCCGGCCCTGGCCACCAGCTCGCCGTCTGCGTCCAGTACCACCGAGCCGCCGTCGAACACCAGCTCGTCCTGACCGCCGACCAGGTTGACGTAGGCGATCGGCGTCCGGATCTCCGTGATCCGTTTCGCCAGGACCTCCATCCTGGCCTCGACCTTGTGCTGTCGATAGGGCGAGGCGTTGAGGTTGATGATCATCTGGGCGCCGCCGTCGGCCAGTACGTTGACCGGGCCGTGGTCGACCCACACGTCCTCACAGATCGACACCCCCACGTTGACCCCGGCGATCGACCAGAGCGGGAACTCGGTACCGGGCGTGTAGTAGCGCTTCTCGTCGAACACGTCGTAGTTGGGCAGTGCCTGCTTGTGGTAGCTGCCCTTCACGTCCCCGTCGGCGCAGATCGCTGCGGCGTTGTAGATGCCGGGGTGGTAGAGCGCGTCCGGGTCGTCGGGGTCGGCGTCGTCGTCGAAATCGAGGTAGCCGAAGACGGCGGCGCAGTCACCGGTGGCGGCCGCCACCCGCTCCATGGCCGCCCGGTTCTCGTCGAGGAATCGCCGCTTGTAGACGAGATCCTCGGGGGGGTAGCCGCAGATCGTCAGCTCCGGGAAGACCGCCACGTCGCAGTGGGCCGCTTCGGCCCGCCGGAGCGCATCGAGCACGAGCTCGACGTTGGCGTCGAGCGCTCCTACGATGACGTCGATCTGGCACAGGGCGATTCGCAACGAGGGCACGCCGTCAATCTAATGAATTCGAGCGGCCGACCGACCTGGACGCAGAGGTGATGGTGCGAAACCGGTGCGGAACGGTCCGCTCGGCCGGCTCGAGATTTTGTCGGGGGATGCACCATTCCCGATCCTCGGGGCGGCTATCATGAGGGCTGGCGAGGCGGTAGGACGAATCATGCCTTTTTTGAATTCCTACAGAGGCCTCCGGCTGTTCGGTGCGGCGTTGGCGGTGCTGTTGCTGGTTGCGGTCGCCGCCATGCCCTCCGACGCCGACCTGGCAGACGAGATCGAGAAGCTCAGGCAGGAGCGGGCCGAGCTCAAGAAGAGCCGGGAGGCCAAGGCCCAGGCCATCAACGTGGCCACGGCCGAGGCCAACGAGCTGGCCGCTGCGCTCGGGGTGCTCAACGGCCAGGTCAACGAGCAGGAGGGCAAGCTGGCCACCGCCGAAGCCATGCTGGTGGAGGCCGAGAAGCGGTTTGCCGAGGCGTCCCAGGCGGTCGTCGACAAGACCGCCGAGATCGAGACCCTCAAGCTCCAGGTGTCGGATCGGGCCATCTCGGCCTTCGTCGACCAGAACGTCGGCTCCACCCCTGTGCTGGAGAACACCAATCCCAACCAAGCGGTCAGGATGCAATCGCTCGTCCAGTCGGTCACCCGTC
Source organism: Acidimicrobiales bacterium (assembly GCA_024644005.1). GTDB lineage: Bacteria > Actinomycetota > Acidimicrobiia > Acidimicrobiales > SZUA-35 > JAHELU01. The sequence continues at coordinate 13,702 of JAHELU010000086.1, read as the reverse complement.
AGGAGGTCGACATCGCCGAGCGGCTCAAGGAGGCGAAGGAGGACCTGGCCCTCGAAGAAGCTCGGGCCGACCAGGCTGCAGACGAGGCCGAGGCGCTGCGAGCCTCGATCGAGGCCGAGCTCATCGTGTTGCAGGAGGTCCGTGACGAGCAGGCCCGGCTGGCGGCCGAAGCCGAGGCCCGCCTCGAGGCCCAGCTCGCCGAGGCAACCATCATGGCCGAGCGGGACAAGGCCATCGCCTCACAGATCACCGAGAAGAACGCCGAGCTGCAACGCCAGGCCGAGCTGGCTCGTCGCCGCAACAACCCTGCCCCGTCGCGCCAGACGAACACGAAGTTCCCGACCGCCGATCAGATCACCAAGGTCGGGCCGTTCTGGGTCCACGTCGACATCGCAGACAACCTCCGGCGCATGCTGGACAAGGCGGCGGCCGATGGGATCACGTTCGGTGGGTGGGGGTACCGTGACCACTCCTCCCAGATCCGGCTCCGCAGAGCCCACTGCGGCACCAGCAACTACGCGGTCTACCACATGTCTTCGTCGCGGTGTCGGCCGCCGACCGCCCGGCCCGGCGCATCCCAGCACGAGCTGGGCAAGGCGATCGACTTCACCTACGGCGGCAGGACCATCGGCACCCGCTCGAGCCCCGGCTTCAAGTGGTTGCAGGCCAACGCGGCCAACTACGGGCTCTACAACCTGCCGAGCGAGCCCTGGCACTGGTCGGTGAACGGCCACTAGTGGCCTGACCGGGCACTGGCGCCGCATGCCGAACGAGCTGTCCGCCGTCGAGGCTCGGCGGCGACTGGCGGCCGGCCATCTGTCGGCGGTCGAGCTGATCGATGCCTGTCTCGGCCGGATCGAGCGCATCGATCCGGCGGTCAACGCGATGGTGACCGTGGCCGCCGACCGGGCCCGGGCCGAGGCGGCGGCCGCCGACCGGGCGCTGGCTGCGGGCCGCTCGACCGGGCCCCTCCACGGACTGCCGGTGGCGATCAAGGACCTGCAGGCCACCGAGGGCATCCGGACCACGCTCGGCAGCGCCGAGTTCGCCGACCACGTCCCGACCGCCGATGCGGGCATCGTGGCCAAGATCAGGGCCGCCGGAGGCATCGTGATCGGCAAGACGAACATCCCGGAGCGCAGTATCGGGGCCAACACGGTCAACCGGCTGTTCGGCGCCACCGGCAACCCGTTCGACCCGGCGAAGACGTGCGGTGGATCGTCGGGCGGCTCCGCCGTTGCGCTGGCCACCGACATGACGCCGCTGGCCACAGGCTCCGACCACGGCGGCAGCCTGCGGATACCGGCCTGCTTCTGCGGGATCGTGGGGTTCCGGGCGACGCCCGGCGTCGTGCCCTTCGAGGAGCGGACCACCGCCCAGACCTACTACAGCGTCCAGGGCCCGATGGCCCGCACGGTCGACGACGTGGCCCTGCTGCTGTCGATCATCGCCCGCCGCCCCGACCGGGCCCCCCGGGACCCGATGGCCTTCCCCCTCGATCCCGAGCCGTTCGCCGAGCTGGATCACGTCGAGTTGGCCGACCTCCGGATCGGGTTCAGCGAGGATCTCGGCGGGGTGCTGGTGTCGGAGCCGATCCGGCGGGCCTTCCGGGACCGGATAGAGCGGCTCGGGCGTCACGTCGGGTCGTGTGAGCCGGTGGCCCTCGACCTGGCTCCGGCGCTCGATGTCGACTGGCGGCTCCGCTCGGATGTCTTCGTCACCCAGTACCACGCCGAGGTCGACCGCTGGGACCCGGGCTTCAACCCCAACATACGGGCCACCTACGACGCCGCGCTGCGAACCCCGATGGAGGACATCGCCCGGGCCAGGGGCCGGCAGCTGGAGCTGATCCGTCAGGTCCAGCAGCTGACCGACGACTTCGACGCAATCGTCTGCCCCGGGGTCAGCGTCAGCCCGTTCCCCTGGACCCAGCTCTATCCGACCGTGGTCGAGGGGACCGCAGTCGAGAACTACATGGCCTGGCTGACGCTCACCGCCGCGATCACGGTGGTGGGTCATCCCGCCGTGGCCCTGCCGGCCGGCCTGGATGAGCTCTCGATGCCGTTCGGGATCCAGCTGATCGGTCGGGCCTACGACGATCGGCGACTGTTGTCGGTGGCCAAGGCGCTGGAGGCCACACTGGCCCTCGATCCGGTCACCGCCCGGCCCGTTCCCGATCTCGTCGCCCTCGAGGCGTCCACGGTCGACCTGCAGGCGGTGACCGGCACGGTCTGAGGAGCAGCCGGCGCTCGGTCGGCTTCGACCGTGGCCGAGAGCCCGATCGCGGGTGGCCAGAGGTGGACGGCCGGATCGAGGTCAGCCTCGACCGTGGCGGAGGAGCCGGCCCGGCGTCGCACCCGTGCACGCACCGTTGTCGAAGGTCACCTCGCCGTTCACGATGATCTTGTCGTAGCCCTTGGCCCGCTGGACCCGCCGCCACTCGTCACCTGGCAGGTCGTGCTCGACGTCCCCGATCCACGGCGGCTCGATGGCCAGCTCCTCCATGTCGTAGACCACCACGTCGGCCGCCTTGCCCTCCTCGAGCGTGCCCCGGTCCCGGAAGCCGGCCGCCTTGGCCGGCAGGTTGGAGAGGCGGAAGTGGGCCTCCTCGAGGGTCACCTTGTCCTCGTCGCGGACCAGCCACGTCAGGAAGTCGGTGGTGTAGGCCCCGCCGGTGAAGAACTTGGTGTGGGCCCCGCCGTCCGACACACCGGGGATGGCGTACGGGTTGTGCATCATCTCGGCCATGAACTCGGCGTTGGAGCCGCGGTCGGGTCCCAGGAACTCGACGTTGAGATCACCCTGCAGCGAGAGATCCAGCATCGTCTCGATCGGGTTCTTCCCCTCGGCCTCGGCGATCTCGCCCACCGACCGTCCGACGTACTGCTGCAGATCGGCCTGGCGGTTCACCCCCTGGACCACGAGGTTCTTCGGGTTGCCCCCGACGCCGGCCTGGATCACCTGGAGCCGCCGGTCGGCCTCCTCCGCCTCGTCGACCAGGGCCTGGCGCAGCTCCGGGTCCTGCATCTTGTCGATCTTCTCCTCCTTGGTGCCGGTGGTGACGGCCCGCCAGGCCGGGGAGGCGTCGTACAGGTTCCAGTGCTCCAGCGTGAAGGCGAACCCGGCTCGCCCGGTGGCGCACTGGGCGTAGATCGGCAGCCCCCGCTCACGACACCTCTCGATCCAGCGCAGCGGCCGCCGGTGGACCTCGGGGTCCTTGCGGGCCGGGGCGACGACGTTGTGGAGGATCGGGCGCCTGGCCGTGGCGGCCAGGTTCTCGAGGAAGGCCAGGTCGGCCCTGATGTCGCCGGTGCCCTGGGTGATCTGGATGAAGCCCTCGTCCCGCTCGGCCAGCACCTCGGCCAGGGCGAGGATGTCCTCGTCGTGCATGATGTCCGTCACCATCGGTGAGCCGTCGTGGTCGGCCTGGACGCTGTCCGGCCCCAGCCGCTGGATCGAGAAGCCGCACAGCCCGGCATCCATGCCCTCGTGGAGCAGCCGTTGCATCTCCTTGCGCTCCTCGGGGCTGGCGATGAGCCCGGCCTTGGCCTTCTCGAGCCCCATGACGTAGGTCATGAGCGAGGCGGTCGGCATGTACTGGATGCAGTTGACGCCCTTCGGCTGGCGGTCGAGGCTGTCCAGGTATTCGGGGATGGTCTCCCAGTCCCACGTCATGCCCTGTTTCATCGAGTCGTAGGGGATGGCCTCGGTCCTGGTCATCGTCAGCATCGACCGGTCCCGGAAGTCGGGCTTCACCGGGGCGAAGCCGAACCCGCAGTTCCCGAGGACCACGCTGGTCACGCCGTGGTAGCCGGAGATCGTGCACCACGGGTCCCAGCGGATCTGGGCGTCGTAGTGGGTGTGGAGGTCGACGAAGCCCGGCGCCACGATCTTGCCGGTGGCATCGATGACCGTGTCGGCCGGTTCGGTGGCTCGGCCGCCGAGCTGTGCGATCTTGCCGTCCGTGATCCAGACGTCACCCGCATACCGGGGCACCCGGGTGCCGTCGACGATCGTGCCCCCGGCGATGTGGATGTCGTGATTGGCCATGGCGCTGGTCCCCTCGTCGCTCCGTCCCCCCGAAAAACGCTAGTGGCTCGGGACTTCGGCGTCAGATCGACCACTGGCCGACGGCGCTCAGCGCGGCCGCCACGGCCTCAGGACGCCGGCCGCCACGGCCTCAGGACGCCGGCCGCCACGGCCTCATGACGATCGACCACGGGTCCGGCATGATGCCGAGCGGCACGTCGATGAGCGCAGGCTCCCTGGCATCGATGGCCGCCGACAGCAGCGACTGGAGCTCATCCGGGCTCTCGGCCCGGTAGCCGGCCATCCCGAACGCCGACGCCAGCGCCAGCATGTCCGGATTGGTCAGCTCGGTTCCGAGATGGACGCCGTCGAACTGCATCTTGTGCATGCGCTGCACGTTGCCGTATGCGTCGTCGCGGAACACCACGCCGACGAGGGGGATGCCGTGGTTCATCACCGTCGACATCTCGGCCAGGCCGTAGCCGAAGCCGCCGTCGCCGTTGACCGAGACGACGGGACGATCGGGGTTGCCCACCGCTGCGCCGATGGCGGTCGGATAGCCGTAGCCGAGCGTGCCCTGGTAGCCGGGGTCGACGTAGCTGCGGGGGTGGCGGACGTCGTAGACGAACCGGGCCATGTAGCCGACCTGGGTGAGCTCGTTGACGAGGACGGCATCGTCGGGCAGCGCAGCTCTGAGCGCCCGGGCATACAGCAGCTGCGGCTCCAGCGGGGCCAGCTCGTCCAGCATCCGCTGCCGGACGTCGTCGGCGTCGGTGAGCCACGGGGCGCGCTCGCCGTCGAGCATGGCCGTCAGCGCGGCGCTGCCCGTCCTGGCGTCGCCGGTGATGGTGACGTCGAAGCTCCGGGGCGGGCCGAACGAGGCGGGGTCGTCGTTGAGAGCGATGAGCGTGGCCCCCTCGGCGGTGCGGGTCACGTTGCCCCGACCATCGAGACAGCGCGACCCGACGAAGAGCACGGTGTCGGCCCGGCCGAGCAGCTCCTTGGAGGCCAGCGGCAGGAAGGTCATCGGGTGCCGGTTGTCGAAGCTCCCCTTCCCGTTCGTGGTGGAGACGAGGGGTGCCCCGAGGGCCTCGGCCAGCTCGGTCAGCTCGTCCCAGGTGCCGGCGGCCACCGCGCCACCGCCGGCGAGGATGACCGGCCGCTCCGCGGCCGCCAACCGTTCGGCCGCCGCGGCCAGGTCGTCGGAGGAGCCGGCCGGTGGGGTGCCAGCAGGCTCGGGCCCGATCGCCGCTCCCTCGGTACGACCGGACAGCACGTCCGGCGGTAGTTCGACCGCCACCGGACCCGGTCCGTTCTGCAGCTGCACGATCGCCCCGTGGAGCGCCCCCGCCACCTGCCCGGCATCGGTGACCAGGGTGGACGAGCGGCACAGCCTGGCCAGGATGCCGGACTGGTCGGGGATCTCGTGGAGCAGTCCGTAGCCCTTGCCGATGCCCATGCTCGGGATCTGCCCGCTGATCAGCAGCACCTTCGACGAGCACGACAGCGCAGTGACCAACCCCGCTCCGGCGTTGAGCACTCCCGGGCCGGGGACGACCAGGGCCACCCCGATCCGTCCGGTGGTCCGGGCATAACCATCGGCGGCATAGGTGGTGGTCTGCTCGTGGCGGGCATTGATGAATTGGAGCTGATCGGCGAAGCCGGCCAAGCCGTCGCTGGCGTAGTCGAGCTGCACACCGGGGATGCCGAAGATGTGCCGAACCCCTTCGGTTGCGAGCTGGCGGGCCATGGCCTGCCCACCGGTCAGTGGTGAGGTGGGGGATGCGTCGGGTGCGGTCGGGTCGGTCGCAGTTGAGTCGGTCACAGGCCCGACCCTAGTGGTCGGCACCGACGGCATTCGAACGGGCTCGTCGGCCTGGCCGTCACCGCAAGCGGATGACGTTGCCGGTCACGGTCCGTCCGGCCTCCGTGCAGAGCCAGGCGATGACGTCGGCCACCTCGCTCGGTTCGGCGATGTGGTGGTGGGCGTGATCGGTGGCGACGAAGGCCCGTACCTCGTCGGTGATCCAGCCGGTGTCGGTCACCGGCGGATGGACCACGTTGGCCGTCACACCGTCGGCCGCCATCTCCGCTGCGGCCGTCAGCGTGTAGCTCACCAGCGCCGCCTTCGCAGCTCCGTAGGACGCCTCACCGGGAAACGCCCCGCCGTCACCAGAGGTCAAGGTGACGATCCGCCCCCAGTCGGCCGCCCTGGCCCGATGCCGGGTGATGAGCTCGCTCATCAGCAGTGCCCCGGCTCTGGCGTCGACGCTCAGCTGGGCGTCGATCGTCTCCACGGTCACCGGGCGCTGGGCTCGACCGATCCGGTCCGACTCAGCTCCGGCGAAGCTGTCCGGTCGCCAGCCGCTGGCATTGTGTACGAGTACCTGGACCGGACCGAGCCGGTCCTCGGCCTCATCGAAGAGCCGGGCCGGGATGGCCGGATCGGTCAGGTCGGCCTCGATGGTCAGGCAGCGAGCGCCGTTCGCCTCGACCGCCGACGACACGGCCGTCCCATCCCGGTCCCGGGCCCGCTGGTACTCGTCGCTCCGGTCGGCCGAGCCGTCCACCGACCGGGAGTTGGTGCCTCGCAGGTAGGTGGCCACCACGTCGAGGCCCCGCTCGGCCAGCGCCACCGCAGTGGCGAGGCCGATCCCGTGGTTGGCCCCGGTCACGAGGGCCACTCGTTCGCTCATCGTCCCAATGTAGGGGATGCGCCGGACCGGCCTCCCCGAGACGCCGGTCTCGATTCGTCACGGCCGGCTCATGGGCAATTCGCCCCAGATGCCCTCGAAGGTGCATCCGCTCAGGCTGGCTCTCCGTAGACAAGGAGATGTAACTGTCGTCTATATACGGAGTGCTATCATGAAGAGCAAGTTGCTTGTAGGAGCTGCCTTCGCCGTGGCAACCATCGGCGTCGCAATCCCGGTCGTCGATGCTGCTCCCGGCGGCGATCGCCCGGACGTGGCCTGTATGCAGGCGGGAATGGATGTCCTTAAGGATGCCGGGCTGTTCGCCGCTGTCGCTCGTGATGGGTTGCCCATCGAAACCGCCGTGGCGGTCGGGGTCACCGTTCGCGACGGTGCTGACATCTCCGGCGTGCCGGATCCGATTCCACTCAACGTCGTTCTGGCCGATCATCGCGCCGGTGACAACAGCTTGTTCGTCTACCCCTGGTGCGAGTAGCCCTTCGCCTCTGATCGGTCGAGGTTCCCGGCCTCTGGTCGGGGGCCTCGACCGGATTCGACTGGTCACACAGGTCGTCGTCGGCGGTGACGACATGGAGCATTTGGCCCACCGCTGATCCTCGGCCACGATTTTGCCGAGATCGGAAACCGCTAAACCTGATAAATTTGATCGGGATTGTGGTGTTTGAGGTTCGACTCGTCTATCGTTCGCGCAATCCCGACTAAGTTGATCGGGATTGTCAGAAATCAGACGGGATCCGATGACCACGATCCGACTCAGTCCCCTCACAGCCTCAGACCGCCGAGCCGCCGCCGCGCTGAACGGTGCCCCTGCCGAGGACATCGTCGCCTGGGCGTGCGATCGGTTCGGCCGCCAGCTCTGTCTGACAACGTCGTTCACCGACACGGTGCTGGTCCACCTGGCCACCCAGGTCCTCCCCGACATCGAGGTCGTCTTCCTCGACACCGGCTTCCACTTCGCCGAGACTCTCGACACGATGAAGCGGGCCCACGCTCGCTACCGCCTGAACCTCACGGTCGCCCGGCCGGACGGCCGTAGCGCCGACGTGTGGGCCGATGGCGCCGAGGCGTGCTGTGGCGCCCGCAAGGTCGACCTGGTGGATCGGCTCATGGCGGGCCGGTTCGACGCCTGGATCAGTGGCCTCCGCCGCAGCGATTCCCAGCTCAGGGCGGCGGCCGAGGTGGTCGAGGTCGACCGGAACGGGCGGGTCAAGGTGAACCCGCTGGTGCACTGGAGCGATGCCGACGTGGCCCGCTACGTCGCGGCACACGGCCTGATCGAGAACCCGCTCACCCACCAGGGGTATCCGTCGGTCGGCTGCTGGCCCTGCACCACACCGGTCGACGTCGGCCACGACAGCCGATCCGGTCGCTGGAGCGGCACCGGCAAGACCGAGTGCGGGCTGCACCGGTGAGCCGGTCGAGAACCGCCCTCGGCGCGGATCTGTCGAACCCCTACCCGGTCAACCTCATCCTCGCCGGTCGCCGGTGCCTCGTGGTCGGTGGCGGCGCCGTCGCGGCCCGCAAGGCCGCCGGGCTGGTGGCCGCCGATGCCGATGTCACCGTGGTGGCGCCGGTGGTGTCGGAGGCCGTGGTGGCACTCGGGGTGGTCGTGCACGAGCGGCCCTACCAGCGAGGCGAGGTGGCGAGCTATCGCCTGGCCATCACCTGCACGGACGATCCGGCGGTCAACGCCCAGGTATTCCGCGACGGTGAGGCGGCCGGCGTGTGGGTCAACTCGGCCGACGACCCGGAGCGGTGTGCCTTCACCCTCCCGGCCGTCGCCCGGCGGGGCGACCTCCAGGTCACCGTGTCCACCGCAGGCCGCAGTCCGGTCCTGGCGTCGTGGCTGCGAGAGCGCCTCGAGACCGAGCTCGACGCTGGCTATGCCCCACTGCTCGAGGTGTTGAGCGAGGTACGGGCCCAGGCCCGGGCCGAGCTCGGCACCAGCGAGGTAGCGGGTTGGCGCGAGGCGCTCGACGACGGCGTGGTCGAGCTGGTTCGTTGCGGCGACACCGACGGGGCCAGGGCCCTCGTGCGCTCCCACCTCGGGCTCGGCCAGGAGGTGGGCGCATGACGGTGTATCTCGTCGGCGCCGGACCGGGAGATCCCGACCTCCTGACGCTGCGGGCCGCCCGGCTGCTGGGCGAAGCCGACGTGGTGGTGCACGATCGCCTCGTCGGACCGCAGGTGCTCGACATGATCGCGCCATGGGCCGAACGGATCGACGTCGGCAAGGATCCCGATGGCATCCGGACCACCCAGGATCGGATCAACGAGTTGCTCGTCGACCGCGGTCGCCGGCACGAGACCGTCGTCCGCCTCAAGGGCGGTGACCCGTTCGTGTTCGGGCGGGGCGGCGAGGAGGCCGTCGCCCTCGGCGCGGCGGGCGTGGCCGTCCAGGTCGTGCCCGGCATCACCTCGGCGATCGCCGGACCGGCGACCGCCGGGGTCCCGGTGACCCACCGCGGCCTCTCCAGCGCGTTCACCGTCGTGACCGCCCACCAGGACCCGAACGGCGAGCAGGATCTCGATTGGGACGCCCTGGCCCGGATCGGCTCGACACTGGTCATCCTGATGGGCGCCCGGCGCGCCGCATCCGTGCGCCACCGTCTCCTCGCCGCGGGGATGGCGGCGGACACGCCGGTGACGATCGTGGTCTCGGCCACGACGCCCCAGCAGCGCACGTTCCGGCTCCGGCTCGATGCGCTCGGCGCGACCACGGTGCCGAACCCGGCCGTCATCGTTGTCGGGGCGGTCGCCGCCAACGACGTCCTGGCGGCGATGCCCGACCCGACGCCAACGGGCCCGGCCACCGCCGCCGCCACCGCCACCGCCACCGCCGGCCCCGATCGCTCGCCCGACACCGACAACCGCCGAGACCACCGTGCCGCCGTTGCGGCGCTCGAAGGAGTTGCTCCATGGCCGTGATGAACGTCTCCCACCCGCTGCTCGACACCCTGCCCGAGGTCACCGACCCCGCCATCCGGGCCGACATCGACAAGTTCGAGACCATGCTCGACCGGTACCTCGCCGGCGCCATCGACGAGGACGTGTTCCGGGTGTTCCGGCTGACCAACGGCATCTACGGTCAGCGCCAGGGTGGGCACAATCAGATGGTGCGGGTCCGGATGCCGTACGGCGCCGTCACCGCAGACCAGCTCGACGTGCTCGGCCACGTCGTCGCCCGCTACTCGCGGGGCTGGGGTCACATCACCACCCGCCAGAACATCCAGATGCACTACGTGCAGCTCGAGCGGATCCCGGAGGTCCTGACCCATCTGGGATCGAAAGGGCTGTCCAGCCGGGAAGCCTGCGGCGACACCGTGCGCAACGTGCAGGGCTGCCACCTCGCCGGGGCCTGCCCGTTCGAGGTGCTCGACGTCAGCGCCTGGGCCGAGGCCACGAACCAGCACTTCCTGCGGAACCCCCTGGGTCAGCGACTGCCGCGCAAGTTCAAGATCAACTTCTCGGGCTGTGTCACCGACTGCGGTCAGGCCATGTTCAACGACGCCGGGGTCGTGGCCGTGACCAGGAGCCGCGACGACGGCACGGTCGAAGCGGGGTTCCGGGTGTACGTGGCCGGTGGCCTCGGCGCCAACCCCCACCCGGCGCTGGCGCTGGAGGACTTCACCGCCAGGGAGGACCTCCTGCCGACGCTGGAGGCCGTCCTACGGGTGTTCGACCAGACCGGCCAGCGAGACAACAAGCGACGGGCCAGGATGAAGTGGGTGGTCGACGAGCTCGGGTTCGAGGAGGTCCAGCGCCGGGTGCTGGCCACCCGCAGGCTGCTCCCGGCATCGTCGAGCTGGCCGGGAGGCATCCCGCCCGTCGTGGCGGAGCGCGGGGATGGACCGGCCGGGTCGGACCCCACCGTCGCGGCCACCCCGATCGGCCAGGGCGTACCGGTGGCGATCGGCGGCCCGACGGCCTATCGCCGCTGGGAGGCGGCCAACGTGGTGCGGGGCGTCGCCAAGGGCACGGTCTCGGCCTATGCGTGGTGCGAGCTCGGCGATGTGACCGCAGAGCAGTTCCACGGCCTGGCGGCCATCGTCCGCCACCTCGACGTGGACGTCCGCGTCTCCAACCGGCAGAACTTCGTGCTCCGTGGCCTGACCGAGGAACAGCTGCCGCTGCTCTTCGATCGGCTGGAAGGGCTGGGGATGGCGGAGCCGGGAGCCGAGCTGACCCGTGACGTGGTGGCCTGCCCCGGTGCCGACACGTGCAACCTGGCGGTCACCCAGTCGCGGGGGCTCGCCAAGGCGATCGGCGAGGTGCTGGAGGCCGAGGGCCTCGCCGAGGTCGGTGGCGTCCGCATCAACATCTCGGGCTGCACCAACTCCTGCGGTCAGCACCACGTCGCCGACATCGGTTTCTTCGGCGCCCAGCGCCGGGCCCACGGCGCCGCCGCCCCCGGCTACCAGCTGCTGCTCGGCGGCTACGTCGGCCAGGAACGGGTCCACTTCGGTGACAAGGCCCTTCGCCTCCCGGCCCGAACGGCCCCCGAAGCCGCAGCCCGGGTGCTGCGGCGGTTCGTTGCAGAACGGGGGCCGGGTGAGGCGTTCCGCTCCTGGCTGGCCCGGGTCGGCGGCGCCGCCGAGATCGCGAGAGACCTGGCCGATCTCGACGTGTTCCCGACTCCGGACGAGGATCCGTCGTTCTTCGTCGACCATGGCGAGACCGGCCCCTTCGCCGTGTCGGTCGGCGAGTCGGAGTGCGCCACGTGACGGAGCGAGCGGTCGGGACCGACCTGCGCCTGGACGACGTGCTGGCCGAGATCGACCGGGCCAACGCGGCCGATCCGACGCTCGACGCCAACGGCCGGCCACTGGCGCTGGTCCAGGGTCGGCTGGCATCGGCCTGGCTCGACCTGCTCGTCGACCGGCCCTCGGCGGCGCTGGCGATCGCCGTTCGGGCCCACCACCTGCGTCGCTGGGAGCTGGCGCGGTCGGACCATCCCCCGGGCCGGGCCGGCTACCTCCGATGGCGCCGAGCCAACAAGGCTCATCAGGCGTCAGCGGCGAGTGCCATCCTGACCCGGCTGGGTCACGACGAAGCGACGGTCCAGCGGGTCGCCGAGCTGCTGACCCGGCGCCGGCTCGGCACCGATCCCGAGGCCCAGATCGTCGAGGACGCAGCCTGCCTGGTGTTCCTCCAGACCGCCTTCGATGCCATGGTGGCGCGCCTCGACCACGACCACCTCGTGGCGATCGTCGCCAAGACGCTGCGCAAGATGTCGCCGTCCGCGATCGAGCTGGCCGGCGAGATCCAGCTGTCGACCGCGGGAGCCGCCGTACTGGTCGACGCGAGGCGGACGATCACGGCCTGAGCGGCTGGGCCAGCGCGAGGGGACCGGTCCCCATCGTCGCCCGCCGGCCGCTGCCCTAGGTTCGGCGCTGATCGCCCGACCCTTCGTTCGTGGAGCCGACCGATGGCCGACACCCAGCGCAACCTGCAGGCCGACGTCGTCTTCGACTTCGAGGGCAGCCTCCGACTGGCTCGCAGGTTGTGGCGCCTCGCCGACGAGGTCACCCTCGCCGCCGGTCGTCGCATCGAGGCCCGTGAGGCGGCCCAGGCCGCCTGGCGCGGGCCCCATGCCGAGCACTTCGCCACGGTCCGGGCCCCGAACGAAGACGCCAGCACCGCCAACGTCGTCGCCGCCCTGCGCCAGGAGGCCGTGGGGTGGGGGGTCATGTGGGCTGCCGCGCTCAACGATCAGAACCGGATCAACTGGGCCAGGGCCGTCGAGCAGGAGAAGGACCACCGCTCCACCACCGAGCGCTTCGGCGACTTCTTCGTCGGCGACGACTCGGCGGGCCAGGTTCCCGAGCCCCCGCCGTATCCGGCCCCGCGCCCGCCGACGTTCGTGCCGACCGGGAGCTTGGTCCACTACTCGAACGACGGTGGCCACTGGGTCCGCCACCACAGCACCATCGAGGTCTGACCGTGGTCGAGACCGCCCACGTGTCGGCCGATCCGGATCGCCTCGAAGGGTTCTTCTTCGCCGGCGCTCGAGAGCGAGCCCCCTTCGTCGACGACCTCGAGGGGCTGCAGGCCTCCCGCCAGCGGGTCGTGGAGGCGTGCGATGACAAGC
>JAHELU010000086.1:0-861 GCA_024644005.1 Acidimicrobiales bacterium | reverse complement strand
ACCGACGCTCTGGCGAAGCTCGCCGAGCTGCTCGCCGCCATGAGGGAGAACGAGTACGTGGCCTGGCACATCGCAGACGTGCTGCGCCGGGACGACACGTGCCCGCCGTCGCCGGTCGGCGGTGGCATGGTGAGCGCCCCCGCCGCAACCGTCGACGCTCGACTGCTGGAGGTCGGGGTCGACGGGGGGCCGGAGATCATCGAGGTCGAGCCTGCCGAGCTCCGGGGCCTGCCGCCGACCTCCGGCTACGTCGACGATCCGGTCTGTGCCGCCAACGGCAACTTCGTCCACGCCGACCACGACCTGGCCTTCCCCGGATTCGCCTCGGTGCTCGACGTCGTCCGCTTCTACAACTCGCTGGGCTCGGACCGGGCGGGACTGTTCGGTCGGGGCTGGTCGTGCCTGCTGGACATGACGCTAACCGGTGAGGTCGACCGCGGCCTGGTCCGGGTGCGACTGGGCGATGGCGCAGTCGTCCCGTTCGTCCGTCAGCGAGACGGGCGATGGCGACTGTCGGGTCGCCGCCGCCTGCGGCTGACCGAGACGGACGGCGAGTGGGTCCTCGACGCGGGCCGGGAGCGATCCTGGCGGTTCGACCGCAATGGTCGGCTGGTCGGCGGCGAGGTCGATGGGGCCCGCTTCTCCGTGGTCCGCCACGTCGATCGGATCGGGGTCGTGGAGCCGGGGTCCGGCCGGTCGGTGAGCTTCCGGCTGAACCGGTCGGGTCGGGTGGGCTGCGTTGTGGCGTCCGACGGTCGCAGGGCGACGTACGGGTACGACGACGACGGGAACTGCATCGGTGTCCATCGGCCCAGAGGCGACCTGTCCTACGAGATCGCCGACGGCTTCCTCGCAGCCATC
>JAHELU010000256.1:1072-4693 GCA_024644005.1 Acidimicrobiales bacterium | reverse complement strand
GTCCGTGGTCGAGGAGGCGGTCGACGAGATCGAGCTCCGCTTCACCGGACCGGCCGACCCGGTCGGTGAGGGCTTCGTCGTACTCGATCCGACGGCAGCCATCCGCCAGCCGAACCGAATCACCTCCAACACCGACGGCTCGGTGTGGACCCTGACCTTCGAACCGCCGCTCGCCGGGGGCATGGTGGGTTTGCGCTGGACCGTCCAGGCCCCGGACTCCCACCCGATCAGCGGCAGCTTCAGCTTCACCGTCGCAGCCGCCCAGCCGGGCGACTCGATGCCCGGCGACAGTGACGGCGGATCAGGTGGAGACACGTCGACCGGATCGACCGACCAGGGAGTCGCATCGGCCACCACCGCTGTTGCGACCAGCGCCCCCGCCGCGGAACCGGAACCGACCTCGACCGGTGCGACCGCGTCGACCACCGCGGTCGACTCGACCGCTCCGAGCGTCACGCAGCCGACCGATCAGCCGGCAGCTCCCACCGGGGATGTCCTGGCCGCCTTCCTCGACGAGAACCAGCGGACGACCACGCTGGCCTCGGAGATCGCCACCGCCGGGCGGGCCATCGGACTCATCGCGGCCATGGTCGCCCTCGGCGGCCTGGTGTTCGCCGGTGTCGTGCTCGGGCACAGGCCACGGGACAGGCGCTACGTGCTGCGAGCCGCCCGGTCGGCGTCGGCGTTCGTGATCGTCGGCGCGGCGATCGAGGTGCTGGCCCAGTTGGTGGTGGTCCAACGGAGCTGGACCCAGGCATGGACGCTCGAGACCCTCGATCAGACCCTGCTCACCTCCTTCGGCGTTGCGGTGGCGCTGCGAGCGGCCGGCGGCATGCTGATGTTCGCCGCCCCGATCCGGGCCCGTATCCGCCCGGGGGCCGAAGCGGAGAAGACGACGTCGGCCGCGGTCCCGGTCGGCGCCGCGGCCACCGCCACCTCCGCCGCCACCACGGCCACGGCCACCGCCAGCGGGCCGGGCGGTACGTGGAGCGAGTCACTGGACGCCGACTGGCAGGGCGATGGATCCGGTCTCGAGTCAGGGCGAGGGCCCGGTTCCGGGATCCGACGACCGGTCGCCGACCTGCCCGTCTCCGCCCCGTTCGTGCTGGGCGCCGTGCTGCTGGTGGTCTCGTTCACCTTCGACGGCCACACCGCCAGCGAGGGCATACGGTGGCTCACCGGCTTGATCGACGTTGTACACCTCCTGGCCGGCGCGGTCTGGGCCGGTGGCGTGTTCTCGCTCGCCATCGTCCTGTGGCGACGGCGTCAGATGAACCAGCCGCTCCTGGCACTCGATCTGGTCGTCCGGTTCTCGGTCATCGCTGCCGCCTCCCTCGCCGCAGCGGGCTTCGCCGGACTGCAGCTGACCGTGATCATGCTCGACAGCCCGTCCGAGCTCTGGTCCACCGATTGGGGGCAGGCGCTCGTGGTGAAGATCGCCCTCGTCGCCGTGGCGGCGGTCATGGGTGGCTACAACCACTTCCGGCTCCTCCCCCGGATGACCGCCCGGCGCGAGGAGAAGGACCCGCTTCCCGTGCTGCGGGTCGTCGTCACGATCGAGGCCATGATCTTCGTGGCGGTGATGGCGCTCACTGCGGTGATGGTCGGCGCATCCATAGACGAGGAGGCGCCCCAAGCGTCGTCCGTCGACCAGACGTCGCAGGCCCCGCCGGACCAGGGCGGCTGACAGGCCAATCCGCAGCCGGTATCGTGCGAAGTCGATGATCGTCAGCTGCGGAGAAGCCCTCGTCGACCTGGTGCCCGATCCGGTCCCTGGCGGCGGGCCCATGAACGTCGCGGTTGCGGCAGCGAGGCTGGGAGCGCCGGCTGCGTTCGTCGGTGGCATCTCGACCGACGAGCACGGGCGCCGGATACTCGACCACCTCGCCGCCAACGGTGTCGACGTCTCGGCCTGCCTGCGGACCTCGGCCCCGACCGCCAGGGCCATCGTCGAGCACACCCCGAAGCTCGTGTTCCGCTTCGAGGGCGCTGATACCGCCGATACGGTCCTCACCGAGGTCGACCTCGCCGCCATCGGCCCCGGACCGCACATCATCCACGGCGGGACCCTCGGCATGTTCCGGGGCCGGACCGCCGAGACACTGGCCCAGCTGGTCGAGTCCCATCCGGGGATCGTCTCGCTCGACCCGAACGCCCGACCGCAGGTGATCGACGACCGGACCGCCTGGGAGCACTTCCACCAGCGCTGGATGAGCAGAACCGACATCTACAAGGCGTCCGACGAGGACCTGGCCTGGATCTGGCCGGACCGCTCGCCCGAGTCCAGCGTCGAAGCACTGCTGGCCACCGGTGTGGACACGGTGGTGCTCACCCGGGGTGCGCACGGTCTCGTCCTGTACCGGGCCGACGGCCCCGTACCGGTCGACGCCCCGGAGGTCGCAGTGGTCGACACGGTCGGAGCGGGCGACACCATCGTGGCCACCATCCTCGTGTCACTGTGGGAGCGGGGGGTGCGGCGGGACCGGGCCGAGCTCGAGGCGCTCGGGCCGTCGGACTGGTTCGAGATCGGGAGCCGGGCCGTGGCCGCTGCCGCGGTGACCTGCTCACGACCGGGCGCCGATCCGCCGTTTCGCCACGAGCTCTCCTGGTAGCTGTCTCGAGCTCCGCCGGCGACGCCGTTGCAGCCACTCGCCGCCGGCCAGGGGCTCAGGTCGGCAACGGGACGTAGGGGTCGTGATCGCCGGGCACCGTCGGGAATCGCTGGTCGAGCCATCGCTGCTTCGCCTCCTCGATCCGCTCGGGATCGGAGTGCACGAAGTTCCACCAGATGTGGCGGGCTCCGACCGGCTCACCGCCGAGGATCATGACGGTGCCCGACCCCGACACCTCGGGCGACGTGCCGGGCTCGAGCACGGCGAGGTGGCCCACCCCAACCGCGGTCCCGGCGATCCGGATGTCGCCGTCCAGCACGAGCACCGCCCGTTCGGGGTGGTCGGCGGGGATCGGCCCCCGGCCGTCCACCCGGAGCTCGGCCAGGACGAGCGGCGACGATCCCGAGACCGGCGACAGCAGACCGAAGCCCGAGCCGACGGCCAGCCGGGCGGTGACACCGCTCCTGGTGTCGACGGGCACCTCGGCCGCCGGGCAGTGCTCGAAACCGGCCTGGCCGTCCTCGGCCCCGTCCGGGAGGGCCACCCAGGTCTGGACCCCGAACAGCGACACCGCCACCGGTCGGTCGTCGGGATGACTTCGTTCGGTGTGCGTCACCCCGGCACCGGCGGTCATCCAGTTCACCGCTCCGGACTCGATGGTCTGCACGACCCCGGTCGAGTCCCGGTGCACCGCTCGACCGGCCAGGAGGTAAGTGACGGTGGCGAGCCCGATGTGGGGGTGGGCGTCGACGTCCATGCCCGCTCCCGGTCCGAGATCCTCGGGGCCCATGATGTCGGCGAACACGAACGGGCCGACCATCCGCCGACGGCGCCACGGCAGGAGCCGGCGCACGGTCCCGGTGCCGACCGGGCGCTTGCGGGGCTCGATGAGCAACTCGCTGGGGATGCCGCCACGGCGCACGCTGGAGCGCGTCGACGAGGTGATGCGCACCGAGTGGGCGGGCGGCCTCATCCGGAGCTGGGAACACTGGCTCGACCTCCCCCAGCG
>JAHELU010000256.1:0-1062 GCA_024644005.1 Acidimicrobiales bacterium | reverse complement strand
GGCGCACGGTCCCGGTGCCGACCGGGCGCTTGCGGGGCTCGATGAGCAACTCGATGGCGCCGCTCGTCATGTCGCCCTCCGTCGGCCCGGGCCGCTCGTCAGCTCGCCCGCATGGTCGAGACCGCTCATCAGCTCCTCACCCGCATGGTCGAGACCGCTCATCAGCTCCTCACCCGCATGGTCGAGACCGCTCATCAGCTCCTCACCCGGATGGTCACGGCCGCTCGTGCTCGTCATGTCGTGCCCCGGATGGCCCACTCCGAATCCAACTCGGTCCAATCGGAGTCGAGCACGTCGTGCTCGTAGCAGTAGGCCCAGTTCGAGCCCGGCTCGATCGTGGCGATGGCCTGATGGCCGGTCTCGTCCCGATGGGCTCTGGCGTGTTGCGACGGCGTGTCGTCGCAGCAGCCGACGTGCCCGCAGGTCAGGCAGACCCGCAGCTCGACCCAGGTCTGGCCCTCGGCCCGGCACTGCTCGCAGACCGCGTCGTCGACCTGTTGGGGCTCGGCTGCGGCAAGATCCTGGCAGTTCCCGTCGAGCCCGCTCAGCTCGGCCGCCATCTTCGACTTGAGGCGCCGCTCCCCCAGGGTTGCGACGCAGACCTCGAAACCGATCTGACCCAGCGTGACACCGGCGACGAGCGACACCACCACGACGGCCGGCTCGAAGCCGACGACGACCGGCAGTGCGAGCAGTGCCGCAGCGGCCACCAGCCGAGGGCCGAGCCGCAGCGGCCGATCGATGGCGAAATGGGGGCTGACCGTCACCTCGGCCAACACGGCGGTGGCGATGAGCGTCGTGGCGATCGAGCCGACCAGGAGCCAGAGGTAGGACTCGGTGATGCGGTCGCCGAAGCCCTCGATGGCCACGATCTTCTTGCTGGCGACGCCGAGCGCGGTCAGCGCCGCGGCGAGCGGCAGGTGGGCGTAGACCCACGTCACCTGGCGGAGCTGTCGACCGGGCCTGATGAGCGAGTCGGCGACGTCTTGGCGACAACGCGCGAGAATACGCAGACAGAGAATTCTCGAAGAAGTCCTATCGCGCGAAGCTGGAACGTGCGTA
>JAHELU010000255.1 GCA_024644005.1 Acidimicrobiales bacterium | reverse complement strand
ACCGCGGTCGGGAAGCCTCGCTCGACGAAGTGGGGGTCCTGCATCATCTCGTCCGGCGACCACACCACCCCGGCAGCGATGCCCCTGGTTTGGAAGCCGACGAAGGCGTCGTGGGCCGGGATCCGGGAGGCGATGAAGGCCATCGCCTCCCGCCCGGCCTGGAACACCTCGCCGGCCAGGTCGTCCTCCTGGATCATGTGCAGGGTCAGCTTCTGGTACTCGGAGCCCATCGCCAGCAGCGGCGACAGGGGGAACTCGTCGACCAGACCGAGGTCCTCGAGCCACGCCAGGAGGGATTCGAACTCGGCCGGCGTACGAGGCGGTACGCCGGTGTTGAGGTACCGGCCGTCGGAGCAGCGAACCTGGGTCGGCTCGCTGGGCGACGGAGTGGCGTGACGGCCGGTCTGGCGCTGGACGGTCTGGCGGGCGGCCAGCCAGCCATAGGACGCGAACTCGGTGGTGACGTTGGCCGCCGCCACCATGCTCAGGTCGACGAACTGCCCCCCGTGGCGGCTCCTGGCCAGCAGCGCCGTCAACGTCGACAGGACGGCGAAGTGGGCCGCCGTCCTGATGCCCTGGTTGCCCCGACCCCTGACCGGGGGCAGGGAGTGGTCGTCGTAGCCGCAGGACCACATCGGGCCCCCTCTGGCCAGCACCGTCAGATCGGTCGCATCCTCACCGCCACCCACCTCTGATCGGCCGAACGGGCTGATCGAGACCTGGATCAGCTCGGCATTCACCGGCGGCGGCCCGGTTGACCGCTCGGCCCGCTGCAGGCCGGGGCCGTCGATCGGGCGGCCGGTCAGATCGGGGTAGTCGATGCCGAGGTCGGCCAGGTAGCCCGGCCGCTCCGCCTCGAGCAGCACGTCAGCCGTCTCGATCAGCTGCCGGAAGAACTGGCGACCGGGCCCGGTCTCCAGATCGGCCACCACGCTGCGCTTGCTGGTGTTCTCGGCCCACCACGACAGGCTCAGCTCGCGGTCGGGACGGTCCTCGGCGAAGGGACCGTGGTACCGCTGCTCGGCGCCGTCCGGTGGCTCGACCAGGACGACATCGGCCCCGGCGTCGCCCAGCAGCCGGCCGGCGAATGCGGTGAAGGGATGGGCCAGCTCGACCGCCCGGATCCCGTGCAGCGGACCGGGACCCGCCGGCGGTGGCGGGGTGGGATGGCTCACGGTGAGCTCGTCCGTCACCTCAGATGACCCCCGTGTCCTCGAGCTTCTCGATCTCGTCGTCGCTGCGCCCGAGCAGCTCGCCGAACACGTAGCGGTTGTGCTGACCGAGCAGGGGCGAGGCACTCGTGATCGACCAGTTGGTGGCGGAGAAGGTCACCGGCTGCCCGTCGACCCTGACCCCACCCATCACCGGGTGATCGACCATCGGCCACATGCCCCGACTCCCGGTCGCGATGTCACCGTCGATCCGCTCGCCCGGTCTCCTCACCGCTGCGGCCGGCACGCCGACGGCCTGCAGATCGGCCTCGATGTCCCACCGGGTGCGCTCGGCGCACCACTCGGCCAAGCCCCGGTCGAGCACCTCCTGATCGGCCAGCCGGCCCTCCAGCCGGTCGAAGTCGTCGTCGGCCAGGCCGAGGGCGGCGGCCTCGTCACCGATGACGGCTTGGAGGCTGCGCCAGTCGTGGTCGTCTCGGCAGGCGATCGCCACCCAGTTGTCGTCGCCGACGCAGGCGTACACGCCGTGGGGAGCCATCGGCGGTGTCGAGCTGTGGTTGCTGTCCGGCAGATCGTCGGCCCGCAGCGGTCGACCGTTGACCGACCAGTCGAGCAGATCGGCGCCATGGAGGTTGGCGCCGACCTCGGTGCAGCTGAGATCGACCCACTGTCCCTCTCCGGTCCGCTCCCGGTGGAGGAGGGCCATCATGATGGCCATCGCCATGTAGTAGCCGCCGGTGTGATCGAGGTAGGAATAGCCCCAACCCGCCGGTGGCTGGCCGACCAGTCCGGAGCTGTGGGTCACGCCGGACACCGCCTGGGCGATGGGACCCCACGACTTGAAGTCCCGGTACGGCCCGGTCTGCCCGAACCCGCAGTTGGACACATGGACGATGTCCGGCCTGAGCTCCCGCAACCGCTCGTAGCTGAACCCCAGCCGATCGAGGACCCCCGCTGCGAAGTTCTCCGCCACCACGTCGGAGATCGACACCAGGTCCTCCACGAGCCGCTTCCCCTCGTCGGTCCTCAGGTTGATCGTCACCCCCAGCTTCTCGACGTTGTGGTTGTTGAACCCCGAGCCGAGCTCGATCCCCCGGCGCTCGTCCTTGAACGGCGGCGAGCCCCGCAGGATGTCCCACTTGCCGTGGTTCACCGGGTCCTCGATCCGGATGACCTCGGCCCCGAACGTCGCCAGCCAGCGAGTGGCCCCTGCACCGGCCAGCTGACCGGTGAAGTCGCAGATCCGGAGATGGGCCAGCGCAACCGAACTGGTAGCCGACCGGGCGGTCGACCGGGCCGCGGACCCGGCCTCGGGCCGCCCGGCCGGGGGGTGCCCGCCGTCGGTCACAGCTCGGGCCCCCGCAAGCCGTGGCTCGTCGTGGCCTCGATGGCCTTCGCGGCCTGGAGCACGGTCACGTCGTCGAAGGGCCCACCGACCAGCTGCGCCCCGACCGGCATCCCGGCCGCCGTGAACCCGGCCGGCAGCGACAGCGCAGGGCAGCCGGTGGTGGTGATGCGACAGCACGACCGCATCCACTCCACGTAGCTCGTCGTCGCCACGCCAGCGACCTCGGTGGGATACTCGATCTCCACCGGGAACGGTGCGACCTGGGTGACGGGGGCGATCAGCAGGTCGTAGCGACCGAAGAACGCCACCGCCCGCTTCCACAGGACCTGGAGATGCCCGTAGGCGGCCGAGACCTCGGCTGACGACAGCGCTCGACCCCGCTCGATCTCGTCCCGCACCGTCTCCTTGACCTCGCCGAGCCGATCGCCGATCGCCTCTGCCCGCTCCAGGTACAGGAAGGCCCGAAGCGTGACGAAGCACTCGTCCGCCCCGGAGAAGTCCGGCTCGTCCTCGCTGATCGGCCAGCCGAGTATGTCGAGGTCGTCCCGGAACCGGTCGAGGACCTCGACGAGCTCGGGCTCGATCGGTAGGCCGCCGACCGTGGCGCTCCAGGCCACCCGGGGGGCCTGGGTCGGGGGGCTGACGACCGGCGGGAGGGCGAGCGGCCGGCTCAGCGGATCGTCGTCGTGGGGGTGGGCCAGCACCCTGAGCAGCAGGACGAGATCATCGACGGAGCGGGCCATCGGCCCATCGATCGGCATCGGGTTCCAGGGGTTCCCGGCCGCCGGACGGGGCACGACCCGGGGCGAGCCCCGGAAGCCGATGACGTTGTTCCACGCCGCCGGGTTGCGCAACGACCCGCCCAGGTCGCTGCCGTCGGCCAGCGACACCATGCCGGCCCGAAGCGCCACCGCGGCCCCGCCGGACGAGCCGCCGGCGCTGCGGGCCGGATCGTACGGATTGCGGGTCAGCCCGTAGACCGGGTTGAAGGTGTGGGACCCGGCGCCGAACTCGGGGGTATTCGTCTTGCCGATCGCCACCGCCCCTGCCGCCCGCATCCGCTCCACCAGCACCCCGTCGACCGACGGCCGATGGTCGGCGTAGATCGGTGAGCCGTAGGTCGTGACGAAGTCGGCGGTGTCGACCAGGTCCTTGTGGGCGGTGACCAGGCCGGCCAGCGGACCGGGCCTGCGGCCGGAGGCGATGAGCTCGTCGATCGCCCCGGCCCTCGCCTCGGCCACCGACGGATCCAACCCGACCACCGCATTCAGTGTCGGGTTGACCTTCTCGATCCGCTCCAGATGGGCCGCCAGGAGCTCTCGGGCCGACGCCTGCCTGGCCCTGACGAGCCGGGCCTGATCGACCGCGGGCAGGGCCCACAGCTCGTCACTCATCGGGAACCGCCGAGTCGGACAGGTAGGTCACAACCATGATTGCCCGACACTACCTGATCGACCACGGCCGACGAATTTCGACCGTCCGGGCCCTGACCCGGACCGCCGGAGCCGTGCTCAGGCCTCGTCGCGGACCAGCAGGCGGTAGAGGTCGGCGTACAAGCCACCGGCTTCCAGCAGCTCGCCGTGGGTACCGTGCTCGACCAGGTGGCCCTCGTCGAGCACGAGGATCTGGTCGGCCTGGGTGATGGTGGAGAGCCGATGGGCGATGACGAGGGCTGTCCGCCCGGCCAGCGCCTTGGCCAGCGCCTCCTGGACCAGGGCCTCGTTCTCGGAGTCGAGATGGCTGGTGGCCTCGTCGAGGATCACGATCGCCGGGTCCTTGAGCAACATCCTGGCGATCGACAGCCGCTGCTTCTCCCCGCCGGACATGCGGTATCCCCGCTCACCCACGACCGTGTCGAGACCGGCCGGGAGCTGGTTGATCACGTCGAGGATCTGGGCCGCCTCGCACACCTCGATCAGCTCGGACTCGGTGACGTCGGGCTTGGCGTAGCGGAGGTTGTCGCCGATCGACTCGTGGAACAGGTGGGGGTCCTGGACCACCACCCCGATCGCCTCCCGGAGCGAGGCCTGGGTCAGCTCTCTGACATCGATGTCGTCGACGAGCACGGCACCCTCGGTGACGTCGTACAACCGCGGGATCAGCGAGGTGAGGGTGGTCTTGCCGGCCCCGGACGGACCGACGACGGCGACGAGCTGCCCGGGGTCGATCGTGA
>JAHELU010000254.1 GCA_024644005.1 Acidimicrobiales bacterium | reverse complement strand
ACCCGACGGTGCTCGGGCTGGCCGCCCTCTGCCTCGCCGCCGCCGCCGGCTTCGTCGCTGTCGAGCGGCGCAGCCGGGCGCCAATGCTCCAGCTCGGCTACTTCCGGCGGCGCAACTTCACGCTGCCGATGCTCTCGGCCGCCTTCGTCCAGTTCGCCTACATGGGCGGCTTCGTGGTGACGCCGGCACTGCTCGGCACGATCTACGGGCTCGGCCTCGGGACGATCGCCCTCGTCCTGGTGCCCCGCCCGGGGGTGTTCAGCCTGGCGTCACCGGTGGGCGGCTACCTGGCCAGCAGGATCGGTGAGAAGAAGCCGATCGTGATCGGGGCCCTGTTCATGGTCGGCTCGATGGTGGCCTTCGCCGTGGCCTCGGTGGCCGACGTCGACGACGGCCGGACGACCGGGCTCGTCCTGATCATCGTCGGGCTGTCGCTGTCCGGCGCAGCGGCCGGCATCTCCCAGCCGTCGGTGGCGGCCATGGTGGCCGGGTCGGTCGACGAGTCCGACATCGGCATCGCCAACGGCATGAGCCAGCAGCTCATGTTCATCGGCATCGTCAGCGGCATCCAGACGATGAACGTCCTCGTCGGCGACTCCTCGTCGGCCGGACGATTCGCGTCGACGTTCGCAGTGGGCCTGGCGGTTGCCGGGCTGGGCCTGGTGGCCGCCATGGGGGCCAGGGACGTCCGGAGGCATTGACAGTATCGTCGAGGGGCACAGTCGAAGGCCACAGTAGAAGGTCACAGTCGAAGCGCACCGTCGAGCAGCAGGAGCGAACCATGAGAGTCGGCTTCATCGGATTGGGCAACGTCGGCGGCAAGCTGGCCGGCAGTCTGCTCCGCAACGGCGTCGAGCTGACCGTCCGGGACCTGGATCCCGCCACCGCCGAGCCGTTCCTGAGCGCCGGGGCCCGCTGGGCCGACAGCCCGGGCGAGCTGGCCGAGGCGGTCGACGTCGTGATCACGTGCCTGCCGAGCCCGGCCGCCAGTGCGCTCGTGCTGGAGGCCGAAGACGGCGTGCTGGCCGGCTTCTCGCCGGGGATGGTGTGGGCCGAGATGAGCACCACCGACCAGGCCGAGGTCGAGCGGCTGGGGGCCCTGGTACGGACCGCCGGCGGACATCCCATCGACTGCCCGGTGTCCGGCGGGTGCCATCGGGCCGCCACCGGCAACATCGCCATCTTCGCCGGCGGCGACCGGTCGACGTTCGAGACGGTCCTCCCGCTGCTGACCATCATGGGCCGCCAGGTCCTCCACACCGGGCCCCTGGGCTCTGCGTCGGTGCTGAAGGTCGTGACCAACTACCTGGCCACCGCCAACCTCGTGTCGTTGTCGGAGGCCCTCGTGACGGCCAAGGTGGCGGGCATGGACCTGAACACGACCTATGAGGCCATCAGGATCTCGTCTGGCAACTCGTTCGTCCACGAGACCGAGTCCCAGGTGATCCTCAACGGCAGCCGTGACATCAACTTCACCCTCGACCTGGTGCTCAAGGACCTGTCGCTGTTCCAGGCCGTTGCCGACCGCGGCGCCGTGCCGCTCGAGCTCACGCCGCTGCTCAGCGCGGTCGTGGCCGACGCCGCCGAGCGATTCGGGGGTCGGGCGTGGTCGCCGAACGTGATACGACGGCTCGAGGAGGCGACCGGCGTCGAGGTGCTGGCATCCGGCTTCCCGGCCCAGATGGTCGACGACGAGCCGGAGGAACCGGGCCAGGAAGTGACGATCCGGCGCTGAGCGCGGTCATCGCCCAGATTTCTCTCAAGTTCAGATTTCGACCGTCTGATCGAAAACAACCACCGGCGCAGCGGGTTTTTGGGGAGATTTGCCTGGAACCTGGGGAAAACATGACGCCGTAAGCCACTCTCTGTGGTGCCACGGTGACGGAAACCTATCTATTTGTCCAAGCAGCGCCTATACTCACCTACCTCGAAGTTGGTTACGTGGGCGGTAGCTAGCAGAGAGGACACTTGCCGATGGCAGACCGAGTTCAGCTCGACGCCGTTCGGACACGCCGAGAAGCCCTCTACGAGGCCATCGTCGGTCTGGAAGACGCGCTCGCGACACCGATCGGTGATGGTGCGAAATGGCGGTTGCGGGTCGCCATGGCGGTCGATCACGCCGCCATCCGCATCGAGGAGCACGCCAAGCAGACCGAGGCCAAGGGTGGGTTCCTGGACAAGGTCATCCAGGAGCGGCCCCGGCTCCAGCGACGGGTCAACCAGCTCAAGGTCGACCACGAGCGGCTGGAGAAGGCGGTCGATGCCCTGCGCATCGCCGTCTCCCTGGTCGACGACGTCGACGTGCCCGCAGAGGCCGTGCCCCTGCGGAACCAGGCGATCGAGCTGCTCGGTCAGCTGACCAGGCACCGCCAACGCGGTGCTGATCTGATCTACGAGGCGTACCAGGTCGACATCGGCGCCAGCCACTGACGACACCCGAGCCGGCGGGTCCCGCCAAGCTGGATCGGTGACGGCGGGGCACCGACAGCTGGTGGGGCGGACCCGGCTCGCGGCGTTGCCGCCCAGCGTGGGGAAATCGACCGCCTGCGTGAACACGGGGCGACACACAGCTATCCTCGCTTGTGCGGTGGCGGAGGTGCCCGGGAGGATTTGCCACGCGGACCCGGACACTTTCGGTTGACTCCGTCGTTATGCAGAGGGTGGAGAGTCGAAGGCGGACGCACAGCTATGGCGTTGAACACCGGCACCGTCGACAGCGGCAGCAGCGACGACTTCGAGCTCGCGTTGACCAAGGCCAAGCGCGGCAACAGTGACGGATTCGAGTGGCTGTACCGGCACTACAACCGCCGGGTCGGTGCGTTGGTCCGCTCGGAGGCCTGCCCCGACCCGGACGAGGTGGTCAACACCGTCTTCTTCAAGGCCTTCCGCTCGATCGACCGGTTCGTCGGCAATCAGGCCAACTTCGCCAGCTTCCTCTACCAGATCGCTCGATTCCAGGTGATAGACGACCGCCGAGCCAGGAGCCGCCGGGTCGAGCTCGACGACGACTTCGACATCGATCTCGTCGACGAGAGCGCCGGGCCGGCCGAGCTGGCCGAGCGCTCGGACGCAGCGGCCAGAACCCATGAAGCGCTCGAGGCCCTGACCCCCGAGCAGCGGGAGGTCATCGTGCTGCGGGTCTTCTTCGGGCTGACCGGTCCCGAGACGGCCGAGGCACTCGACAAGCCGGTCGGCGCCATCCGGTCGCTGCAGAACCGGGCCGAGGCCCGGCTACGAGGGCTCGTCGAGTCCGGGGCGGTGGTCCTGTGAGCAACCAGAGCAACGGCCCCAACTTCTCGGGCGTCGACAACCTGACCCCGTTCGAGTACGCGCTGGCCGGCGTGCCGGTTGCCGATCCCCACGACTCGCCGAGCCTGGCAGTCATCGATCAGATGCGGCGGCTCCTGTCGGATGTCGAGGATGCCAGGGTGGTCCAGCCCCGGTTGCGGGAGTTCCTCGAGACGGGAGGCTCCATCGCCAGGCGCAGCGATCGGCGGTCGCTGCGTCGCCGCCGGCCGACCGGTCCGACCGTGATCGACCTCGACGACATCCCGGCCGAGGGCGGCTTCATCGACATCACCCCTGAGGAGCTCACCGCCGCCGATGTCGGGGCCGAGCCGACAGACGAGCACCCGGCGATCGCGATCGACACACCGATCGACACCCCGATCGACACAGCGACCGACACCCCGATCGACACCCCGATCGACACGGCGATCGACACCTCGATCGACACAGCGGCGAGCCCGTCCGTCGTCGAGCCCCCTGCGCCCGAGATGCCGGCACCGCCGGCGATCCTGTCACTGCCGGAAGAGCTCGTGCCAGGAGCGGGCGTGGCCGAAACGGCGCTGCCGGAGCAGCCGGAGCCCGTGGCCGAAACGCCGCTGCCGGAGCAGCCGGAGCCCGTGGCCGAAACGCCGCTGCCGGAGCAGCCGGAGCCCGTGGCCGAGACAGCGCTGCCGGAAGAGCCGGAGCCCGTGGCCGAAACGGCGCTGCCGGAAGAGCCGGAGCCCGTGGCCGAGACAGCGCTGCCGGAAGAGCCGGTGTCAGGAGCGGCCGTGGCCGAAACGGCGCTGCCGGAGGAGCCGGTGCCAGGAGCGGCCGTGGCCGAAACGGCGGTGGGAGGGGCCGTGGCCGCCGCGCTGGGCGGTCCGACCGACGAGGACCGCGAGCTGTTCGATCTCGATGCCTTCGACACCTCGGAGCTCGACGCGGTCCAGGCTGCGCTGCAAGCCGAGCTCCCCGACGACGACACCGCGGACGACCCCCGGAACGACACCCCGAGCGATCCCGCCGACGAGCCGGAGCCCGAACCGGATGACGTCATCGTCGGCCACCGAGACCACGGCGAGCCGCTCGACGACGAGCGGCCGCTGCTGTTCCCGGAGGTGCCGGATGCCGTCGGCGACGGCCGTGACCTGGCCGGCCGATTCACCGGCCATCAGATCCTCGGCGCCGAAGCGGCCCTCGGAGCGGACGATGACCCGATCGAGGCCGAGGGCCCCGGGCCGAACGAGGACGCCATCCTCGTGGGGGCCGCCGGCTCCCAGCTCCGTGGCATCCTCGATCAAGGGACCGCAGCCGAGACCCCGCTCGGCGACGATCGGCACGAGCTGACTGGCGTCCCTGCGCTGGTGGCCGCCGCCCCGGAACCGAGACGGCTGCCGGGCGGACGGTTCTGGGCCCTCGCCGCCACGGCCGGCGCCGCGGCCGCGCTGGCGATCGGAGGCCTGTGGTGGGCCGACCGGCTCGGCGAC
>JAHELU010000085.1:12813-19310 GCA_024644005.1 Acidimicrobiales bacterium | reverse complement strand
ACTCGATCGAGTCGGCAAACGCCCGACCGGTGGCCGACGAGGGCGGCGGGCTCGACCTGATCGGCCTGATCCGCATGATCGGCACGGTGATCGTGGCCCTGGCGGTCATGATCCTCGGGCTTCGGTACCTGTCGAGGGGCTCCAATCGCACCATCATCGACTCGGTCGATCTCAACGAGCTCGAGGCCGGATCGGCGCTGGCGCTGGAGGCCGGAGCGTTTGCCGAGGATCTGGGCCGAGAGGAGAACCACGAGCCGGCGGAGCTGAAGCTGCAGAGCCTCATCGCCAACCAGACCGATGACGTGGCCGGGGTTCTGCGGTCCTGGCTGAACGAGGCCGAGGAGGTTGCCCGCTAGTGGACACTGCGAGTCTCTCGGCCCGCAAGAAGGCGGCCATCGTGCTGCTCCGCCTCGGCGCCGAGGGGTCGGGGCCGCTGCTCCGCTCGCTGCGCCGCTCCGAGCTGGCCGCCATCGTGCAGGAGGTCTCGTCTCTCGGTCGTGTCGACCTCGACCTGGCCGACCGGATCCTCGAGGAGTTCGTCGAGGCCGCCGCAGGCGACGCCCTCCCGTCAGGCGATCACGATCTGGCCTTCGAGTATCTGGAGTCCACCTTCGGCGAGCGAACCGCTCGGGAGATCATGGGCGAGCTCGATGGCTCGGCCCCCAACATCCCGTTCCAGTTCCTGGACAACCTCGCTCCCGAGGTCATCGCCGAGAACCTCGCAGCGGAACAGCCACAGACGATCGCCCTCGTGCTGTCCCATCTGACGCCGGAGCAGTCGGCGGCGATCATTCGGCACCTCCCGAGCGAACGCGTGGTCGATGTCGGGGTTCGGCTGGGGATGATGGACCGGGTCACCTCCGACGCGCTCCAGGCCGTCGAGGCCGGGCTCCGGCAGCGGTTCTCGGCGGTGCTGGAGAACAAGTTCCTGGAGGCCACCGGCGGGATCGACTCCCTCGTGGAGCTGATGACCCTTGCGGACAAGGCGGTCGAGGACGTCATCATGCACGGCCTGGCCGAGGTCGACGCCGACCTGGCGGCCGAGGTGAGGGCGAAGATGTTCGTCTTCGCCGACCTGCAGCTCCTCGAGGACCGCCAGATGCAGGTGGTGCTGCGACACGTCGACAGCTCCCGACTCCCGCTGGCGCTGAAGGGTGTGGCCGACGTCGTACGCAACAAGGTCCTCGACAACCTGTCGAGCAGGGCCAGGGCGAACATGCTCGACGAGATCGAGCTGCTCGGCTCGGTTCGCATGACCGACGTCGAAGAAGCACAGAACGAGATCCTGGAGTCGGTCCGCCAGCTCGAGGAGAGCGGCGAGATCGTCATCAACCGTGGAGGTAGCGACTTTGTCACCTAGCAACGACATCCTCATCCGGGGCGACGAGGCCGCCAAGGCCAAGCCCATCGATCTCGTCCACCGGCCGGAGCCCGGTCAGGTGGGAGCGGTCGGCCCATGGGCCGACCAGGTCAACGACGCCCGGGAATCGGCCCGACGGTCCGGCTTCGAGCAGGGTCGGAAGGAGGGCTATGCGGTCGGCCTCGAACACGGCCGTCGCCAGGTCGAGCAGAAGCTGGCCGGCCTGGCGCGCAGCGTCGATGCGCTGATGGCCGCGGTCGACGAGCGGTGCAACGAGGTCGGCGACCGCCTTGCGGCCGGGACCACTGCGCTGGCCCTCGAGATCGCCGAAGCGGTCCTGCGGCGGGAGGTCGCCCTTGCCACCGATCCCGGGGCCGAGGCCATCGTCCGCTGCCTGGAGCTGGCGCCGTCGACCGGCGACCTCGTGGCCCGACTCCATCCAGACGATGCGGCCAACGTCGGCGACGTGCTCGGGCTCGGCGAGCGGAAGCTGACGATCGTCGACGACCCCAGCCTCGACCGTGGAGACGCGGTCGTGACGATCGACGATGCCACCATCGACGCCCGGTTGAGCGAGTCGCTCCGCCGGGTCGGCGAGGCCCTGCAGTGACAGCCGGCCGTCTGACCGCAGCGGCCCGGCCGCAGCTGCTGGGTCGGGTCGAGCGCCTCGGCCAGTCCGAGGCCGACGTGATCGGTCTCCGGGTCGGACCGGGTGACCTCGTCAGGCTGGGGTCGGAGAGCCCGGTCGTCGCCGAGGTGGTGGCCGTGACCGGGGCGCGGGCGACGGTGCTGCCATACGGCGACTTCCGCGGCCACCGTGTCGGTGAGCCCGTCACCTTCGTCGGCGGCGAGCTGGAGGTCCCGACCGGCGACCAGCTCTTGGGCCGTGTGCTCGACGGGCTGGCTCGACCCATCGACGGTGGCCCATCGCTCGGCAGGGCCGGGGCGGTTCCGATCCACAACAGCCCGCCGGCGGCGCTCGACCGGCCGACGGTGGCCGAGCCGATGTCGGTGGGGGTCCGGGCCATCGACACGCTGCTGACGTGCGGCCGCGGCCAGCGCGTTGCGATCATGGCCGGCTCGGGCGTCGGCAAGTCGAGCCTGCTGTCGATGCTCGTCCGAGGTTCAGAGGCCGACGTCAACGTGCTGTGCCTCGTCGGGGAACGTGGTCGGGAGGTCAGGGAGTTCCTCGACAACGACCTCGGTGCCGAAGGCCTGGCCCGCAGCGTGGTCCTCGTCGCCACATCCGATCAACCGGCCCTGGCCCGCCGCACGGTCGCCTTCGCCGCCACCAGGATCGCCGAGCGCTTCCGTGACGACGGTCGCCACGTCAACCTCCTCATGGACAGCGTCACCCGGTTCGCCGTCGCCCAACGCGAGATCGGGCTGGCCGCAGGAGAGCTGCCGACCGCCCGGGGGTTCCCGCCATCCGCGCTCGGGCTCCTGCCCGGTCTGCTCGAGCGGGCCGGCACATCGTCCACCGGCTCGATCACGGGCTTCTACACCGTGCTCGTCGAGGGGGACGATCTCAACGATCCGATCGGCGACACGGTCCGATCCATCGTCGACGGCCACCTCGTGCTGAGTCGCGAGCTGGCGAATGCCGGTCACTTCCCCAGCATCGACGTGCTGCGCTCGGCGTCGCGCGTGGCGCTGGCGGTCACCACCAGGGACCAACAGGACCTCGTGGCGGCGGCGCGGCGGATGTTGGCCGTTCGCGATCGGGCGAGGGACCTGATCGAGGTCGGGGCCTACAGTCCCGGCAACGACGCCGAGCTCGACCGAGCGGTGGCTCTGGCCCCCGCCGTCCAGCAGTTCCTCTGCCAGGACCTCCACGAGCTCACCCAGCCCGATGAGGCCTGGCGGGGCCTGGCGGCGATCCTGGAGCCGCCCGCCACCGACGGTCCGGCGCGTGTCCCAGAGCTGGCGGGTCTGTCGTGAGTGCGAGACGAGACCGGATGGCCAGGGTGGCCACGGTGGCAACCGAGCTCGAGGAGCGGGCCAGGGCCCGATGGACGGACGCCAACCACTGCGTGCAGCTCGTCGACCGTCGGCGGACCGCGGCGCTCGAGCGGGCCGGTCGGCTCTCGGCCGAGGAGCTCCCGGTCGCAATGCGGAGCCACCTGACCACGTCCGGGGCTCGCCATCTCGTGGCGCTGGCCGACGAGCGGGCGACGCTCACGATCGAGGCCGAGGCTCGTCGAGCGGAGCTGGAGGTGGCGGCGACCAAGGTCCGATCGCTGGAACGGCTGATCGACCGGCTCGACCGGGCCGACGAGCTGCGCCGGCGCCGGCGGGCCGAGGCCGAGCTGCGGGACCTCATGGCGATCCGGGCAGCCCGTAGCGAATCGAGGCGGATGTCATGACCGGACCGAGCGAGCCGCTGACGCCCGCCCCGCCACCGCTCCAGGTCCCCGTGCCGCCGACCGTTCCCCCGCTCACCGGCGCCGGGCCCCGACCCGACGCTGTCGGTGGCGGTGACGGGGCGAGCTTCGAGGCCCTGCTGGCCGAGGCCGCTGCCAGACAGGCCGGGCAGCCCGTGCCTCGCCTCGACCGCCCGTCCGGTGATCGCCCGTGGCAACGGCCGGCCGGCGCCCTCGGCGCGAGCTCGACGGTCGCTGCCGGCCACTCCCTGGCAGGGGGTGCGCTCGCGCTCGTCCAGGGCCGCGTTGTGCCGGCCGCCGGTCCGTACCCTCACGGTGGGCCCGACCCGATCGGTTCGGTGCTCCCCCTCGCCAGCTCGGCTGGCCATGCGGTGGTCAGCGCCGGCGCCCGGCATCTCGGTGTCCCCTATCTGTGGGGCGGCACCGACCCGGTGCGTGGGTTCGACTGCTCCGGCCTGGTCCAGGACGCCTACCGGGCCATCGGGGTCGACATGCCGAAGTGGAGCCGGCACCAGGCCACCATGGGTGCCGAGGTCTCCTCGATCGAGGATGCCCTGCCCGGTGACGTTCTGGCCTTCGGTGAGCCGGTCAACCACGTGGCCCTGTACGTCGGCGACGGTCAGATGCTGCACGCTCCCAAGACCGGAGAGGTGGTGAAGATCGAGGCCATCGACCGGCCGATCGTCACCATCCGCCGGATCGTCTCCGCCGGTGTTGGGTACTCGCCGGCAATCCCGACCGCCCATCCCGGCGACGCCGAGCGCCACTACGCCTCCCTGTTCGAGTCGGCCGGCCGGCGGTGGAACGTCGACCCGGCGCTGCTGTCGGCCGTTGCCAGGACCGAGTCCGGTTTCGACCCGACGGCGGTCAGCTCGGCCGGGGCCCAGGGGATCATGCAGTTCATGCCGGCCACTGCGGCCGAGATGGGGGTCGATCCGTGGGATCCGGCTTCGGCCATCGACGGCGCCGCCCGCTTCCTCCGGAAGTCGCTCGACCGCTTCGGCTCGGTCGACCTCGCCATCGCGTCCTACAACGCAGGACCCGGTGCCGTTGCTCGCCATGGCGGGATACCACCGTTCGCCGAGACCCAGCACTACGTCCGTACCGTCCTCGATGCCTGGAGGCGCCCATGACGACCAACTCGCTCCCGAATGTCGTCGAGTGGGTGCCCACCGGTCGATCGCCGGCCGATCGGTCGGACCGATCGGCCGGACGGGAGCTGGACGGTAGGGCGGCCCGGCGCTTCGAGCAGCTCCTCCGGGCCGCCGACGCGGTCGGTGCCGGTTCTCCTCCTCCCGACCGGTCGACGCCGCCGAGCGGCTCGCCATCCGAGGCCCGAGGTCGCGACCGGGAGCCCGAGCGACCGCTGGCTGAGACGGCGCCGGGCCACCGGACGGAACCGCCTGCCGAGGAAGCCGGGGGTGGCGACGATCCGGTCGAGACCGGCAGTCCAGGTGAGAGTCCAGGTGAGCTGGAGACGCCAGCGTCCGACGACCAGCGCGCCGAGCACGGCCAGGCCGGGAGCGATGGCGACGGCCCGATCGAGGAGGAGGCCGAGCCGGACGCGAGCTCGCCGGCCCCGGTCGATCGCCGAGGGGACGGGCCCCTTGCCGGATCGCTCGGCCAGCCCCGGCCGGATGGTGACGGCGAGGCCACTCCGGTCCGGCCGGGTCACGATGTGGAGGTCACGCCGACCGCCTCGCCCGACGCACCGGCCCCAGCCCGAACCGAGGAGGCCGGCTCGATGGTCGAAGACGACCTCGGGGGCTCGATCGAGGAGACGCTCGGGACCGGCGAGACGATCACCGAGGCGGTCACGGCGCCGGCACCACACGATGGGCCGGAGCCCGCGCCTGCCCTCTCGGACGGCGACGCTGCCGCAGATCGTCCGGGGGCGACACCCGTCGCCCAACCGATCGAGCGAAGCCCGGGCGATCGCGCGAGTCGGGACGACCAGATCGGCGAATCGACCGTGGTCGACGAGGTGCCTGGTCCCTCCGGACGGGAATCGACCGTGACGGCCGATGCGGGCGTCACGGCCGATTCGCCCTCCCCGGACGGGGACCAATCCGATGCGGGGGCAGGGGCAGCGCGTAGCGCGGGTCCCATCGGATCGGATCGAGCTGGTCGGGAGGATCAGACCGCCGGGTCTGTCGGTCCCGGCGAGGGAGGCCTCGGCGACGGTGGCCCATCGAACCAGCCGGGCTCGGCCGAGTCGGACGGCCAGGGCAACCGGGATCAGCCGATGCCGGCGCCGACCGTCGCCGCCGACCTTCCGAGCGCCGGCGGTGGGACCGGGTCGACCGCGGAGATCGGGGGGCCAGGGCCGACGATCGGGACGATCGATCGTCTCGCCGCTCCGTCCGGCGAGCAGGCTCCGGCCCCCGTGGGAGCCGCTGCACCGACCGATGCCGACGGCTCCGATCAGCTGTGGCGCCAGGTGCGGCGAGCGCTGGGCTCGGTTCGCAACCTGCCGACCGGCGAGCAGCAGCTGACCATCCGGCTCCGCCCGGCCGAGCTCGGTTCGGTCACGGTCAGGATCAGCACCGGGGAGGCGGGCACGGCGGTCGCCCTCGTGGCCGACTCGTCGGCTGCAGCCAACCAGTTGACACTGCAGCGACACTCGCTGATCAGTGAGCTGGAGCAGAGCGGACTGCGGGGTGTTGCCGTCGACGTGGGAACGGAGGGGCGACGGGACAACGAGCCGTTCGATCGAGACGGGGAGCCGAACAACCCCGGCGGGCCGGAGGGAG
>JAHELU010000085.1:0-12803 GCA_024644005.1 Acidimicrobiales bacterium | reverse complement strand
ACGGGGATCGTCCTGCCGCTCGGCCGAGATCGCAGCGGGGCACGTCTGCCGGTCTGGTCGATCTGGATCTGTGAGCCAGCGGGCGACGAGGAACGACGAGCGAAGAGGAGTTGACCGTGGAACTGGAGCAAGTGAAGGCAACCGCCGGGATCAGCGTGGCAGCCCCGGGGCTCTACCGATCGGCGGAGCCGCCGGCGCCCTCGAACGATCTCGGCAAGGACGAGTTCCTGCAACTCCTGGTGGCCCAGCTGAAGTACCAGGACCCGCTCGAGCCGACCAGCTCCGAGCAGTTCATCGCCACGACCGCCCAGTTCACCGTCGTGGAGAAGCTGGACGAGCTGACGAAGCAGGGTCAGAACTCGGCCCTGGTGACGTCGCTCACCACCGCCAGCTCCCTGGTCGGCCGACAGATCACGGCCAGCCGGGACGGGGTCCCCGTGACTGCGGCGGTCCTCCAGAGCCGGATCACCTCGGGCGAGGTGGTGCTCGACACCGACCTCGGGCCCATCGGGCTCGACCAGATCGTGGCCGTTGGCGCCGTGCCGACCCCGACCGACCCGGTTGCGTCGGCTGGGCCGGCACCGGCTGAGTCGGTTCCATCGGTTGCGGCCATACCGCCGGAGCCGGCTGCCGCGGCCCTGGCCGAGTCGGTTGCGTCGGCTGGGGCGGTTGCTGCCGTGCCGGACGAGGTTCCGGCCGATGATGGGGGAGGGGCCGAGCCGGCCGTGGCGGGGAGCGAGTCAGCAGTCGGACCGGAGGCTCCTGGCAACGTGCGCTGAGCCGGCATGGGCGTCGGGCCCGTCAGGGTTGCCCGGGTCGCGTTCCGCGTCGGCTGCTAATACTCGTCCCGCCGCTGACGAGACTCAGAGCGAGTCGACAGATCATCATCGAGATCTGCACGACAGGACCGCTTGAGGAAACCGTAGTGGCAAAGAGCAAACCGACGAAGATGCTGGCGGTCCTCGGCCGCAGTCGCCGCACGGGCCGATGGACGGTGGCCAGCCGCTCCTCGGTGCTCGCACTGCTGGGCTCGTGCTATCTGGACATGACCCACTCCTCGATCGACGGCGACCAGTTCAGGATGAAGGTCACCGTGCTGCTCGGCTCCACCACCTTCGTGCTGCCGCCGGGGGCCGTGGTGAAGCCGTCCGGGATGTCGCTCCTGGCCGGATCGACCGTGGACGTCCCCGAGCAGGAGGACGACGCCGGCCTGCCGATCCTGGAGATCGAGTGGACGGCCATCCTGGGTCGGCTCAGGATCGTCACGGCCACCGCCGACGAGGAGCGGGAGCAAGAGCTCGGGGCCGCCGTGGCCGAGCTCCCGGGTGGGCCGGATCGGGATGCTCGCCCCGGAGCCGGCAGCGACGAGGCCCGGACCTCGGCGGTCGCTGCCGAGCACGAGGCGGTCGCCGTATCGGCGACGACAGCGGGGACCGGTCCGGTCGACGGCGGTCCGACGGCCGCCGTTGCCGATGGCAGCGTGGCCCGGGATGGGTCGTTGGATGGCAGCGTGGCCCGGGATGGGTCGCTCGATGACACCATCGCCCGGGACGGGTCGCTCTATGACAGCGTGGCCCGGGATGGGTCGCTCGATGACACCATCGCCCGGGACGGGTCGCTCTATGACAGCGTGGCCCGGGATGGGTCGCTCGATGACAGCGTGGCACGTGACGGGTCGCTCGATGACAGCGTCACACGGGAGGGCGTCGTCGGCGAGGTCGAAGAGGTGGCGACCGGTTGAGGTCGGCGGTCGTCCCGACGTTTTCTGCCGTGTTGGGCGAGCGGACGAGCCCAGCCCGTTTCTAGGTCGGGCTGGGCTCGTCGCTTGCTTGCAGCTTCCGGATCGGGAAGGTGATTGGTCGCTGCACCTAGGGTTGGCGTCTGCGTGTTGGGCTGGCGCCTGCTCTAGGGAACTTGGTCTGCGTCACCGCTATCGCTTCAGGTTCACGATCTCCTGCAACAGCTCGTCCGACGAGGTGACGACCCGGGAGTTGGCCTGGAACCCGCGCTGGGATCGGATCAGCTCGGTGAACTCGAGGGCCAGGTCGACGTTCGACATCTCCAGCGTGCCGGGGGCGATCGTGCCCCGCCCGCCCGTCCCGGTGCTGCCGACCTGGGGCAGGCCGGAGTTGACCGAGGCTCGCCAGTTCGACCCGGTGACTCGCTCCAGTCCCTCGGGGTTGGAGAAGTTGGCGATCGCCAGCTGGGCGATCGGCCTGGTCAGGCCGTTGTTGTACGTTCCCACGATTGTCCCATCGGTCCCGACCCGCATGGATTGAAGGACTCCGGCCGCGGCACCGTTCTGATTGACGATGGTCAGCGATGTCGTCTCACCGAACTGGGTGACCCGCCGCTCGGCACCGCCGCCGACCACCAGGTCGACGTCGCCGACGAAGGGGATCTGTCCGGCTGCGATGTTCACGTTGAAGTCGGCCGGGACGACGATCTCGCCGGCGCTGAAGGTCAGGATGTTGTCGGTGAGGGCGATCGGCGTGGCCCCCGGTCCGTGGGTGGCCGTGACCGTCCACTCGTCGGCGGCCGTCTTCTCGAACGTGATGTCCACGGTCACGGCACTGCCGTTGGCGTCGAAGAAGTCGACGCCGGTGAAGACCTGCTCGCCGACGGCTGCCGTGCTCGGCAGGTTGCCACCGAGCTTCACCTCGCTGGTTATCACGGGTGGGTTCTGGTCGCCGATCGGCAGCCGGATGATGCTGGCGCCGGTGGTCACGTTGATCACCCCGTTGTTGTCGGCCCCCCAGCCCTGGACGAGACCACCCCGGCTCGTGACCAGCCGTCCATCGGCGTCGAGGAAGAACGAGCCGGCTCTCGTGTAGAGCTCCTGGCCACCCTCGTCGACGACGAAGAACCCGTCACCCTGCATGGCGATGTCGAGATCGCGGTTCGTGGTCTGGAGGAAGCCCTGCCCGAACTGCTGGGCGGTGCCGGACATCATCACGCCGAGCCCGACCTGGGCCGGGTTCCGGCCGCCGAGGGCTGCCGTGGGGGCCGAGGCTCCGGTCACCACCTGGGACAGCACGTCCTGGAAGATCGCCTGGTTGCGCTTGTAACCTTGTGTGTTCACGTTCGCGATGTTGTTGCCGACCACGTCCATCATGATCTGATGGCTCCGCAGGCCGGACACCGCTGAATACATCGAACGAATCACATTTCACACTCCTGATCGAGAACATGGGAAGACGGGGACAAGCGGGTATGGCGGGCCGTGGCGGGACGGGGCTCTGCGCAACGCATGACCATCAGCGACCGATCTGCAGTGCCCGTTGATAGGCGTCGCGGGCGGTTCGGAAGGCCGAGACGTTGGCCTGGTACGCCCGCTGGGCCACGAGCATGTGGGTCATCTGGTGGGCCAGATTGACACCGGGGAGGCGAACGAATCCCTCTTCGTCTGCCAGGACGTGGGTCGGATCGTAGACGATCTGGCCCTCCGGGTCGCCGAACTCGAGCCGATCGACGCGGGCGCCCGCGAAGCGTCCGCCGGTCTCCTTCGCCTTGGCGATCACGAACCGCTCCTGGAAGGCCGGCTCGTCGGTCGACGTGACGGTGTTGATGTTGGCCACGTTGTCAGCGATGGCGTCGAGCCAGGTCTGGTACACGTCCATGCCCGACCCCGAGATGGCCAGGCTGTGAAAGGGCCCGCTCATCGCTATCGGCTCCCTATCGCTGTGCGGAGCCTGGTGTAGCTGGCGTTCAGCGCCTCGGTGACGAGCTGCTGGCGCAGGGCGTTGATCTCGAGACCGGTGACCTCGTCCTCGAGATCGACGTTGCTGCCGTCGATTCTGGTCGGGGTGGCCGACAGCGTTGTCGTGACGCCCGCTCGAGACGGATCGCCGCTGGCCACCGCCGCCTGGAGGGCAGCTTCGAACGAGACGGTCCGGGCCCTGTAGCCCGGTGTCTCGATGTTGGCGATGTTGTGCTCCGCCGCCTGGCGCTGGGCTTCGAGCCCTCGGAGGGCCGCGGCGAAGAGCTCGGTATCGGTACCGCCGACGATCACCTTCGCACCTCCACAGAACAGGTCTCGGGCCCCGTCCCTGGGCATCCAATGGTGAGCATCCGGCTCGAAGGAAGGTATCGGGCCACCCCGGGAGCCGCTTTAGAAACTGTCGACCACGACCGCAGAAGCGGGGCCGGTTTCCCGGCCCCGCCCTGTGGTGGTGTGGTGCTCGGTCCGGTGGACCGGGCGTGGCTACGTGAGCTAGCCGAGGAGTCGCAGCACCGACTGCGGGATCTGGTTGGCCTGACCGAGCATGGCGGTACCGGCCTGCTGGAGGATCTGGTTCTTGGTGAACTCCACCATCTCGGCGGCCATGTCGGTGTCCCGGATCCGGGACTCCGACGCCGACAGGTTCTCGGTGGTGACCTGCAGGTTCCGGATCGTCGACTCGAACCGGTTCTGCACCGCACCCAGCGCCCCCCGGCTGGTCGACACCTCGGCGATGGCCGCATCGATCGCCTCGATCGAGGCCCTGGCGTTCGTGGCGTCCGAGACGTCGAGGGCGGTCAGGTCGCTGCCGCCGAGCGTCGCGGCGTCGAGGGTGCCGACGGTCAGCTGGATCTGGTTGCCGGCTGCACCCTCGGAGCCGACCTGGAAGCTCAGCGCCGTGGCGGTGAACACCGCCGCCCCACCGAACGTCGTGTCGGTCCCGATGCGGCCGACCTCGGCGGCCAGGGCGTCGACCTCGGACTTGATGGCGGTCCGAGCAGCGGCGTCGTTGGTGTCGTTGGCGGCCTGCACCGACAGATCCCGCATCCGATTCAACATGTTGTGCACCTCACCCAGCGCCCCCTCGGCAGTCTGAGCAAAGCTGATCCCGTCCTGGGAGTTCCTCGTGGCCTGCCGCAGACCAGACACCTCGGCCCGCAGCTTCTGGGAGATCACCAGCCCCGCCGCATCATCACCAGCCCGGTTGATCCGGTACCCCGACGACAACTTCTCCAAGCTCTTACCCAGCGACGTGTTCGACATCCCCAGATTACGGGAGGCGTTGAACGCCATCACATTGTTGTTGATACGCATAACTCTCGTCATCCTTCCCTGTTTGAGAGCACTACCACCGGTACCCGCTGTCGCTACGACATCGTGTCGTGAGCTGGGTGACCGGTGCCCTGAGGCTCGGCAGGATGGGGGTTCGTATTAGTGACTCGGATCGGACTTTCTCCCGACTTCTTGACCGCCGGGCGCAGCGACGGGGATGGAAAACCTGGAGCGGGGCCGGTTTCCCGGCCCCGCCCTGTGGTGGTGTGGTGCTCGGTCCGGTGGACCGGGCGTGGCTACGTGAGCTAGCCGAGGAGTCGCAGCACCGACTGCGGGATCTGGTTGGCCTGACCGAGCATGGCGGTACCGGCCTGCTGGAGGATCTGGTTCTTGGTGAACTCCACCATCTCGGCGGCCATGTCGGTGTCCCGGATCCGGGACTCCGACGCCGACAGGTTCTCGGTGGTGACCTGCAGGTTCCGGATCGTCGACTCGAACCGGTTCTGCACCGCACCCAGCGCCCCCCGGCTGGTCGACACCTCGGCGATGGCCGCATCGATCGCCTCGATCGAGGCCCTGGCGTTCGTGGCGTCCGAGACGTCGAGGGCGGTCAGGTCGCTGCCGCCGAGCGTCGCGGCGTCGAGGGTGCCGACGGTCAGCTGGATCTGGTTGCCGGCTGCACCCTCGGAGCCGACCTGGAAGCTCAGCGCCGTGGCGGTGAACACCGCCGCCCCACCGAACGTCGTGTCGGTCCCGATGCGGCCGACCTCGGCGGCCAGGGCGTCGACCTCGGACTTGATGGCGGTCCGAGCAGCGGCGTCGTTGGTGTCGTTGGCGGCCTGCACCGACAGATCCCGCATCCGATTCAACATGTTGTGCACCTCACCCAGCGCCCCCTCGGCAGTCTGAGCAAAGCTGATCCCGTCCTGGGAGTTCCT
Organism: Acidimicrobiales bacterium; assembly: GCA_024644005.1. Taxonomy (GTDB): domain Bacteria; phylum Actinomycetota; class Acidimicrobiia; order Acidimicrobiales; family SZUA-35; genus JAHELU01. The sequence goes on along the minus strand of JAHELU010000085.1, from coordinate 6,872 downwards.
CGTGGCCTGCCGCAGACCAGACACCTCGGCCCGCAGCTTCTGGGAGATCACCAGCCCCGCCGCATCATCACCAGCCCGGTTGATCCGGTACCCCGACGACAACTTCTCCAAGCTCTTACCCAGCGACGTGTTCGACATCCCCAGATTACGGGAGGCGTTGAACGCCATCACATTGTTGTTGATACGCATCGATTGTCCTTCCTAGACAACGACCACCCGCCGATCACCCGACGGTGGAACTGACCCGGCCCGATCCATCGGCCCGGCCCGGCCCCTCACCATCGAGCAACCGGCACCCCAGCCTCGACCGCACATCGTGATGTATGAGGGCTCGCTCCGACGAGCGGCCCCGAAGGCAGGCGGGGCGCTACTGCATGACCAGGGCGGTGAAGAGCACCCTGACCACCTTCTCGTCGCCGTAGGCCTCGCGCATCAGTTGGGACAGGTCGTCCTTCGCCTGTTCTCGACCCGACGCCGTACGCAGCCGCTCATCGTCGAGCGACGACAGGTAGTGGATCGCCACGTCCTTGGCGATGGCCTGCTCGGCCTCGAAGTCGGCCGCCGCCGTCTGCTCGTCGAGCACGATGGCCAACCCGACGCGGAGGAATCCGGGCGAGTCGCCGCCGATGTTGAGGATCATCTCGTCCAGCTCGACGATCTCTCCCTCGACCAGCTCGACCTCCTCCGCTTCGTCCATTGCCAGCTCGTCCGGTGGTGGCGATGGCTTCAGCACGAACTGGTAGGCCGCCCCGAGCGCTGCAAGACCGGCGACGGCGATGATCAGCTTCTTCTTGCCGCCTCCACCTTCGTCGTCTTCCTCTTCGGTGTTGTCGTCATCAGCCATGGTCGCTCACCTCATGGGTACTGGCCGTCAAGCCGGCCGGCGTCACCGGTCGGTCCGGTCCCATCGGCACCTCCGCCACCGACGACAGTGCTCGAACGCGATTGCCACCGCTGGGGCTGCGCCGGCCCTCATCTTTCGACCGGGACAGCCGATTCGGGGACCGTGACCGAAACGACCGTGGCTTCCGACGTGAATCCGTTTCAGCAGGCCCGGCTGTTGACGGCCGAGCGGGCCCAGCTGTTCGGTCGGAGCGCCGAGACGCTGGCCGAGCGCTTCGAGGACGAGCTCTCCCGGTGGTTGAGCGAGGCGGAGGTGATACCGGGGACGGTCGAGCAGGTGGAGCTGGGCGATCTCGTCGACGGCAACACCGACCTCGCCGTCGTGAAGTCGCTGTTCCAGCTGTCCCATGGCGTGATCGCCACGGGCCTGGAGCTCGCGCTGTCGGTCGTGTCGATGCTGTGTGGCGGCGGTGCCCAGCCGCCTCCGGACTGCCGCCCGCTGTCCCGGCTCGAGATGGGCGTCTACGACCTGATCCTCCAACCGCTGCTGGACCTGGCGATCGACCTGTTCGATCTCGGCCCAGCCGAGCTCGGTCCGCACGTCTCCAGCGCATCGGCGCTGCCCCCGGCCCAGCCGGAGCCGGCCATCGCCATCCCGCTCCACATCACCGTGCCGGGCATCTCGGGGACGATCACCGTCGGCCTCAGCGCCACCCAGCTCCAGGCCTACAGCGAGGAGCTCGACAGGCGGATCGCCGGGCAGCTGGCGGCTCGCCGTGACGAACCGAACATCCAGGTCGTTCGAGCGGTGCAGCCCGTCATCGTCGAGCTGATCGCAGGGTTCGAGCCGATGCAGGTCCCGGCCCGGCAGCTGGTCGGGCTCGAGATCGGCGATGTGATCCGAACCGGGCAGTCGATCACGAGACCGCTCGTCGCCCGGGTCGGTGACCAGCGGCTGTTCCACATCCGGCCGGCTCAGCGGGGGCAGCGGCTCGTGGCCGAGCTGACCGCCCACATCGAGGGTGCCCCCACCGCCAACGGGCCAGGGCCGGCTCAGGAGGGGACGTCGCCGTCGCCACTTCCAGTAGAGGGTAGCTGGGAAGGAGACGGCAGGTGAGCGCCCAGAACGCCGACCCGACGATCCCCGAGACCGGCGGTCACACCGGTCCGAGCGACACGATCGCGGCGGCTGCCGACTCCGCCATCGACCAGCTCATGGCCCGCTCCGGCTACCGGCCCGATCCTGCGATGACCGGCACCTCGGACATCGCTGCAGTGGCTGGCCCGTTTCTCACCGCCAACCTCGTCGATGCCGGCGGCCACGTCGTCGCCTGCGTCGCAGTGCGTGACGTGCCCGACCCGGGCGACCGATCGGCGGACTCGCTCCTCACCGCCGCTGCTGCCGCCGCCGCCGAGGACGGCGCCGGCCGGATCGTGGGGGCCGAAGAGGCAGTACCGGTTGCCACCGCTGCAGAGGTGATGGCCCGATTCTCGATGCCGACAACGGTCTCGGTCTTCACGGACGGTCATCAGGTCCAGGCGCTGCACGTCTCGGCTGTCGACCGCCGAGCCCGCCGCCCCGCCAGCGAGGGGCCCGCCATCGACGGGCCCGCGGTCCACGGTCGGGCCGTCGAGGACGGGACGCCGATCGCGAGCCGGGCCGCTGGGACGCTCACCGATCGATCGCAGCCGTTCGGCGAAGGCGGGCTCGACAAGCTGATCAATGTCTCGCTCGACGTGTCGGTCGAGCTCGGCAGGACCAGGGTGACCCTGGCCGAGATCCTCGACTACGACGTCGGCTCGGTCGTCGAGCTCGACCGTGCGGCGGGAGCCCCGGTGGACATCCGGGTGAACGACACGCTGCTCGCCCAGGGCGAGGTCGTTCTGATCGACGACGAGTATGCGGTCAGGATCACCGAGATCTTCGACCCCAACCAGCAGACGTGATCGCCTCCGGGGCGCTCGCCGCGGTCTCGACCGTCGAGCTCACGATCCGCATGGTGGTGGCGCTGGTGGTGGTCACCGGGTTGCTGACCGTGTTGACCCGGTCGATGCGCCGCTATCTCCAGGGTCGCCACCTCGACCGACCCCACATCGAGATCCGCCACCAGCAGCAGCTGAACAAGCACGCGAGTGTGACCCTGCTCACCGCGGGCGGGCGGCACCTGCTGGTCGGGAGCAACAGCCAGTCGATCGTCGTGCTGGCCGAAGGGGACGACTTGACCGTCGGTTCGGCCGCGAAGCCGAGCGCCGACCCGCCAGCCGCCATCGACATCAGGACGAGACCGCGGTCCAACCCGATCAGGGCGCTCCAGAACAAGACGGTGAGACGTGGCTGATCACCGGAGCCCGACCGCCCCGGTCTGACGGTCCCGAGGTGCAGCCGTGACGCCCGACTGGCGAATGGATCGGCCGTGAGCCTGGCCATCGATCCGGCGACCATCGTGTCGTTCCTGCTGGTCATGACCCGGCTGGTCACCGTGCTGACGGTGGCCCCGCCCTTCCAGGGGGCGGCGGTACCCGTCCGGGTCCGGGTGGCCATCGCAGCCTCGGTCGGGCTCCTCGTGGCACCAGTGCAGTCGCTCGACGTCCCGCTCGAGGTGGTGCCGTTGCTGGCCGCCATCGGCTACCAGGTGCTCGTCGGCGCTCTCTTCGGGTACCTGATCCAGCTGCTGCTCTCCGTGCCGATCGTCGCCGGGGCGATGATCGACGGGCTGTCGGGGCTTGCGGCCTCGACCCTCTTCGATCCGATGTCCAACAGCTCGGCCACCCCGGCGGCCAGGCTCAACCAGCTCCTGGCCATCGTGGTGCTGGTCAGCATCGAAGGCCATCTCCTCATCGTCAGGGGCGTGGTCCGCAGCTACGAGGCGGCGCCGCTGTCCGGATTCCGGATCGAGTCGCTCGGCGCGCTGCTCACCGAGGGCGCCGGGCAGCTCATGCTGGCTGCAGTCGAGATCGCCCTGCCGCTCCTCGTGGCACTGCTGCTGACCGAGGCCGTCCTGGCCCTGTCGGCCAGGGCCGCCCCGAGGCTCAATGTCATGGTGGTCGGCTTCGCCATCAAGAGCATGGTCTTCATGGTGGGCTTCGCGCTGACGGTTCCGCTGCTCATCAACGCAGTGTCCACGCTGCTCGATCGGTCGTTGCGCTGGGCCATCGCCGGGTCGGGAGGGTAGGTGGCCGAGAGCAGCGCCCAGCGAACCGAGAAGCCGACTCCGAAGCGCCTGCGGGAGGCGAGGCGCAAGGGTCAGATCCCCCGGTCGCCAGACCTGGTGGGCTGGCTGTCGCTCATGGTGGCCAGCTTCGTCATCCCCACCGTGCTCCAGGGCATGCGTGGCGTGTTCTCCGACTACTTCGCCACCGTCCAGGCGACTGTCCAGGCCGGCGAGCTCGACGTGGCCATCGCCGAGGCCGGCGGCCTCGTGCAGGGCGTCGGCATGATCCTCCTGCCCTTCCTCTTCTTCCTCGTCGTCGTCACCGCAGGGGGCCTGGCGGTCCAAGGCGGCGTGACGCTGACCGCCCAACCGCTGCGACCCAAGCTGGAGCGCATCTCGCCCAAAGCCGGAATCAAGCGACTGGTCTCGGCCCAGAGCGTGGTCGACACCGGCAAGGCGGTGTTCCGGCTCGTGGTCCTGGTGGCACTGGTGGCCCAGATCATGATGGGCCAGATCAGCAGCTACCTGAGCGGTTCGACCCGCGCTCTCGGTCCGACCGGGATCGAGCTCGGGGAGAGCCTGCTGCTGCTGGTGCGGCTGGCTGCCATCGTCGGCGTCGTGGTCGGTCTCGGCGACTACGCGTTCCAGCGCCACAAGATCGGCAAGCAGCTGAGGATGTCGAAGCACGAGGTCAAGCGGGAGAACCGGAACACCGAGGGCGACCCGATGATCAAGGGACGGCGCCGGGCCATCCACGCCAAGGTCAGCCAGAACCAGATGCTCGCTGCGGTGAGCGAGGCGTCGGTCGTGGTCGTCAACCCGACCCACGTGGCCGTTGCGCTGTCGTATCATGCCGGCGGGGTGCCGACCGTGGTGGCCAAGGGCGGTGACGGCCTGGCGGCCAAGATCAGGGAGCGTGCCTTCGATTCCGGCGTGCCGGTGGTCGAGGCCCGCCCCCTGGCCCGCATCCTCCACGATCTGATCGACGTCGGGAGCGAGGTCCCGGCCCACCTCTACGAGGCGGTGGCCATCGTGATCGCCTTCGTGATGCGAGCTCCGAAGACACCACTGAGCCGGACGGTCCGCCGAGTGTCGGTGCCCAACTCGACCCTCGTCGATGCACGGACGGGCTGACTCATCTCGAGCCCGGTTCGGCCGACACGAGACGGTGAGGACCATGCGACGAAAGCTACGACACCGCAACAGAGGCGTTGAGCAGGAACCGGCAGCGGCGGTCGAGTCGGCCGATTTCGACGATCTCCTGAACCGGGCCCTCGCCGGGCCGGCCATCATCGATCTCGGCCGGGACGTGGGGGGCGACGCCGGCGACCCGGGGCTGGAGCGCCCGACCGGGGCGATCCCTGCCGCCGTCGAACCCGCCGTGATCGACGCTCGGCCGTCGCCGGAGCCAACCGCACCGGCTGCCGGGCCCGGCTTCTGGGATCGCTTCGACGAGGCCAGGGCCGCTGCGAACCTGTTCGCCGTCCCGCCCGCCGCCATCACCGTCGTCGTCGGCTCGCTCGACGTTGCGGTCACGGTGGCCCGCCGCTGCCGGGACGGGCACTGGGTCACCGGCTGCGACGTGTTCGTGCTCACCGAGCGACCCCATGTGCCCGGCGAACCGACCTGGACCGTGCTGCGACGGCCATCCGACGTGGTCGCGGTGTTGGAGCGCGGCGAGAACGACTTCCCCCTGATCGTGCTCGACATCGCTCGGGAGCTCCCGGCCTTCGTCCGCCCGCTGGTGGCCCGACTGCGGGAGAGCGGCGTCGGGCTGGTCCACTACGTGCTCGACGGCGACCCGAGCGACGAGGACCTCGCCACGTGGCACGGTGAGCTCGGCCGGCCGTCGGTGCTCGACCTGGCCGCGCCGGTCGATCCCGAGCGGGTGCTGGAGCTGCTGGATCGAGGTGAGCCGATCGCCAGCGTGGCCGGGATGCCGATCACCACCGAGCTGCTGCTGGCCCTCCGCCTCGCGGCACCATCGTAGGCGACCGCTCTGCAGGACGAACTGCGGCCCTCGCTGGGCGGAACCACCATCAGCCAGCCGGGCCCGAGGAGCCGGCTAGTGTTGCAGCGATGCAGGTCCAGTCGTCCCGCTTCGGGTCGTTCGAAATCGAGCCGTCCCGAGCGCTCCGGTTCACCCAGAGCCTCCTCGGCTTCCCGGACTCCACCACCTACGTCGTCGTGGAGGTCGAGGAGACGCCCTACATCTGGCTCCAGAGCGCAGACGAGCCGGACGTCGCCTTCCTCGCCACGTCACCGTTCTTGTTCTTCCCCGGCTACGACCTGGATCTGGGAGACGACGAGCAGGCGGCGCTGAACGTCGAGGACCCGTCCCAGGTCGAGGTGCTGACCCTGCTGACCGTGCACAGGGACGGGGAGCGGCCGGAGACCATCACCGCCAACCTGCTCGGACCGATCGTGGTCAACACCGAGAGCCGCCAGGCCCTGCAGCTGGTCCTCGATGATCCCGACCTCTCGACCCGGGTCCCGCTGGTCTCGTAGATGCTGGTTCTCTCCCGCCGTGAAGCGCAGTCGATCGTCATCGGCGGCAACGTCGTCGTGACCGTCGTCTCGGTCAGGGGCGACCAGGTCCGACTCGGCATCGATGCCCCCCGATCCGTCACGGTCCACCGCCAGGAGGTGGCGCTGGCCATCGAGGCCGCCAACCGTGAGGCGCTGGCCACCGCGGAGGTCGATCCGTCGGCCCTGCCGAGGCCGAGCTCCCGAACCGGGTCGGCCTCGCCCGGGAACGACTAGCAGGGTGCTGAAGATCGCCGTTGAGGTTCTCGGAGGCCAGGCGCCACCCAGTCAAGGACGCAGGATTCGCCACAGCTTGTGAGCGCTATGGCGAATTCGAGGACGCAGAGTGGG
>JAHELU010000084.1 GCA_024644005.1 Acidimicrobiales bacterium | reverse complement strand
GCGAACCTCACTTGGGCAAACCTCTACGACGCGATAAATGGATACACGATCTGGGCCGATCTCGATCTGCGACAGGTCGATGGCCTTGAGACGATTCGACACCTCGGCCCGTCAACGGTCGCTGTCGACACGCTCTACCTATCCGAGGGACAGATACCGCCCGAGTTCCTACGCGGCTGCGGCCTCCCAGAGGACTTCGTTGACATGGTGCCAGGCCTGACGGTCACGGCACCGATTCAGCACTTCTCGGCGTTCATCTCCTACAGCCACGCCGACAGAGACTTCGCCGCCCCGCTGTATGACTACCTGTTCCACCGCCGGGAGATCCCGATCTGGCTCGACGAGCACGAGATCAAGACGGGTGATCTCATCATGCACAAAGTGGACCAGGCGATCAGGCGCGCCGATCGGGTGATCCTGTTGTGCTCGGAACAGTCGCTCACCTCGTGGTGGGTCGAAGAAGAGATCGAGCGGTGGACAGCCAAAGAGCCCGAGTCACGACAACAGGGCAATGAGCGGGTGTCGATGGTGATCCCCGTCGACCTCGACGGCTATGTGCACTCCTGCGATCACGACTACGCCCGAACGATCCTCGAGGCCCCAGTGCTCGACGCTCGAGGTTGGGACACCGACCGCAACAAACTGGCCAAGGTGCATGCCGGGGTCGAGCGCGCCCTCAAGCGGGACGAGGTGTCACGGTCCGACCTCTTACGGAAGGCCGGGGGCGAGTAGTCCAGGGAGTCAACAAAGACCGTCAAAGAGGAGGGCTCGACGTGGAACTACACGGGCGCATTGTTCCAGCAATCAGAGAAACCCGAGTCCCCTCATCACGGCTACGCCTGGCTACTCGCCGTATGGCTCATCGTTGCTCGGTTCAGCGACACTGAAACACTCATCGCCTCAGACCCCGAGCCCGGGTCGGTCCTGTGGCTCTTCAAACAGGCCTGTGTCTTAGCTTAGTAGCGCCTTGGTTCGCCCTCGGATCTGCGGAGGCTCTCGACCTTTGAAAGAGGATGAGAGCGATGACTACGGATGCGGCCTCGAAGCCGACGACGAGACGGTACTCACTAGAGCAGAAAGCACAAGCAGTCCGGTTGGTGTTCAAGCTTCGTGAGGAGCTTGGCACTGGTCAGGGCATGGTCAAGCGGGTGGCCGAGCAGCTCGGCTTCGGGGTGGAATCGGTGCGCTCGTGGGTCCGTCAGGCCGAGATCGACCAGGGTAGACCAGGGGACCTCGAGCGAGGATCAGGCCAGGATCAAGGCCCTGGAGCAGGAGGTCGGTGAGCTGCGCCGAGCGAACGACATCTTGAAGGCGGGAGGCTGTCGCACGCTGGCCGGCCTATTCGGCCAGGTTCTCGAGCTCTGCGACGAGCCCCGGGGTGCTGCGCCCGGGGCTCGTCGCTATCGATGGCGCCAAACTGGCGGCCAACGCGTCGCGCGACTCGAACAAGACCGCCGAGCAGCTCGCCGCGGAGATCCTGGCCGAAGCTGAGGCTGTCGATGCTGCAGAAGCCGCCGCCGGCAACGGTCCCGAGTTGCCGGCGGCGATTGCCAGGCGTGAGGCGAAACGCAAGGCCCGCCTGCGGGAGTTGCTCGATGAACTCGAGACCGAAGCCGCCGAGAAGTCCTACGAAGCCCACATGGCCCGGCGGGCCGAGATCGAGGCCCGTACTCATTGCTGACCTGCTCGGACTCTGACCGACTCGCCGACAGGTGTATGTCCGCAGAAGCCCGGACATCACGGTCCATCACTTTCCAGCAACCAGCTCGGTCGACCGTTGGGCCCATGTACTCGGGCTGAAGCCGCCCCTGCCACACCGCGCACAGAGTGAGATCGGCTGCCGTTCGTTGCTGGTGGCCGCCGGGGTTAGCGATCGTCGATGCCGCTGAGCGGATCATCGAGCTGACCGCGGGCGCGTCGGTCGAGGATCTCGTCGATGATCGGAGCCGGCGGGAGGCGTTGCTGCGGAGCTTCACCGTGCTAGGGCTCGCCCGAAGAGGTCGGCTCGAAGGGCTCGTCGTCTTAACCATTCGGGGGGCGTCGGCGGTGTGCGGGAACCGTCAGGGAATAGATCCTCTTTCCGTTCCTCGAACTGCCGATCGAACTCCTCGATGTTGCTCGGGATGTCGCCGTCGTCCACTTCGAAATCGCCGGATAGCTCGATGACAACCTCGCGAGCGATTCCGACGGGCGACGGCCCGACCCTGCCAACACCCCTTGGTCACGCCCCGGGTGCTGGTGTTGCGCAAGGACGCGGTCGACGGCGACGTCTTCACCGGGACGATCAGCGTGGCCGCCGGGCGAGCATGGCCCAGCCTGCCCACCACGATCGACACCGGGTAGTCTGGGAGCGGAGACTCGTGCTATGTCCGCATTCTTCGCCGATGCCGTCGTCGTCATCCACTTCGGCTTCGTTGTCTTCGTGGCAGTGGGCGGTCTCGTCGCCTGGCGGTGCCCGCTCCTGCTCGTGGCCCACGTGCCGGCCGTCGCGTGGGCGTTGGGGATCGTCACCATCGGGTACGCGTGCCCTCTGACGGGAGTTGAGCACGACCTGCGCGAACGTGCTGGCTCGCAGGCCTACGAGGGCGGCTTCATCGACCGCTACATCACCGGAGTCCTCTACCCCGCTCAGTACGAGCGGTCGATGCAGGCCCTCGTGGCGGTCGGCATCATCACCGCCTACATCGGGCTTGCGCTGCGCTGGCGACGGTCACCGCGACTGCAGGCCTCGGCTGGCGAGCTGCCAACGAGAGCCCCCCAGTCATGAGCTCGACGCAGCTGTGAGCTGGCTAGTCGAAGTTGAACAATGGCGGGAAGGCGATCGCGACGAATGCGGCCCAGAGGGCGTACACCGGTAGGTAGCTGGTCTGCCATCGGATCAGGCGGTCGAATCGGTATCGATGTCTGGTGAATCCGATGTGGAGCCAGGCGGCCCAGGCCAGGTTGGCCAGGAGCACGAGGTTCTCGCCGAGAGCCGCCGTCTTGTTCGCGCTGAAGCCGAACTCGGAGATGCGGCCCAGGATGGCTGCAAGCACCAGCACGTCGATCACCAGGGCGCTGACGATCAGCGAGATGCTCAGCCAATCGGTCAGCCCGGCGCTGGCCTGGGGCGGTCGGGCCGACAGCGAGTACAACAGCAGCCCGAGCACCACCACAAGCAACAGATCGAAGAAGATCAAGACGTCTCGGTCGACGTCGAGCCTGGTCGTGGTCACGACCAACGCCACGAGGAACGAGACGAGCAGCAGGCTGAACAGGGGGGTGAAGATTCGGGTGAGGACCGGAGCGATGTTCTCGATCACGCCCTGCTTGGCCTCGACCAGCCAGGCAGCGACGATCACAGCTCCAGCGGCCCCGGCAGGCAACACCCACTCGAACACGAACACCTCGGCGTCGACACCGATCGCGTCGAAGGCCCCCGCGGTGAAGGCCATCAGCAGTCCTCCTCCCAACCCGAGGAGGACGTAGTAGACGAGCCATTCGCCGGAGAACCGGATGAAGTCCATCCGACGACTCGATGATCGCCATGATCCGCCGACGTAGGCGACTCCCATGGCGATCCAGAGCACGATCGGCAGGTGCAGAGCGGTCAGGATCTCGGTGTGGCCGTCCCCGCCGTATGGGTAGACGTTGGCGACGACAGCTGCGGCGGCGAAGACGACCCCGACGGCTGCGAGGACAGTCCAGCCGACTGCTCGTTTCCAGGCGAAGTACCCGGCCAGAAACGGAAGGACGAGCAAGCTGGCGTTGCGCAGGTAGAAGCCTCCAGTGTCCGGATCATCCAGCGGCTGGCCGAGCAACTGGGGCAGCTTGACCGCGATCGCCGCAGCGACCGCCAGCCCAAGCACGACAACGAGCTCGCGACGGTCTGCCGCATCCGATCGACCCGATTCCTCAGGAGCGAGCACGAGATGCTTCCACAACCGTTCCGAGTGCTCGCGGGCGTACTCTCGTGAGAGCTCGTCGAGCTGACCCATGCGCTTGACGGCGACGAGGAACGCCTCGTCCGGTCGGAGCCCGACCTCGGAGAGCTCATCGATATGGGATCGGAGATGGTCCTCGAGCTCATCGACGTCGGCCTCATCGACGCCTGGACGACCCACGCCAAAGGATCGCCACTGGGCGATCTCAGCTTCGAGGTCGTAGGTGTTGTCACCGATGGTCGTCGTCACGATGCCTCCCACCTGGCGCCGGCCATCGGGTCGAGGCCGGGGCCGGGCATCGGCAGGTCTTCCCACACCCGCTTCAAGGTCGTGGTGATCATGGTCCACTGCGCTCGCTGTTCGTCCAGGGCGGCGTGCCCGTCGTTGGTCAGGCGGTAGTACCTCCGTCGCCGTTGCCCCTCTGGCGTCCGCCATTCGGCCTCGACGAGACCGAGACGATCGAGTCGGTGAAGCAGCGGATAGAGCATGCCGTCGGTCCACTCCAGCTCCCCCTGCGAGAGCTCGTTGACCCGCTTGAGGATGGCATAGCCGTAGTTCTCGCCCTCGCTCAGGATCGCCAGCACGAGTGGCGTTGCTGACGCAGCCACGAGGTCCTTGGTCAGCTGCACTGGCCTCCTCCTACCATATCGAAACCTAGTGGTCCAATGTCTAGCACTGCTATGCATAACAGCACAACCTACAAGGGCCAGGTGTCCCCTCCAGCCGACCGGGTTTGCCGCCACAATGGTCTTCGACCCGGTGAAGGTGAACGGCGTCGAAGGGGGGATGGTGCTCGAACGCCTGGGGTGGACCGGGGCTTCGCGACCAGTGGGACGGAAGGTTCACGATCAGCAGCGGCACCGGTGATCTGAGCAGGATCGAGGGCTACGGGTCGTGATGGGGACCCGGCTTCGAGCGCTCGGGATGGTAGGAGGGTCTTGGTCATGGAGTGCGCCGGCGCCGGGTGTCGGCCATCCGCTGCCGTGACCTTCGCCCCTATCTGATTGGGCGTCCTCGGACCACCATCGAGGCAGCTGTCGAACGTGGAGGTGCCGGTGAAGTACTTCAAGGGACCCGCGCAGCGGATCGGTTGGTTGTTCGTCCTGGCGACGGTCGCCGGGGTCCTGAGCGTTGTCGTCATGGCGTCGACCCTCGGTGACGAGGACCTGCTCGCAGCGGTCCAGGCCAATCAGGACTCGCTGCTGATCGGCCAGATGCTGATCTTCGTCATGCTGGTTGCGATGACCGGCACGGCGGTGCTGCTCTGGCCGATACTCAAGCGTCATAGCGAAACGCTGGCGCTCGGCTATGTGCTCGCCAGGACGCTCGAGGTGGTGACGATTGCCATCGGATTGGTCGCCGGATTGCTGTTGGTCCCGCTGAGTTGGAGCGTCGCCGACGGTGCGGACGTGGCCGGTGCGGACGTGGCCGGTGCGGACGTGTTGGCGGAAACGCTCGAGGCGGCCAGTGACTGGACGGGCTATCTCGGTGCTCAAATGGTCTTCAGCATCTCGGCCCTGGTGCTGAATTGGGCGTTCTTCCGATATGGGCTCATACCCCGCTGGCTGTCGGTGTGGGGTTTGGTCGGCGTGCCCCTGATGTTCTTGTCCGGTCTCCTGGTGATGTTCGAGTCACTCAATTCGAGCGCATCGGCATTGAACGTGCTGGTCGTACCGCTCGCCGTTCAGGAGATGGCGATGGCCGTATGGATGATCGTGAAAGGGTTCGACGAAGTCACTGGCTCCGAGCCGATGTTGGAGGTGCCCGAGCGGCTGAGAGCGTGATCGAGGGGGGGCGACACCGCGGAAGGCTCTCTGGGCGCGCCACCCACGGTTCGAGGGTTGACGGCAGCTCTCCGTTCGGTTTCTCGAAGAGGTTTGATCACCGCCCGAGCTGTGCAGACGAGACTCCCTGCTCGGGCAGAGAGCAGCCAGCAGACTGGCCACGATGATCAGCTCGCAGCGACGCAGCCGATCGCAGCGACGCAGCCGATCGCAGCGTCGTCGCGAGCGCAACGAGCCCGAGGGAAGCCAGATGTGCCTAACTGCCGCCGATGTCGATGCTGTAGCCCTCGTAGACCAGGTCGGCTCCCTTTTGACGATGCCGGGCGATGGCGGTCAGCGTCTCGAGCACCTCGGCTCTGAGGGTCTCGACGTCGGAGCCGTTCTTCACGGTGTTGATGGTCTCGGCGACCTGAGCGCACAGTCCAGGGTGCTCGTCTCTGACGTGGGCGATCTGGTTGGCGAGCCTCGGGGCTTGCCTGGTCATCTCGGCCAGCAGGCCATCCGGTGCTTCGACCTCGTCGACGTGGGCCCACAGCGCGGCCTGGAGATCCTCGAGCTCTCGGATCAGCCTTGCCCGCCAGCCTGACTCGGCGGATGGAGACGCGGCCGCAACCTCGACCTGCGAGAGCGCCTGCTTCAGCTTGACCCGCTTCGCCGAGGCGGCAACAAGCGCCTCGGATCGTTGTCCATTGTTCGCATCGGTCATGTGTCATCACCTCGCAGGTCACGATTTCGTGGGATCCGCATGGGCGGTAGGGGCCAACGTCACGAGTTGATGCTCGGTGGAACCTGCCTGGGTGGTCGAGGTTCTCGAGCATCCCGCCCCCGAGGACCGAGGGTCCGATCGGAGACGCTCGACTGATAGCGCGAGCCCTTGCGAGCACCCGTCCGCTCCAGTGCCCGGCACCGACCACGACCGTGGTCACCGAGCGACGCAGCTGGCGAGGACGGACCCCGGCGGATCGCGTGTTGGTAGCGAGTCATGACTGAACGAACGACAGCGGGAGGCGAGACCCTGCACCCCGAACATCGTTGGCTTCACCAGCGCCTCGGTTGGCTGCCCGGCCACTGGTATTCGCCGTATCCCGATCTCGACGAGCTGGGGCCCCGCTACGCGTCGATCGCCGATCCCACGGTCCAGGAGCTACCGGGCATAGACCTCTCCCTGTCTCGTCAGCTCGAGCATCTCGATGTGCTCTGCTCGTTCGACTCGCCGACGCTCGCCGAGCTGTCGTATCCCGCCGACAACGATGCGTACCGCGCCGGGGACGCGCTCGTGCTCCTGAGAGAGCTTCAGAGCCGTCCGCCTCGACGGGTGATCGAGGTCGGATCGGGCTACAGCACAGCGCTCCTGCAGTCGATCCGCCGTCGAGGCATCGTGCCCGTGTTCGACCATGTCGTCATCGATCCCCACCCGGAGGTCGTCTTCGAGCTCATCGAGTCGAAATCGGAGCTCGACATCATCGAATCCCCGTTGCAGGACGTGGATCCGGAGCTGGCCGACAGCCTCGATGTCGATGACGTGCTCTTCGTCGACTCTTCGCACGTCTCGAAGCCCGGCTCCGATGTCAATGCAATCGTGTTCGACTGGTTGCCGAGGCTCGCCCGGGGGGTCCGAGTCCACTTCCACGACGTGTACTTCCCCTTCGAGTATCCCTGGAACTGGATCGAGCAGGGCCGGGCCTGGAGCGAAGCATTCGTCCTTCGAGCGTTCCTCACCTTCAATGCCGACTTCGGTATCACGCTCTTCACCAGTCAGCTGAGCCGGCAACACCGAGAGCTGATGCAGCGGCTCGGGTCCGAGTTCGAACCGAACGGCAGCAGCCTGTGGATCGAGCGGACATCGACATCGGCCGGCAGTCCGTCGGTCTAGCTCGGCTCGACGTCGCACACGACGACATCCGATGCCGGACCGCAGCCGACGGCCGAGACGGCTCGCCGATCACGCGATGTCGCGTCGCACGAGCATCCCCGGTGCCGATGCAGGCGGATGCATCGGTGGTGTGCGACGATCGGGTCCATGGAACTGACTGGCGACATGAAGCGGCTCGTCGACGAGCAGCAGCTCGGCTTCGTCGCCACGGTGTCGCCCGACGGATGGCCGAATCTCTCGCCGAAGGGCACGACCGCGGTCCTGGACGATTCCCATCTGTTCTTCGCCGACATCGCGTCCCCCAACACGGTTCGCAACCTGACAGACGATCCTCGCGTCGAGATCAACGTCGTCGACCCGATCGTCCGCAAGGGCTATCGCTTCAAGGGCACGGCAACCGTGCACACGAATGGCGGTTCATACGAACGCGGCCTGGCGCTGCTCGCCGAGCGAGGATCCTCTCTCACCGCAGATCGAGTTCGGGCCATCGTGGTCGTCGAGGTGATCGAAGCGGCCGCACTCGTGTCCCCGGCGTACGACCAGGGCGTGTCGGAGGAATCCGTGGTGAACAGCTGGCTGGACAAGGTCAACCAACAGCACGGTCGTCGGTGACCCCAGGTCGAGCTCGATCCTGCTCCACGGCCAAGCCGGGGGAGGCCACCGAGCGTGGCCCGGCGAGGGCGATGGCTGGTGATCGTCAGAACGGCACGGCGTTGCTGAGCAGTCCCCGACCCTCGGCCCGACCGTGGAGGATTCGGCAGAACTCGACGGTGTCGATCTCGATCTGCTCGGGGTCGTCGCCCGCGGCCCGGTACCGGCGCCCGGCCGGGCCGTGGAGCAGGAGGTCGAAGGGGCGACCGTGACGCCGAGCCCACTCGGCCACGATGTCGGCCACGATGCGTCCGTCGTGCTCGGTGTCGAGATCGAGCTCCGCGCCGACGGCGCGGGACACGTCGACGCGGTGCATCCAGATGTCGCGGGTCAGGATGACATCGACGAGGTAGCCGAGGTTCCATGTCTCGGCGATGGGGCCGATCTCGACGGGGAACCGCACGAAGCGACGCATGAGGGCGGGCGTCCGCCTCCGTCCCCGTGCTGCGGCGCCCACCATTGCAGCGCACTCCTCGACCAGCGACTGCCGATCGAGATCGGCCGTCAGCTCGATCTGCACAGCGGTCATGTGGTCGACTTCGCTCCCGCCGTCGGCCTTGGCCCGCCGCTGTACTCGCGCTGCTGGCGCAGCGTTTCGCGGAACGAAGCCGCCGAGCGCATCGCCCCTACGACATGATCGGCCATGTCCCGCGCCGTCCAGCCCGTGCAGTCGGTCTGGCGGTCCCAGGCCTCCGGCTCGAGGCGGCCGATGAGCGCCGTGAAGCGGCGATACTCCTCTTCGGCCAGTCGAGCTCCTTCCCGGTGACCGATCGGCTCGATCGAGGAGATGTCGATGGTGGTCGTCGTGGCCATTGGAACGTTTACTCGTGTCGTTACGGTCCGGGTAGGGCGCCGACATGGTCGAGGAACATGTCGATGCTGTCGTCGAGCAGGCGGGCCCAGCGATCGCCGCCGGGGTCGTTGGAGATCTGCTGACTGGTCCGGCCGGCGAGCTCTCGAAGTGACAACGACGCCAGCCCACCTTTCACGGGTTCGAAGAATCCAACAGTGTTCGAAACATGTCAACAGCGGGAGCTGCCCAGGCGTGCCGCCCTGCGCACGGGCGGCATCTCGGACTGACCGATCGGAGTGACATCACGATCGCGCTCCTCAAGATCCTGGCGCTCGTTGTCGATACACCGCTGTGCTGGGACCGACACGGACGGCCGCTGGCGCCGATCCTCAGAATATGAGCTGGACGTCCCGGCCATACCTGGCACGGGCTTTGAAGACGGCCGCACTGCTGGCCCCGTTCACGGTGGCGGCGGCCGTGACCTTCGGGCTCGCTCGGTGGTTGCCACCGTCCCGCATCGGGCTGCCGTGGTGGGCTTGGGGGGCGGGGACCGCCTCGGTTGCCTCGCTGATCGTGATGCTCGTGGAGCGCCTGTCGAGGCGGCTGTTGCCGCTCGTGTCGTTGCTCCAGCTGACGCTGGTCTTCCCCGATCGGGCACCGGACCGCTTTCGGGTGGCGCTGCGGCTGCCATCGACCCGAGCTCTGCAGCGCCGGCTGCTCCTGGCCCATCAGGAGGGCACGACCGCCGAGCTCGTCGACGACATACCGGTCGACGGCTGCGTCGTCCTCCTACAGCTGGTGGCCGCCCTCAGCCGCCACGACCGCCTCACCCGTGGTCATTGTGAGCGGGTCAGGGCCTACACCGACCTCGTGATCCAGGAGATGAAGCTCCCACCGGAACAGGCCAACAAGCTCCGGTGGGCTGCCCTGCTCCACGACATCGGCAAGCTCACCGTGCCGGCCGAGTTGCTGTCGAAGCGCGGTCCGCTGACCGACGCCGAGTTCGAGGTCGTCAAGACCCATGCTGCGGAGGGTCTTCGGATCTGTGCGCCGCTCGCCCCATGGCTCGGTGAGTGGCTCCGTGCCATCGGCGAGCATCATGAGCGGTGGGACGGCGGCGGCTACCCGGCCGGTCTGGCCGGCGACGCGATCCATCTCGGCGCCAGGATCGTCGCCGTGACCGACACCTTCGACGTCATCACCTCCACGAGGAGCTACAAGCGGGCCCGTTCGATAACCGCCGCCCGTCAGGAGATCACCCGCTGTGCCGGCACCCAGTTCGATCCCGCCGTCGTGCGGGCCTTCCTGAACGTCGGCTTGCATCGGCTCAGGTTCGAGGCCGGCCTCCTGGCCTGGTTCGCCTCCCTGGCGTTCGTGCCGTCGACGGCCATCGCGCCCCTGGCCCTGAACGGCATACTGGGCGTCGTCGCCACCGGCGCCGGTGTCATCCCCGAGCTGGATCGCAGCGACGGCCCCCCACAGGAGCTGGCCTTCGACGGGCAGCCGGACGAGCTGCCCGTCCTCGATGATCCCGCCGGTGCGGACGGGCCGGACGGCGTCGGCGAGCGGCCGACCACGACCTCCGGGGGCGAAGGGGCAGATGGCGCCACGCCGACCCGAGGTCCACAGGGCACCATCGGTGGGCCGCAGCCCGAGCCGGATACGACGACCGAGGTTCCGTCTCCCACATCGACGAGCCACCCCGGCCAACCGTCGACCGAACCGACGTCCGGCCCCGACATCACCGTCGTCACGACGACGATCACGATCGGCTCCACCAGCACGCCGCTCACCACCACGCCGCTCACCACAACGACCACCTCCACGACCGTGGCGATCAACGGCCCTCCGTCCCCGAGCGCAGACGACCTGATCGGTCAGGAGGACACGCCGCTGACCGTGCCGACATCGCAGCTCCTGTCCAACGACACGGACCCCGATGCCGACGCGCTGTCCGTCGTGTCGGTCACCGCCTTCAGCGGTGGCTCGGTCAGCTTGGTCGGTTCGACCGTCACCTTCGTGCCGGACCCGGACCACAACGGGCCGGCGGCCTTCATCTACAACCTCACCGATGGCACCGACAACGCGACCGGGGTGGTCAGCATCAGCCTGCTCCCCATGCCTGATGATCCGGTCGCGGTACCGGACGACTACGACACGTCGCCGATGCAGCCGATCGTCATCTCGGCACCGGGTGTCCTGGCCAACGACCACGATCCTGACGGCGAGACACTCACGGTGGAGCCGGACATCCTGAGTCAACCTGCGCTGGGGATCGTGGTGACGAACAGCGACGGCAGCTTCACCTACACGCCCTTCCCGTTGTCGATGGGCACCGACGTCTTCACCTACGAGGTCGCCGATCCGACCGGAAGAACGGCCTCGGCAACGGTGTCCATCCTCATCGGTTGAGCCTGTCCTGCGGGGCGGGCCCGCCACGGGCATCGCCTGTCCTGCGAGGCTCTCTGACCGGAGTGGGGTGCCGTGTAGGTCGGCAACGTCCGCTCCATGAGCCAGACATCACCGTCGAGCTGGCAGCAGACACATTGACGCAACCCCGATCTGGTTCGAAACGAGAGCAGTCCGCCCGCCATGTCGATACCTCTCGAAGACGTCGAGCCCGGCCAGCTCCAGGCCGACGTCTGCATCATCGGCTCCGGTCCGAGCGGTCAGGCGGTTGCCCGTGCGCTGTCCGGGTCCGACCTGGATGTCCTGGTCGTGGAGGCGGGCGATGTCGAGGCCGGCCGGTGGGGTCGCCGTTTCGCCTCGGCGGTCATGCCGTCGAGGGGTCGGCAGTACCCCAATGCCGGTCTCCAGGTGACCATCCGGGCCGGGGGGACCTCCGACCGCTGGGCCATACGCATCGATCCAGCGACGGCCCCGGGGGCCGGCACCGGCGTCAGACTCGGCCGCTTCGACAGGGTCGACCTCGAGCCGCGCGCCACCACAGGCGGCGCCGGGTGGCCGGTCACGATCGATGACCTGGAGCCGCACTACCGTGCCGCGGAGGAGATGTTCGGGCTGGACCCTTGCCGCCGGTCCGAGCTCGACTCACCGCTCGATGACCGGAACGTCGCCGCCAGGGTCTTCTGGGTCGCCGACCGGGTCGCCTTCACGAATCCCGATCTCGGTGATGTCAGGCTGATCAGTCGCTGCCCGGTCCGATCTCTCTCGGTCGACCGATCGGGCCGGATCGCGAAGGCCACCGCCGTGACGTGGGCCGGATCCACCGTGGACATCCATGCCGACGTGTTCGTGCTGGCCGCCGGCACGGTCCAGACCACCCGACTGCTACTCGAGAGCCGGTGGTCCGGGGCAGGATCGGTGGCGAACTCGTCCGGTCTCGTCGGTCGTCTTCTCACCGACAACCCCCAGCTCGTCATCGGCCAGCTCGTGGTCGATCGCTCGGCCGACCTGTCGTTGCTCGAACCGCTGGCGCCCTCGGTGGAGCCGGGGCCGAGCCTTCGCTGGCCGAATCTCGTGACGTCGCCGGAGCGGTCCAGGGACGGCGATGTCGCCAGGTTGGCCGTTGCCTTGTTCCCGGTCGAGCGCCTGCCGCGAGCGCAGGCGATCCGCAACCGCATACCGCGCCCGTCGCAGCTGCGGCCACCACCCGGTCGAGCTCCGCATCATGGGAGGTCGAGAGCCCGCACTGGGCCGACCGGGGCAACCTCGATGCCGTGGTCGGCTTCCAGATCTTCGCCGTGGCCGAGCAGCTCCCCGACCCGGACAATCGGATCGTTCTCTCCGCCGAGCGGAATGCGATCGGTGCACGCCGGCCACGTATCGAGTGGCGCTGGTCGGCCGACGACATCCGTCGAGCGGAGGCTGCAGCCGAGGACATGCGAGCGGCCCTTGGCAGCATCGGCGTCGGGGAGGTTCTGCCGAGGCGGGGGCGGCCCGCGGTCCACAAGATCAACTCGCACCATCCGGCCGGCACCACGCGGATGTCGACCACACCGCAGACCGGCGTGGTCGATCCCGATCTGCGGACCCATGATCACCACAATCTGTACATCGTCGGCGGGTCGGTGTTCACGACCGGTGGGTTCGTCAACCCGGCGCTCACCGACGTGGCCCTGGGCCTCCGACTCGGGCAGCGGTTGCGCAGCCTGTGACCGACGGCAGCCTGTGACCGACCGGAGTGCCGCCGGGAGCCCTCGGCTCAGGTCTGGCTGAGCTCGGAGATCCGAGCGCTCACGATCTCCTGTTGGCGCCGATTGAGCGGCCGACTGGCTTGGATCGTCACGCCGCCGGCTTCCTGATGGCCTTCGCCGCTCACGTCGGCCACGAGCACGACGTCGGTCAGGCCGACGTCGTGCGACGCCGCCGAGAGCGCGTGGCCGATGCTGGCTGGATCGAGCTGATCCCACACCTCGAGCGGCACGTCGATCCGCTGGCTGACCAGTTGCTGTGAGTGGTTGATGACGCTGTCGATCGCCCCGTGGCCGATGTGCCACGTGGCGCCGTCCGGGAGACGAAGACGCAAACCGGCCCCGTGGAGGCTCTCGACGATCCCGACGATGTCGTCATCGCCGACCCGCATGGTCGTCCGATCCCCGATTGCATAGCGGTCCTCCAGCAGCACGAGCAGTCCGGTCAGCCAGTCCTTGATGATCGACTGCCCACCGACGGCGATGCCGGCACCGACGAAGCCGGCCGACGATACCAGGACCACGGGGTCGACACCGACGAGCGCGGTGACCAGCAGGAGCGTGAACCCTGCGATCACCATGCTGGCCAGCCGGTGCACCATGTGGGCGGCGGCGTCGGCTCGTTGCAGCCGACGCTGGACGGCTCGGGATCCGTCGTGGCGGCGGGGGAGCCTGGCCACCCATCGGCCCTGACCCTGCCAGGCCCGGTGCACGGCTCGTCGCATCAGGTAGCGAAGGCCCACCCGGAGGCCGATGGTGGTGAGGATCGCGGTGGCGACGACGACGACGATGATCGACAACGAGGTCAGCAGCTGGGCCGAGCCTCCCAATCGCTCGATGATTCGCATGGTGGTCCATCTCCGGAGCTTCAGCGGCCCGCACCGAAGGGTCCGATCGTAGACGCAGGCCGGGCTGCTGTCGGCGATGTCCTCCGGCCGGTCAGCTCGCCGCTGTCCTGAACCAGCGGACCGTCTCGGCCACCGCCTGGGGGAGCGGCGTCGCGGTGATCCCGAGTCGCTCGGTCGTCTTCGAGCCGTCGACTATGAAGGGTCGCTCGAACTCGTAGAGCATCTCCGGCAGCTCCCCGATCGTCGGGTTGAACAGGCCGAGCAGCCGCAGCAACGGCTTCGGTGTCGTCCTGATCCTCACCGGTTCGCCGATCTCCTCGGCGATCAAGCCGATGATCTCCCTGGTCGACCGGGTCGGCGCATTGGGAACGTGCCAGATCTCACCGACGGCTGCGTCGGCGGTGCCGATGGTGGCGAGCGTCTC
Source organism: Acidimicrobiales bacterium (assembly GCA_024644005.1). Classification (GTDB taxonomy): domain Bacteria; phylum Actinomycetota; class Acidimicrobiia; order Acidimicrobiales; family SZUA-35; genus JAHELU01. The sequence goes on along the minus strand of JAHELU010000084.1, from coordinate 4,864 downwards.
GGCGATGTCCGGGCCGTAGGAGTAGCTGTGGAGCTGGTCGGGATCGCCGATCACCCTGGCCGGCTTCCCTGCCAGGGCAGCCCCGATGACGAGATCACCGAACGGGCTCTGGCTCGTGGCCCTCGGCCCGAAGTAGTCGGAGGCCCGAGCGGTGGTGACCGCGAGGTCGCCGGCGTCGTGCAGCCGGCGCAGCTCTTCGGCCATCGCGGCTCTGGTGACGCCCTTCTTCGAGCACGGCTGGTGGGGGGTCGTCTCGGTCATCGGTCGGCCGCCGGTGTCGCCGTACATGTAGGTGTTCTCGAACGACACGTAACGGGCTCCGGCCGCCCTCGCCGCCCCGACGACGGCCGACTGCAGTGGAGGGAACAGCTCGGCCCATCGGTGGTAGGGCGGGTTGAGGCACTGGTAGACGACCGCGGCGTCCCTGGCGGCCTCGATCGCGGCCTCGGCATCGGAGGCATCTGCGCCGATCACCGTCACCGAATCGGGGGCCGGGGCGTGGCCAGACCGGTTCACCGCCCGGACCTCCAGGCCCCTGCCGCTCAGTGCGTCGATCAGCCCCAGGCCGATCGCACCTGTGCCGAACACCACGTGCGCACCGCTCATCCCGTCCCTCCATCCGGCAACGACCGCCGCTCGACCACCCAGATCGAGCGTAGAGCATTGCAGCGATGCTGAAGCGCCGACCCAGGTGCACCGATCGGGGGGACCGTCAGCGAACGAGCAGCGGTACCACGTCCTCGGCCGTCTTTGTCAGCTGCTGGTCGAGGTCGCGGCCGAGCGCGACGAGCACGATCGCGTCGGCGCCGTGACCGAGTTCCGCTGCGAACTGGCCGGGGTGGAGCGTCGCCAGCGTTGCCCACTCCATGGCCAGGGCGGCCGGATTGCGGAACGGGCCTGAGCGATGCCGTGGCCGACGACCACCCTCTCGGTGGCCTGGAGCACCGTGGCGGCGGTCACTGGCCTACCTCTCGATCGATCGGATCTCGTCGAGCGCACGTGCAACCTGTCGGCCACGGGACGGCCAGCCTAGTGCCCGGTGAGCACGCGCTACCGTCTGTTCATGGAAGGGGCGTCGGTCGAAGATCCAGTCGGGCTGGAGTCCCGCTATCTGACCGCCTGGCGCCTCGCCGTCGACTTCGTCTTCGACTACCCCGACCCGCCGTTGGCGTTGCTGCTCTCCGGTAGCGTGGCCAGGGGCGAGGCCGATCCGGGGAGCGATCTCGACATCTTCGTCATCACCGACGGCGATCATCGGCAGCGGGTCCAACGCATCTTCGCCGGAGTGCCGTGCGAGCTGTTCATCAACCCGACCAGACGGGTGCCCCGGTACTTCGAGGAAGAGGCGCAGGAGGGTCGTTCCTCCACCCTGGGGCTGGTGCTCGACGGACGGATCATGTACGACCCCCACGACACCATGCCGGAGCTGCACCGCCTGGCGGCGATGGTTCGAGCTCGCGGTCCTCAGGTCTCCGATGCAGCCATCGAGTTCCGCAGGTACGGGGCGATCGATCACCTCGACAACGCAAGGGACGTGCACGGCCGCGACCCTCTCATGTCGCAGATCCTGACCAGCGGCGCCGTGAAGGAGGCCATGCGGCTGGCGTTCGTGTTGGCGTCGGAGTGGACCCCGCGGGACAAGGACCTCCACCGTGAGCTCGTCAGGCTTCGCCCGGACGCCGCCGAGCCGCTCTCGGCCTATGCCACAGAACCCGGGCCGGTGACCGCCACCGCCGTGCTGGACCGCCTGATCGGCGTCTCGTCGTTCTTCGAGTGGGAGACCGAGCCCGAGGCGGTGTGACCGAGCGGGCCGCCATTGGGACTGGTATTCGAACGATCGTTCGAACTAGGGTGACTGCATGCTAGGAACCACGGATCTGACCAACCATCACGAGGTCGAAGTGCTCAGGCGCTCGGTGGCGATGCTGCCGGCCAACAGCTACGACCGGATCTTCTCCCGGGAGGAGGCGCTGCGGATCCTCGAGACGCTCGGCTCGCTGCTCAGGGAGATCCGCGACGATTGATCGAGCCGTCGCCGGGGTCGGGACGCTCGCTCAGGTGAGCTCGGAGATCTCGAACAGGTGGCCGTCGGGATCACGGAAGAAGGCCCGGATCTCCCCGCCCCGGTCGACCGGCGGGGCCAGGAACTCGGCCCCCCGACCGCTGAGGAGCTCGTAGGTTCGCCGGCAGTCGGCAACCCGGAAGATGAGCTGACCGCTGACCCGATCGGGATCGGGGGGCACCTCGAGGGTCACCGTCGGCTTGTCGGGCGTCGCCTCGCCCCCGGTGACCAGCAGCAGCCAGTTCCCGAGCAGATCCAGCACCACTGACGTCCCCCCGTACTCGCTGTGCACCGAGGCGTCGAGCACCCGCACGTACCAGTCGCGGCTGGCGGTGGCATCTGTCACCACCAGCATGTGGGTCATCGCCTCCGCGTCGAAAGTGGTCATGCCCCACACTACCGCTCACCGAGTGTCCGCAATGGACCTCTCCACTGCGTCGGCTGCGCGGTTGGGCTAGACCGGCCGGCCACCCGGGTCGGACACGAGGTCGGGTGCGGCCACCGCTCGCAGCGCCGCAGCCCGCCGGTCAAGAGGCAGGCCGCCGATGTCGGCGGCGCCGTGCTCGGTCACCACCAGCGAGACGAGGTGGCCCGGCACCGTGATCTTCGTCGCCGCCAGCTCGCCGACGATCCTCGACACCTGCCCCTGTGCCGCCGTGGCCGGCATGGCCACCACGAAGCGGCCACCGGGGGCGGCGGCCGCCCCCGCTGCGTAGTCCGGCGCCCCGCCCGGTCCGGAGACCACCCGGTCGCCGATCATCTCACCGTTGACCGATCCGTCGAGCGCCACCTCGACGGCCGAGTTGATCGCCGTGAAATCCGGCAGGGTCGCCACGACGTCGATGCCGTGCGAGATCGACGTCGGGACCATCACCACGTCCGGATTGCGGTCGATGAACTCGAAGACCGTGGCGGTTCCACCAACGAGTCCGGTCACCAGCCGTCCCGGGAACCGGGGGTGGGTCACGCCGGTCGTGGCCCCGGATCGATGGAGCTCGACGATCCCGTCGCTGATCATGCCGCTGTGGACACCGAGATCGCGGTGATCGGTCAGTGCGGCGAGGACGGCGTCGGCCAGTGCCCCGACGCCGATCTGGATCATGGCCCGGTCGGGGATCAGCTCGGCGACCAGCGCGCCGATGGTGACCGCCGTCTCGTCCGGTTCGCGCCGGACCGACTCGACCAGTGGGTGGTCGACCTCGACCAGCAGATCGAGCTCGTCTCGATCGAGCTCGCCTGCTCCGAAGCTGTACGGCATCCGCTGATTGACCTGGGCGATCACCAGGTCGGCCGACGCGATCGCCGTCACGGGCGTGGCCACGCTCACCCCGAGGCTGAACCGGCCGTCGGGGCCCGGCTGGCTCACGTGGACGATGGCCACGTCGATCGGGCTCGATCCGCCCGCCGCCATCACCGACCCGAACCGGCTGAACGGCACCGCCCGGGTGATCAGCGCCCCGGCGGCTCGCATGCCATCGACGGCCGGGCTCGGCTGCAGGGAGACGACCCGGAACGGGGCGTTGGGGTGAGCGAACACCGCCAGGGGCTCGACGAGGCGATCGGTCACCAGCTCGATCTCGGCCCACCGGTCCCTCTCGGCCGCCATGGCCCGGTCGATAGCCCGTGGGGTCGCCGACCCGCCCGACACGAAGATCCGGGACCGATCGGCGATCGCATCGAGCGCCTGCGACATCGAGACGGCCCGGCCGGCCCGACCACCCCGCCTCGGGCGATCGAGCTCCGCAGGTCGGGTCATCTCCGATCGACCACCGGGCCGCTCATCGGGCGCCGAGGTCGACGGCTCCTGCGTAGGCCGTCAGCAGCCCGATGTGCTCGTCGACCGTCCTCGGTGGTCCTGGCTCACCGCCGGTCAGGTTGCTCCGGGACTCGTCGGTTCGCAACGACAGGTGGGTCACCCCCAGCTCGGCCCACTCCTCGGCCTCGGCGGCCCAGGTGTCGGGATCGGTGCGGCCCGGACTGGTCCAGGTCTCGATGCCGAAGCCAGCCGGCAACGAGCCGCCGGCCTCCTCCACCAGCGCAGCCCTGAGGGCGAGAAAGGCATCACGATCGTTGGCCAGGTGATCCTGGAAGTTCGAGAGCCAGCCGACGCCCCGGTTCACCGCTCGGCGGAGCGCAGCCCGCGACCGGCCGCCGACCCAGATCGGGATGTCCCGCACCGGTCGAGGGTCGAGCCCACCTCCCGAGATCCGCTCGCCGCCGAGATCGAGGTCGACGACGGGTTCCCGCCACAGGGTCCGCAGTGCGTCGATCTGGGCGTCCATCCGCTCGCCTCTGGTCGTGAAGTCCTGGTCGAGGGCGGTGTACTCGAATCGATTCCAGCCGACGCCGACTCCCAACCGGAGCCGGCCGTCGCTCCACAGGTCCACCTCGGCCGCCTGCTTGGCCACCAGCGCGGTCTGACGCTGGGGGAGGATGACGATGCCGGTGGTCAGCTCGATCCGCTCGGTGATGGCGGCCAGGTGGCCGAGCAGCACGAACGGCTCCCGCCACAGCCGGCCGGCGTAGTTGCCCGGCTCGCCGACGACGTGATCGAAGACCTCGAAATGGTTGTAACCGAGCTCCTCCGCAGCCTGGGTGTATGCCACGACGGCGCCGTTGTCCCTGCCGATCTCGTTGCAGGGGAAGATCACGCCGATCCGAGCGGTCACGGTGCACCGTCGGCCAGGTCGACCAGGATCGCCACCAGCTGCTCCGGCTCCACCGTTCGGACATCGGCAGGGGGGTTCTGCGCCGCTATGTCTTCGAAATACTCTTCCGCCAGGTCGAGCACCTCCTCGGCGG
>JAHELU010000253.1 GCA_024644005.1 Acidimicrobiales bacterium | reverse complement strand
CCTCGACGACCCGGACAACCTAGAGGTCGTCCCGGCGGTGGCGGAGTGGGGGCTCACGTCCGAGCCGTGGATCTTCGTGGTCGACGCCGACGGCGCGGTGGCGGCCCGATTCGAAGGCCTCGCCACCCCCGACGAGCTCGACGCCGCCCTCGGCGCATAGCCGCAGTCTCCCCCCGCTGTGCGCGGGGAGTGTCCGGCGACGAAGGAGCCGGACGAGGGGGGCGCGGATGTTCGGACCGCGTACCACGACGCTGCCGGCGGCGGCCTCGCGGACGGGGGGAGGTTCCCACTTCCGGTGCCGACGGCGGGGCGGGTAATCTGGCGGACCGTTAGGACGCTCGGAGGGAGACCGGTGGCGGCGCGCGTGAGGAGCAGGCTGGTCCTGGGGGCCGTGCTCGCGACCATCGCGCTGGCCGCCTGCGGCACCGAGGAGGTCCCGCAGAACTCGCTCGACCCGGCCGGCCCGATCGCCCGGGACATCGACGGCCTGTGGTGGCTGGTCTTCTGGATCGCCGCCGTCATCTTCGTGCTGGTCCAGGCCGCGCTGCTCGTGAGCATCTTCCGGTTCCGGGCCCGCAAGGGCGACGAGGGCCGCCGCATCCGCCAGCTCCACGGCAACACCAAGCTCGAGGTGGCGTGGACGATCGCCCCGGCGGTGCTGCTGGCGGTGATCGCCGTGCCGACCGTCGCCACCCTCTTCGACATCCGCGCCGAGCCCACCGGCGACGACGTGCTGGAGATCAACGTGGTCGGTCACCAGTGGTGGTGGGAGTACGAGTACCCGGAGTTCGGGTTCTTCACCGCCAACGAGCTGCACATCCCCGCCGGCCGGCCGGTCAACCTCACGATGACCTCCGACGACGTGATCCACAGCTTCTGGCTGCCGAGGCTGAACGGGAAGCGCGACCTGGTGCCGGGGCGGGTGAGCAACCTCACGCTGTTCGCCGACGAGCCCACCCCGGACGGCGAGTTCCTGTGGGGCCAGTGCGCCGAGTTCTGCGGGCTGGCCCACGCCGACATGCGGCTCAAGGTGAAGGTGCACGACGAGGACGGCTTCCAGGCGTGGGCAGCCGGCCAGGCCCAGCCGGCGGTGATCCCCACCGACGGCCCGGCCGCCGAGGGCTGGGAGATCTTCAAGCTGGTGTGCACCGCCTGCCACCCGGTGGCCGGCACCGAAGAGGCTCAGGTGCGCCTGGCCCCCGACCTCACCCACTACGGCAGCCGCAGCTGGTTCGCCGGCGCGACGTTCCGCAACACCACCGAGCACCTAGCGGCCTGGCTGCGCAACCCCGGCGACCTGAAGCCGATGGCGCCCGAGCTGAACGACCTCGCCGCCGACCCGCCCCGCATCCTCGGGATGCCCAACTTCGGGCTCGGCGGCGCCGAGGTCGACGCCCTCGTCGCCCTGCTGCAGAGCTGGGAGTGAGCATGTCTAGTGTGACCGCGATCCGGAGGGAGGCCTGAGCCGATGGCGACCGTCGCCGAAGTGACCGAGGTCCACGCCCCGGCGCCCGGCCACAAGGGCCTGTGGAGCTGGATCACCACGGTCGACCACAAGCGCATCGGGATCCTGTACCTGTGGTCGGCGCTGCTGTTCTTCATCGTCGGCGGCATCGAGGCGCTGCTGATCCGCCTGCAGCTGTTCACCCCCAATGGCGAGATCCTCTCCGCCGACGCCTACAACCAGCTGTTCACCATGCACGGCACCACGATGGTGTTCCTGGTGGTGATGCCGCTGGCGTCGGGCTTCGTCAACTACCTGCTGCCGCTGCTGCTGGGCGCCCGCGACGTGGCCTTCCCCCGCCTCAACGCCTTCAGCTACTGGGTGTTCTTCGTCGGCGGGGTGCTGCTGTACAGCTCCTTCATCCTGGGCGGCTCGCCCGACGGCGGCTGGTTCGGCTACGCCCCGCTGTCCACCCAGGTGCCCGAGTACGTGCGGATGGACTTCTGGGCGGTCGGCCTGCTGACGCTGGGGGTGGCCTCCATCGCTTCGTCGGCCAACTTCATCGCCACGATCCTCACCATGCGGGCGCCGGGGATGACGCTGATGCGGATGCCGGTGTTCGTGTGGATGACGCTGGTGATCTCGTTCCTGCTGTTGTTCTCGCTGCCGACGATCACGGTGGGCCTGTTCCAGGTGTTCTTCGACCGCAACTTCGGGACGCTGTTCTACGAGACCGCGGCGGGCGCCGACCCGCTGCTGTGGCAGCACCTGTTCTGGCTGTTCGGCCATCCCGAGGTGTACGTGCTGATCCTGCCGGCGATGGGCATCGTGTCGGAGATCCTGCCGGTGTTCAGCCGCAAGCCGCTGTTCGGCTACTCGTTCGTGGTGTTCAGCGGCATCGCCATCGGGTTCATGGGCTTCGGGGTGTGGAGCCATCACATGTTCACGTCGGGCATGGGGCCGGTGGCGGAGGCCGGCTTCGCGATCTCCACGATGATGATCGCGGTGCCCACCGGCATCAAGATCTTCAACTGGATCGGAACCACGTGGGGCGGCCGCATCCGGCTGACCACGCCGATGCTCTACGCGCTGGCGTTCATCGCCATGTTCGTCATCGGCGGCCTGTCGGGCGTCACCCACTCCATCGTGCCCGCCGACACCCAGCAGCACGACTCGTACTACGTGGTCGCCCACTTCCACTACGTGCTGTTCGGCGGCGCCATCCTCGGGCTGTTCGCCGGCATCTACTACTGGTACCCCAAGATGAGCGGGCGGATGCTGTCGGAGCGGCTCGGCAAGTGGCAGTTCTGGATCACCCTGATCGGCTTCAACCTGACGTTCCTCCCGATGCACATGCTGGGCCTCAACGGCATGCCGCGCCGCACCTACCGCTACGACGAGAACCTCGGGTTCGACCTTTGGAACGCGGTGGCCACCATCGGCGGCTTCGTCATCGCCCTCGGAGTGCTGCTGTTCGTCATCAACGTGATCTGGAGCCGCCGCCACGGTGAGATCGCCGGCGACGACCCGTGGGACGCCCGCACCCTGGAGTGGGCCACCAGCTCGCCGCCGCCGGAGCACAACTTCGACCAGGTGCCGCTGGTGCACTCCCGGGACGACTTCTGGCACCGCAAGTACACGCTCGACGCCGAGGGCTTCCTCCAGCAGCGGGACGAGCCGGTGGGCGACTGGATCCCCGAGGCCGACCCCGAGCACATCCACATGCCGTCGCCGTCGTACTACCCGGCGCTCACCGCGCTGGGGATGGGCATCGTGGGCTACGGCGTGCTGTACCAGCCGGCCGGGTTCATCGTGGCCGCCATCGGCGCCCTGGTGCTGATGTGGGGGGCGTTCGGATGGTCGATGGAGCCGGTGACCCGGACCCCGGAGCCGATGGCGCACGACGACCGCCATCCCGAGCTGGAGGCCGCCGCCGCCACCGAGGAAGTGGAGTCCGAGTGACCGACCTCGTCACGGCCGAGGGCCACGGGGAGCACATCTCCACCCACCCCGACATGAACGTCGTCCGCAAGACGGCGATGTGGGTGTTCCTCGGCTCCGAGTGCATCTTCTTCGGCTCGCTGATCGCGACGTTCCTGCTGTACCGCACCGAGACCCGCGGCGGGCCGACGGCCAAGGAGCTGTTCGACATCCCGTTCACGTCGGCCAGCTCGTTCATCCTGCTGATGAGCTCGCTGACGATGGTGCTGGCCCACAACGCCCGGGAGCGGCGCGACCCCCGCCAGCTCCGCATCTGGCTGCTGGCCACGGCGCTGCTCGGCTCGACCTTCCTGGCCGGCCAGGCGTTCGAGTTCACCGAGTTCGCCCACGAGGGCCTCAAGCTCACCACCAGCCCGTTCGCCTCCAGCTTCTACGTGGCGACCGGGTTCCACGGCGCCCACGTCGCGGTCGGGGTGCTGATGCTGCTGGCGTTGCTGTTCATGTCGATGAGCGGGCGGCTCCGCACCGGGGAGGGCATGAACGTGGAGCTGGTGGGCCTCTACTGGCACTTCGTCGACGTGGTGTGGATCGTCATCTTCACCGTCGTCTACCTGTTGCAGGTGTAAGCCATGGCCGAGACCGTCGTCCACGAGCCCCACCAGCACCGCAAGCACCCCACGCCGCGGGACTACTGGGTCATCGCCTTCATCCTGGGGGTGATCACCGCCGCGGAGGTGGCGCTGTCGTACATGGACTTCCTCGGCTTCGGCGGGCCGGTGCTGCTGATCATCATGGCGATCGCCAAGTTCGCCATCGTCGCCCTGTGGTTCATGCACCTGCGCTTCGACCTCGCGGTATATAGCCGGCTCTTCGTCGTCGGCATCATCGGGGCGATCTCGATGTTCCTGGTGGTGCTGGCCACGTTCGCTGCTCTCTAGTGGCCGGCGTCGTGAGTTCGTGCCGATCTCGCCGGCGGAATTCTGTGCAGGCTTGCGGCGCAGGGCACTGACGCCATGACCCTCGCCCAAGCCGCCGCCTCGACCTCCGAAGTCCTGGCGTTCCACGTCCACTGGGACCTGCTGGGGCTGGTCGCGGTGCTGGGGCTGGGGTATTGGTACGGGCTGCGGCGGCTGACGCCCCACTACGCCCCGCAGGGTGAGCCGGCGGTGACCGGCCGCCAGCAGGCGTTCTTCTACGCGGGGCTGGCGGTGCTGTTCCTGGTGACGTCGTGGCCGTTCCACGACATCGGGGAGGGCAGCCTGTTCATGTTCCACATGGTGGAGCATCTGGCGATCTCGCTGATGGTGCCGCCGCTGCTGCTGCTGGGGATGCCGTGGTGGTTCACGCGCCTGCTCGTGAAGCCGGTCATGCCGGCGGTGCGGTTCCTCACCAAGCCGCTGGTGGCC
>JAHELU010000083.1:965-19453 GCA_024644005.1 Acidimicrobiales bacterium | reverse complement strand
CCCACTCTGCGTCCTCGAATTCGCCATAGCGCTCACAAGCTGTGGCGAATCCTGCGTCCTTGACTGGGTGGCGCCTGGCCTCCGAGAACCTCAACGGCGATCTTCAGCACCCTGCTAGCCGTAGTCGTTCCAGGTCTGCCGCTCGAGATGGTGGCGAACCTCACCGACGTAGCGGTTCGCGACCGGATCCCACCAGTTGCCGGAGAACCAGGCACCGACGCAGCCCCACTCGTCGCCTGCGACATAGCCGGCGGACGCGAGCCAGGTGAACGAGCCCTCGTAGCACGCCCGCAGCCACGCCATGGCGTAGTCGACCCCGAACGCCGACGACTGCGTCGTCGCCGGGTAGGTGCCCTCGTGCACCGTGCCCTTGACCTGGAGCAGCCCGTAGCTCTGCGCGCACGGCGCGCTGAGACCGATCCGCCCGCACTGGGAGGGGTCATCGGTGACGTCGCCCTTGGTGTCGACCCGCCATGAGCTCTCGGACACCGCCCGGGCCCGGGTGATGTCCTCGTCGAAGCCCCACTTGCAGGACGCCCAGCGCAGGATCTGCTCTGTGGTGCCGGTGAAGTTCCCGTCGATCCGGGGCGCGAGCACGCTGTTCCAGTACTCGTCGGCCCCGTCGATGTCGACCGACACGTCGACGACCGTCGCATTGGCGCCAGCGTTTCCGGCGATCGCCTCCCGGGACGGCTGCGAGCGGATCCGGTCGGCGCAGGCCTGGCCGTCGGGCAGGACGGTGCCCGGCCCCAGTGTGGTGAAGGAGTCCGGCAGCTGGCTCGGTCGGGCAGCGGCGGTGGGTGGAGTCGATCGTGGCGCCACCGTCGTCTGAGCCGTCGACGACGAGCCGCTGGCAGCGATCGTCGACCCGGAGGCCGAGGACGAGGTCGTCTCCGCGCCGGTCTCGGACGAGCTCTCGGCATCGTCGGTGGTCGAGGGGGCCGACTCGCTCGGCTGCGAGAGCCGGAGCACGCTCGACGACCCGGCAGCAGCCTGGCCGTCGTCGGCCCCGTCGTCCGAGCCGGCGGTTGCGGTGGTGACGACGGCAGCTTCCGAGCTGGTCGTCGACAGGATCGGCTTGGTGGACAGCTCGGCGACACCACCCTCGCTGCAGCTGGCAGCGATGAGGGCCAGCACTGCGAGAAGCCAGCCGGCTCGGGTCGGCGGCGGCCGGTGGGGGACTCGCCTCGCGGTGCTCTGGTGTGGGGGGCAGTGTCGGGAGTGGGTCATGAGGAGCCGGTCCGAGATCGAAGTGGGTTCACCGCGACAACTGCGCCGCCTGGCCCGTCCGCCTGAACGTTCGATCCGCAGCAAGCGTAGTTGGCCAACCTATCCCACACCTGGCAGACCCGCAGAGCATGCGCGATCTACGGGAGAAGCTCGTTGAGAGGCTGACGACAACGAGACCCAAGAAATCAACGGCAGATGATTCTGGCCAGGCCCGAACCATTGTCTGAGTTCGCATCTGAACTCCGCATGCCGGTCCCTCAGGTGGCGATGGCCCGCTCGAGCACGAACAGGAGCAGCAGCGCCGCCAGCCCGAGGATCCCGGCCAGGGCCAGGCCGCCGAGCACCGACAGGAACGACAGCGTGAAGAGGGCGGTTATGCGCCGCCACAGCGGAGTCCGTATCCTGGAAGCGGGCGGACCCGAGAGGCGCTGGGCATCATGGCGCCGAGGCGACGCGTCCCGGTCGGCGCCGGTCACGCTTTCCTCGGACTTTCGGGGGGTGACTGTAGGTTCATAGCATTACGCCCGAGCGACGACCGTCCGATGAGGAGGACGATGGAGCGAGACCCCGAGAGTCTACCCGGTCCGGACGTGGCGGATCAGGCAGCCCGCTCCGCTTCTGTCAGGTCGGCCACGGGCACCGAGGTCTTCCGGCCGGTCACGTCGCCCTACCGCGCCGCCGAGCTGGCAAGCCGCCGGCTCTGGATGTGGTCCGGGGGGCTCCTGGCGGTGATCCTCGGTGCCGTCGTGCTCGGGGGTGTGCTGCTCCGGGTGCCGTACGTCGCCCTCGTGCCCGGCTCGGCCAAGGACACCGAACCGCTGCTCGAGGTCGCCGGGGCGGAGGAGTACCCCAGCGAGGGGGAGTTGCTGTTGACCACGGTCCGGGTCCGGCAGCGGCCCAACCTGTGGGAGTACCTGTGGCTGAAGGTCGACGACGATGCCACCGTCCTGCCCGAGGAGGAGATCTTCGGCGATCGCACCCCCGAGGAGAACCGCCAGTTCAACCTGTCGATGATGAACAGCTCGAAGCAGATCGCCGTTGCCGTTGCGCTCGAGGAGTTGGGCTACGAGGCGGTGAAGACCGATGCGGTGGTTGTCCAGCAGCTGGTGCCGGACACCCCGGCGGAGCAGGTGCTGGTGCTCGGCGACTCCATCCTGGCCATCGACGGCGAGCCGACCCTCAGCACCAACGCGCTCGTCGACATCCTGGCCGATCGGAGCCCGGGTGACGAGATCGCCCTCTCGGTCCAGCGGTTCGGCGAAGAGGAGACCAGGGACATCACGATCACCCTGGCCCCCAATCCCGACGCCCCGGAGAGCGGGTTCCTGGGTATCCAACCGGCGGATCGCCCGCAGTACCTCAACGACTTCGGGTTCACGGTGGAGATCGACAGCGGCTCCGTCGGTGGGCCGTCCGCAGGATTGGCGTTCACGCTCGCGGTGCTCGACCAGCTCACAGAGGGCGAGCTCACCGGCGGTGCCAAGGTGGCCGTCACGGGGACGATCGATGCCGCCGGCCAGGTCGGCGCGGTCGGCGGCGTGCTGCAGAAGACCGCCGCCGTTCGGGAGCTGGGAGCGGACGTGTTCATCGTGCCGGCCCGGCTGGCCGACGCCGAGCTCGATGCGGTGATGGACAAGGCCGGCGACGATCTGAAGATCGTGCCGGTGAACGACCTCGACGAGGCGTTGGCGGCCCTGGCCGGCATCGGCGGCGACGTGGACGCCGTCGAGGAGTACGCTGCGGCGAACCCGGGCTAGGACAGGTGCGCCGGTAGGCGCACCGACCAGGAGGAACGGGGCGCGGATTCCGGCTCGTGGAGCCGGAATCCGACCTTGACGAAGCGAGCGGCTGCACCCACCCGCCGGGGTCCTGAGCGCTGACAGAGCCGATTCGCGATGACAGGAGGTCCAGCACTCGTCGTGCTCCTGGCCGTACGATCGAGGCATGGCACTCCAGAGTGATCACGAGTTCGCTCCGACCCAGATCGCCAGAGCGGTCTTCCCCACCGCCTTCCGTGGCTACGACCAGGACGCCGTCCGCCGCTACCTGAGCAGGCTGGCCGCCGCCCTGGAGCACCAGCAGGAGTACGCCGGCCTGGGTCAGCTGGAGGCCAGGACGCCCGCCCACGAGCGGGTGGAGGAGCTCGAGGAGGAGCTGGAGAGCCTCAGGGACGAGATCAAGGACCTCGAGCTCGAGCTGGTCCAGCGGTCCGTCGATGGCGATCGGTCGCCCGAGGACGGCGAAGCGGTCGACGGTGGTCCCGGGACCGGGGCGTTCGACGAGCACCGGGTCATCGAGCTGCTCGGCCAGGAGACGGCACGGGTGCTCGAGTCGGCTCGCTCCGCCGCCGCCGACATCCTCAAGCGGGCGGAGACCCAGGCCGCCTCCCTCAAGTCCCAGGCCCGGTCCGAGCTGAGTGAGGCCAAGCGGCGGGCCGAGAGCCTGGTGGCCGAGAAGCAGGCCGAGACCGAGGAGCTGGTGGCCAGGCTGGCCAGCGAGGCCGAGGCCACGGCGGATCGGATCACCGGCGAAGCCGAGGAGCACCGGGCTGCGGTGCTCGAGGAGTCGTCGAAGATCCTGACCGAGGCCGAGGCCACCGCACGGGCCGAGCAGGCCGGTGCCGAGGAGCGGGCCCGCCAGATCGTGGCCGACGCCGAGACGCTGCGCCAGCAGGTCATCTCCGAACTGGTGGCGGAGCGGCGACAGGCCCAGGGCGAGATGGACCGGATGATCGCAGCCAGGGATCGGCTGGCCATGTCGCTGGCCGTCGCCCGCTCGGAGCTCGACGAGGTGGCCGACGCGCTGGTCGACGCCTCGGCGTTCACGAGCTTCGCCGGCACGCCGGACGCCGATCGGGCACCGGTCATCGAGGGCGAGGATGCCGCAGAGGTGGACGGGCTCATCAGTTCGCTCGAGGCCGGGTCGTCGCCGGCACCGGCGGGCGAAGCGGCGTCTCACGACGACGCCGGCCCGCTCGAGGCGGTCGCGCCGCTCGGTGAGGGAGCCGACGACGAACCACCGGGGGAACCGGCCGATGCCGGCGACGAGTCGACGAGTACGGAGGGCGCCGATGCCGCCGAGGACCGCCGGGCAGCCAGCGGGCGATCGAAGGATGCATCGAGCTTCGACGACGGAGCCGAGGCGTTCGAGAGCCTGCGGGTCGACACCGAGCTCGCCGGCTCGGCGAGCGAGCGACCGGGCGATCCCGCCGCCGAGGACGACGACGTGACCGTGATCGACGTCGACGAGGTGCCCGAGATCGACCTCGACGACGTACCCGGTCACGCGGACGACGTCAACCGACCACCGGCAGACGGCTCGCAGCTGTCCCTCGTCGAGGGATTCACCACGATCGAGGTGAACGACATCGAACCGGCAGGTGCGCTCGGGGCGCAAGGCGCCGGGGTCGGCGTCGAGACGGAGCCCGAGAGGGGGTCGGCGCCCCCGATCGCCCTCCCCGAGGTGGGGTCTCCTGACGAGTTGATCACCACGGTCGCCTCCAGGACCGCTTCGGTCCAGCCGGATCGGACCAGGGGCGATCTCCTGTTGACCGACCCCTTCACCGGCAGGCTGCCGAGGGAGTTCGCGGCCAGGGACGCGGCCCTGACCCGTTCCGGCCCCAACTTCCGACGTCAGCTGCGACGAGCCCTCAACGACGATCAGAGCGACGTGCTCGACCGCCTCCGGGCCGGCAGGGGAGAGCTCCGTGTCGACGAGCTGCCGACGTTCGGTGATCAGATCGACCGGTACCTCGGGCCGGTGCGGCGCGGCCTGGTCGAGATCGCCCAGGCCGGGGCACGGGCCGGCGGCGCCAGCGACCTGTCCAGCTCGGCGCTCGACAACCTCGTCCGGCAGCTGGCCAAGTACATCGTCGACAAGGTCCGGCTACCGACCGTTCAGGCGCTCGAGCAGGCCACCGACCACGATCGGGAGCGCATCCTGGAGCCCATCCGGTCGCTCTACCGGGACTTCCGCAACATCGGGTTGCCCGATCTCGCCGAGGATGCACTGTTCGAGGCGTTTGCCATCGGGCTCTACGACTCGATCGAGCCGTCGGCGCCGATCTCCTGGGTGATCGATCCACGCAGCGACCCCGATCCGGTGTGCGAGATAAACCGGAGCCGAGCCGACGTCGTCAAGGGCGAGCCCTTTCCCAGCGGTCACGCCAGGCCGCTGTCGCTGCCGGGCTGCCGCTGCCTGGTGATGATCGCCGAGCCATGACAGCTCGGGTCGTGACCGGCTCGCGATAGGGCCGTCTGCCGCCCGGCGGCCGGGGCCTGGTGCTCGATTTCGCTGCGCCCGATCACGCCCCAGCGGATGAGGGCGGTACGATCGGCCCAGATGCGTACGCTCCGCACCCCACAGACGTCCAGGTTCCGCATCGTTGCGTTGATCTCCGTTGCGGTGCTCTTCGTGCTGTTCCTGTCGGCCAACGGCGTCGCCAGCTTCTACACGGATTGGCTGTGGTTCGACCACATGGGGCTCGGCTCGGTCTGGACCACGATCCTCGGTACCAAGCTGTTCCTGGCGGCCGTCTTCACGCTCATCTTCTTCGCCATCCTGTGGAGCAACCTGTACCTCGCCGATCGCCTCAAGCCCGAGAGCCGTCCCGAGTCGGCCGAAGAGGATCTCGTCGAGCGGTACCACGCCGTCGTCGGTGCCCAGGCCGGCAAGGTCCGCTTCGGGATCGCCGCACTGTTCGGCCTGATCGCCGGGGCCAACACCTCGTCGCAGTGGGAGACCTGGTTGCTGTTCCGCAATGGCCGCGACTTCGGTCGGACCGACGCCCTGTTCGATCGGGACGTCGGGTTCTACGTCTTCCAGCTGCCGTTCTGGACCTTCGTCGTAGACTGGTTCTTCGCCGCCCTGGTCCTCACCCTGATCGTGGTGCTGGTGGCCCACTACCTGAACGGTGGCATCCGGGCGTCGGTCCCCCAGGACCGGGTCTCGTCGGGGGTCAAGCTCCACCTGTCCGTGCTACTGGCCGTGCTGGCCCTGTTGCGGGCCGCCGCGTACTGGCTCGACAGGTTCCATCTCGTCACCTCCTCGACGGGCGCCTACGACGGCGCGCTGGCCACCGACGTCAACATCAAGCTGCCTGCGCTCAACCTGCTGGCCCTGATCTCGCTGTTCTGCGCAGCGTTGTTCGTCGCCAACATCCGCCGGCCGGGCTGGGGACTGCCGGCGGTGGCCATCGGCATCTGGCTGGTGAGCCACTTCGTGATCGGTGGCGTCTTCCCCTTGATCTACCAGCGGGTCCGGGTCCAGCCGGTCGAGTCGCAGCGGGAGGCGGACTTCGTCGAGCGCAACATCCAGGCCACTCGTTTCGCCTACGGCCTGGACGACGAGCGGGTGACCTCGGTGCCGTTCGACTACTCGCCGGGCCTGACCGAGGCCGACGTCGCCAACTACCAGGACGTCCTGTCGAACGTTCCCGTCGTGGATCCGCGGCTGGCCACCGAGGAGGTGACGAGGAGCGAGGCAGAGCGCAAGATCTACGGATTCTCCCCGGTCCTCGACGTCGATCGCTACCAGGTCGGTGACCAGACGCGGCCGGTCGTCCTGTCGGTCCGGGGTCTCAACGTGGGCGAGGTCGGCGAGTCGTGGGAGCGTCAGCACGTCATCTTCACCCACGGCTACGGGCTGGCCATGGCCGAGGCCTACGACGACGTCACGGGGGCGGTCTCCGGCGAGTCCCGGGCGCTCGACTTCCTGGTGAGCGGCCTCGGCGACACCCGGATCGACCCTGCGCTCGAGACCACCATCGAGCAGCCCCGCATCTACTTCGGAGAGGGTCTGGGCGGCTACGCCATCGTGGCGGCCGACCGCCAGGAGGTCGACTACCAGACCAGCGACAACAACTCGGTCCTCTACAGCTACACCGGCGAGGGTGGCGTGCCGATGGGCTCGTTCATCCGCCGGGTCGCGTTCTCGTTGCGATTCCGGGAGGTCGATCCCCTCATCTCGCGGAACGTGACCGACCGGTCGCGGGTCATCTACAACCGGGACGTCGAGAGCCGGGTCCGGGAGGTCGCCCCCTTCCTGCGCTTCGACAGCAATCCGTACCCCGTGGTGGCCGAGGATCGCATCTTCTGGGTCATCGACGCCTACACCACCACATCCGACTACCCGTACTCGCAGTCGGTGATCACCAACGTGTCCGGCTCGCTGTCGGGCGGGTACAACTACGTGCGCAACTCGGTCAAGGCGGTCGTCGACGCCTACGACGGCGAGGTCACCATGTACATCGTCGACGACGGTGACCCGTTGATCAACGCCTGGTCCGAGGCCTTCCCCGACCTGTTCACCGACGGCGCCGAGATGCCGGACGAGTTGCGCCGGCACCTCCGCTACCCGGAGGACCTCTTCACCGTGCAGACCGACATGTGGTCGAACTACGTGGTCGACGACCCGACCCAGTTCATCCAAGGTGACGTCGCCTGGTCGATCGCGTCCCAACCGAGGATCGAGGCCCAGCAGGCCGAGCGCGCCGCCGCCCCGGCCGGCTCGATGTCCCCCCAGTACCTGATGGCCAGGCTGCCGGGGGAGAGCGAGAGCGAGTTCGTGCTGCAGCGGGCCTTCGTCCCCCGCTCGGGAGCAGCTGGCACCAGCACCGCTCGTCCGGAGCTGACCGGCATCATGATGGCCCGCTCCGATCCGGAGAACTACGGCGAGCTGGTGCTGCTTCGACTGCCCGGGGGGCAGGTCGACGCTCCCGATCTCGTCCACTCCGAGATCCGCAAGAACGACGACCTGACCGAGTTCATCAAGGAGAAGGCCGGGGCCAAGGTCCAATTCGGTGAGATGAGCATCGTCCCGGTGGACGACACGATCGTCTACGTCCGGCCGGTCTACGTCGAGGCCAACAGCGCCACGGCCGTTCCCGAGCTGCAGCGGGTCATGGCGGTCAACGGCGATCGGATCTTCATGGGTCGCAGTGTGCAGGAGGCGATCAGCGGTGTGCTCGTCTCGGCCGACCCCGGGGGAGAGGACGCCCCGGCGGCCGCCGACGACGGCACCGACCAGACCGAGGACGCCCCTGAGGCCCTCGAGGCACCGTTCAGCGCAGAAGGGAAGTCGGTGGTCGAGCTGATCGCCGAGGCCGATCAGCTCCTGGCCGATGCTCGGGAGGCGGAGAACAACGGCGAGGGCGAGCAGGCCGAGATGATGCGCACCCGGGCCCGGCTGGCCCTGGCTGCCGCCCAGGAACTGCTCGGCGGCTTGCGAGCGACGCCGGACACCACTGAGCCCCAGACGTCTGCTGAGGAGTCCGCGGTCGCTGACGACGAGGCGGCCGCAGACGGCGGCTAGACAGACCAGCAGTCGAGCGATCCGGAGGCGGACCGGTAGCATCTGAACATGTCGTGAACCCGTTGCCGGTGGGCCTCTCGGTTCGTTCCGGGTCGGTGGATGACCGGTAGCCTTGAAGGCATGTTTCGACGGATGAATCCTGCCGATCTGCGTGTGCCGGCCCCCGAGGACACCCTCCCCGGCCGGGACGTCGAGGTGCCGGTACCGGACGCCCACTACGTCAACGGCAACCCACTTGTGGGGCCGTTCCCCGACGGCATGGAGACGATCGTGTTCGGGATGGGCTGCTTCTGGGGCGCCGAGCGGCTGTTCTGGGAGCAAGAGGGCGTCTACACCACGGCCGCCGTCTATGCCGGCGGCACGACCCCCAACCCGACCTATGAGGAGACCTGTACCGGGCTGACCGGCCACACCGAGGCGGTGCTCGTCGTCTACGACCCGGCCGTCGTCGACCTCGACCAGCTGTTCAAGATCTTCTGGGAGAACCACGATCCCACCCAGGGCATGCGGCAGGGCAACGACATCGGCACCCAGTACCGGTCGGCGATCTACACCACCAGCGACGAGCAGGCCGAGGCCGCGCTGCGCAGCCGGGAGGCGTATCAGTCGGCGCTCACCGAGAGCGGATTCGGTGAGATAACAACGGAGATCGCCCCCTCGACGGGCTACTACTACGCCGAGTCGTACCATCAGCAGTACCTGGCCAAGAACCCTCGCGGCTACTGCAACCACGGGTTCTGTCAGGTTCCGTTCCAGCCGGCCAACGCCTGATCGGGCGGCGGCCGCAGGCTCTTCAGCCGCTGTCGGCGGCTCCGGCGGTCGCAGAGAATTGCGCGTTTCGGGCGCCGTGCCTTCGAGATGTCGGTGTTTGTTGATTACTGTGGACCCGTGGAGTCAGACACGATCAGGGTCCGCCTGCTCGGCGGGTTCAGTGTGCGGTTCGGGGAGCGGTCGCTCGAGTCGTTGCCACCACAGGCGGTCTCCCTCGTGGCCTATCTGGTCATGAACCGCGACCGGCCCCAGACCCGGGACCTCCTCGCCGGCCGCTTCTGGTCGGAGCTCCCGGAGGACCGGGCCAGGAAGCGGCTCAGCAACTCGCTCTGGCAGATCAAGAGCGCAGCGGCCGAGGCTGGCATTCCGCCATTGCTCGTGACCTCACCCGGCTCGGTGCAGTTCACCGGCGCCTATCACATCTCGGTCGATGCCGAGGACTTCGAGGCGCAGCTGACCGACATCGAGCGCGAGCTGAGGACCCGGCAGATCCGCGGCGTGTTGGCCGACCGGCTCGCCAACATCGTCAACGGCTACCCCGGTGACTTCCTGTCCGGCCACTACCACGACTGGATCGAGCCGGAGCGCAACCGCATCCGGGACCGCTATCACGGCGCCCTCGTCCAGCTCATCCAGCTCTACAAATCGCGGTCGCAATACGACGTCGCGCTCAGGTTCGCAGCAACGCTGGTGAAGCAGGATCCGCTCCGCGAGGACCTCCATCGGGAGGTGATGCGGCTCCACGCCATGCTCGGTCACACGCCGGCCGCGGAGCGACAGTTCGACGAGTGCCGGCAGGTGCTCGAATCGGAGCTGGGGGTCGAGCCGTCGGCCGAGACGGTCGAGCTCATGGAACGGATCAGGACCGACGCGCCGGCTCATGCCGTCGGCCATCATCCCACCATGGCCGGCTCGAGCGCACTGATAGGTAGGTCCAAGGAGCTGGCGGTCCTGCTCGGTCGGGCCGACGAGCTGCTGATGGGCAGTGGCGGGGTCGTGCTGGTCGAGGGCGACCCGGGCATCGGCAAGACGAGACTGATCGAGGCCTTCACCGAGGCAGCGGATTGGCGCGGGCTGCGCATCCTGTCGGCCGGCCACACCGAGCTGTCCCGAATGCGTCCATACGAGACGTTGCGAGAGGCGCTGGCCGCCACCGTGACCGGCCTCCGGGGCGAGCACCTGGCCGAGGTGGTCGAGCCCGTCTGGCTCCAGCAGGCGGCTGAGGTCCTACCGGACATCGCCCGGCTGATCGACGGTGTCGAGCCGAGCCGGCCGCTGCGCCCGGACGAGGAGCCGACACGCATGAGCGAGGCGCTGGCCCGGGTCATCCTGGCCCAGGGCGGGCTCGGCCCGACGCTGGTCGTGCTCGAGGACATCCACTGGTGCGACGACGACTCGATGCAGGTGCTCGTCCAGCTCGGCAGCCGGCTCGCCCGCAGTGGCGTCTTGCTCTGCCTGAGCTACCGCCGGTTCGAGGCCGAGCAGTCCCGGTCCGTCTGGTCCGGGATCTCGAAGCTGGAAGCGCTCCCATCGGCCAGCCGCCTGGTGGTCGGCCCGCTCAACGGTGCCGAGGTTCGAGAACTGGTCAATGCCCATGTCGGGCCCGGTGGTCTGCCGGGGGCGACCATGAACGAGGTGGTTGGGCAGACGAACGGCAACCCGCTGTACGTGCTGGAGGCGGTCAGGAACCCCAGCGCCCTGGTCGGTGATGGCGCTGCGATCGATGGCGGAGCCGTCGGCGGGCTGGATCTGCCGTCGTCGGTGGTGAAGTCGCTCGAGTCCAGGATCTCGGCGTTACAGCCGGAGGTTCGCAGCGTCGCCGAAGCGCTCGCTGCGCTGGCCGAACCGGCCTCTGCCCAGCTCCTGGCCGAGATCGCGGCGGTGGACCGTCGCGCGACGATCGAGGCGCTGGCCGGGATGGCCGACCGCGGCTTCGTTGTCGACGATGACGATGGTGTGTGCCGGTTCGCCCACGACCAGACCCGTCGCGTGGTGTACGGGCTGGTGCCCCCCGATGGGCAGAAACGGGTCCACGAGCGGATCTACGCTGCGCTCGAGTCGAGAGACGATCGGCAGCCGGCACAGCTCGCCTACCACGCCCGTCTCGCCCGCTGCATGTCCGACGCCCACCACTGGCATCTCGTCGCAGCCAGGGAGGCGCTGGCGGTCAACGGGTACCGCACCGCGGCAGAGCACTACGGGCAGGCCGACGAGGCGGCCCAGGACCTCGGCATCGATCTCGAGGACCGGGCCAGGGACCTGCTCGGCTACGAGGCCGCGCTCGACGTCCTCGGCCGCCGGAGCGAGCAGACGATCGTCTTGAAGCGGCTCCGCGAAGTCGACCTGCCGCTGCCGGTGGAGCTCGAGCTGGCGGAGCGGGAGGTGTGGCTCCTGCTCAACACCGACGAGCCGGAAGAGGCGGCGAAGCTCGCGCTGGCATCGGTCGCCCGGGCCACCGATGCCGGCGAACCGTCTGTCGGGCTGCTGACCGCCGTCGGCGTGGCCAGGTACCGGGCCGGTGACTTCCGGGGAGCGGTCGAGCAGAGCCAGGAGGCCTTGGCCGTCGCCGCCGACACCTCGTCGAGGATCGAGGCCGAGATCACGCTCGGCAAGGCCCTGGTCGATCTGCTCGACGACGAGGCCGGCGAGGAGCACCTCGCCCGGGCCGCGGCCGATGCCGAGCGCATCGGCGACCACCGTGGCAAGGTCGAGGCGCTGAACTACCAGGGGGCGGCCCAGTCGAAGCTCGGTCGCTACGACGACGCCGAGCGGCTCTTTGCCGCTGCGCTCGACACGAGCCGAGCCATCGGGTACCGCATGGGCGAGGGGATGAACCTCGTCAACCTCGCGTCGCTCCACACCTTGCGCGGTCACGGTGGCCAGGCCATCGACTACTTCGCAGCAGCCAGCGACGTCTTCGGGTCGCTCGGTCATGGACGGGGCGAGGCCTTCGTCAAGATCAACTCGGCACTGCTCAACCACCGACTGCTCGGTGACGACGACGCCGCGGCGGAGCTGGCCTCATCCGCTGCGGTGTACTTCCGGTCCGTCGGCGACCAGCCCCACGAGTGCATCGCCATGTGCGTGGTCTCGAGCATCGACCTCCGCCAGGGGAAGCGGCGGCTGGCCCGGCGTCGGCTGACCGATCTGATGACCCGAGCCATCGCCCAGGGCGACAGCGCCGGCGAGATCGAGGCCCGGCGGGTGATGGCCCGCCTGGAGCTGGAGGGTGGGGACGCGCGGGCTGCGGTGGTCCACCTCGACCAGGTGCTGAGGCTGGGGGAGGAGTACCCGCTGGAGACCCTGCTCCCGAACGTGCAGGCCAACCGGGCCTACGCCGCCTTGGCCCTCGGCGACCGATCGAGAGCGGCGATGTTCGCCGATCGGGCTCTGGCCCTGAACATGGCCGGAGCCGAGGACGCCCATGTCACCGCATGGATCTGCGCCGAGGTGCTGGCGGCCATCGACCGGGAGACCGACGCCACCGAGCAGTTCCGACTCGCCTACGACCTGCTGACGTCCAGCCTCACCGGGCTCGCCGCCGACCTCGTCGATCGGGCTTGGACGTCGATCCCCGAGCACCTGCGAATCGCCGAGGACTACCAGCGTCGCTTCGTCGTGAGGAGACGGGTACTCGTACCTGCGCTCGATGCCCCGATGGGCCGCTCGCTCAGCTCGGACGAATACGTCGAGGTGACGTGGACCGTGTCCGAGCCGACGGACTGGGAGCTGGAGATACCGGCCGAGCGGCGTCGCCGGCAGCTCGTCCGGCTCACGAACGAGGCGGCAGCCCAGGGGGCATCGGCTCGAATCATCGATCTGGCCCAGGCGCTGGCCGTGAGCGAGCGCACGATCAAGCGGGACGTGGCCGACCTGCGGGCCGATGGCACCACCCTCCGGACCAGGAAATCAGCCTGACGGACATTTCACCCGAGAAACTTGCCGACGCCTTCCACTGTACGAAAACCCTGGTCAGGGGCGTTCTTCGTACCTTGTCCCCATGGTGTGGCCTCTAGGGGCGCTGAAATAGAGGTAATCGAGAGAGACCGGAGAGACAAGCTAGTGGCAACATCGACATGAAGTCGTACCACCACTTGCTGGGAGCAATCATAATGTCTCGCCGTCTCTTTGTCTTGCTTTCTTCGGCCGCCTCAGCCGGAGCACTGGCCCTACCGAACATAGCGGGAGTCGTCTTCATGGGCTAACGAGATCGGGTCCTCTCAAGCTTCGATCTTCTTCCGCCGTGCTCGAGGCAGAGGACCTCCCTCTCGTCGGTGACCACAATCCCGACGGGGGGCCGCCTTGGGTGTGGTCGTCGCAGAAACCTAGCGCTGCGACGGCTACACCCTCGGCAGGTACCGGCACGCACGCCGGCTGAATCGGGAGCGCACCGCCTCGGCGGGCGCTGTCGTCGTTTTCCGCTCCTACGGCCCGGTCGGCCCGATGCGGGCCGACCAGGCCAGGCGCCCAGCTGGTAGCCGAGACCGAGGTGCCGGTCGATCCGGACGCCGACATCGTTAGCCGCTATCTCGCGCTCGTCGGACGGGATCCCTCCGTCTCGCGACTCGGGTCTTTGGGGTCTTTGGGGCGCTGGTGGTGTGGGGGCAGGTCGTGAGGCGGTAACATGGGGGTCCACTCGACGCGGGGTGGAGCAGTCAGGTAGCTCGTCGGGCTCATAACCCGAAGGTCGCAGGTTCAAATCCTGCCCCCGCCACCAAGCCGAAATCACCTAGATTTAGCCGATCAGGGCCGATCCGCAAGGGTCGGCCTTCGTCGTTCCGGTGGCTCGGATAGGCCGAACGCCAGCTATCCGCCACCTATCGCCCCGCCTGACCGTCGGCCATCTGCGCGAACAGGGCTGCGGCTGCCTGGCCCTGGCCCGGGATGAAGTGGGCGTACGTCGACAGAACCGTCTCCGGCGAGTCGCCCAGGCGGTAGGCCACATCGACCATGGGCACTCCCTGCGACAACAGCAGCGAAGCGT
Organism: Acidimicrobiales bacterium; assembly: GCA_024644005.1. Classification (GTDB taxonomy): domain Bacteria; phylum Actinomycetota; class Acidimicrobiia; order Acidimicrobiales; family SZUA-35; genus JAHELU01. The sequence continues at coordinate 5,157 of JAHELU010000083.1, read as the reverse complement.
GGGTGTGGCGGAGATCATGGAAGCGGATGGTTGGCACCGGAGCGGCGGTGGCCCAACGCTCGAACGCCTGGGCGATGCGGTCGGCGTGGAGCTTCGTTCCGTCCTCGTTGGTGAACACGGCACCCGAGTCCTCGTAGGCGTCCGCCCAGGCTTCGCGCTCCTTGTCCTGGGCGCGTCGCCACTGCTTGAGAGCCATCACCGTCGTCGGGTCGAGGTCGATCACCCGTCGGCCACGGGTCGATTTCGGCCGCTCCTTATCGACCATGGTGTACCCGTCCTTGATACGGGCTCGGCGAACCCGGACGACGGCCACGTCGAGATCGACGTCACGCCAGAGCAGCCCCAGCAGCTCACTGCGTCTCATGCCGGTGAACGCGGCCAGCCGCAGGAGGGGAGAGAACCGCTTGCCCGATACGTAGCTCATGAACCGGCCCACCTCACTCATCGACAGCCACGCCGCCCACCCGCAACGGTCCCAGATCGCCGAGCTCAGCCACGGCCCCACACCATCTCGGACTGCTCAAGGCAGCGGAAACCAGGATGAGCGGATGGCCGGTCAACAGGACGCGAGCCAAGAGCGAACTCGGCGACAACCGCTCGGACTGACATCGAAGCCATGACTACCAACCCTGACTACCACAACCGCAACCACCGAACCATCGCCCGCCTCACGACCATCACCGTGCTCGCTCTCAGCACCCTTCTCGCCGCACCTGCTCCGTCCCAGGCCGTTACGACCTCGACCGACATCCCTGCGATCGCCGGGCTCGTCGCCGGCGCCACCGGCTACGCCCATCCCACGAGCTGGCCGCCCCAGATCTGCTCCGACCCCACCAACCCCAACGAAGCCTTCGTCCACAGCCACCTCGGCAACCTCCAGTCCTGCTGACCCCGGTTCCCAATCCCAACCCCCGTCGAAACAACCGGTAACGCCGCCTTGAGCTCGCCTCCAGGCGGTGCATATCCGGCGATGTGCGTGGATTTGATGCACGGTAATGCGACCACCCACGGTGAACTCAGCGCTGCTTACTCGACGAGCACTTGGTCGTCACGGGCAGCAGCGGTAACGACCGAGGCTCGTCCCGGTGAGGAGGTGCGCCACCTATCCGCCAGCTATGCCTCGGCGGGTCGGCCCAGGTCCAGACATGCCAACCCCGGTGGCTCCAGCGGAAACCCCTACTGGCGCTGGACCCCCAGTGGCAGACTCGTGTGAGCGCCGGTCAACGGGATGGGGCCCATAACCCGAAGGTCGCAGGGCGGCTGGTCGACCGTCATCGCAGGCGAACTCCGGTTGGCGCAGGTCAGGCGGGGATGTGGCCTTGGCGGCGTGCACACAGGACGGACAGGGATGCGCAGTGCACGTACACTGGTGGTATGCCAATCACGCTCGATCTCTCCGATGAGGTGCTCGCTCGGCTGCGGGCCGAGGCGGCTCGGCGCGGGGTCACACTGGGCGAGCTTGTCGCCGAGCTCGCCGCGGCGTTGCCCGTCGATGACACTGGCGAAGCCAAGAAGCTAGGTTTCGTCGCCCTGGGGGCGTCGACCGATGGTCGGAGCGCCGCTGATGTCGATGAGATGCTGGCCGAGGGCTTTGGCCGCGACTGACGAGTGCTGATCGTCGACACGGGCCCGCTCCTCGCTGCGGCCGATACCGCCGATCCGCATCATCGAGCATGCGTCGACGTGTTGACCGGGGTGACCGGTTCGCTTCGGACGACGCCGCTCGTAGTTGCCGAAGCGGCGTACCTGATCGGCCGTCGGATCGGGCCGAACGCCGAGGCGCGCTTCTTCCGATCGAGCGCCGATGGTGACATCGTCCTCGAGACGCTGACGGATGCCGACATCGTGCGGATCGCCAATCTCGTTGACGAGTACGCCGACCTCTCGCTGGGGGGCACCGATGCCAGCGTGGTGGCGGTGGCGGAGCGGCTCGAACAGACGGTGGTCGCGACGCTTGACCGCCGCCACTTCAGCGTGGTCCGTCCCCGTCACGTGGCCGGGTTCGAACTCGTACCGGATCTGGGCTGACCCGGGAACGGCTCCTGGTGTGCCCGTCATCAATCGGTCATCAACGGCCCCGTCGGCTCTCGTGGTCGAAACACGGCGAGAGTGGTTGACGATGGCGTGTTTGGACTCTTCAGGAGGGGTGGTTGCCGGTCAGCGTCGGTGGGGGAGGGTGGAGCCTTGCGGGCTCATGACCCGAAGGTCGCAGGTTCAAATCCTGCCCCCGCCACCAGCTTGAGATGCTGACCAGAGCCGATCCGCAAGGGTCGGCTCTGGTCATTCCTGGCACTGTGGGAGCCGAGGGGCAACATTCGGGCAACACTTCGGCGGCCCGAGCCCCGGCGGAACATCATCGCTGCCCGTCGCCCTGGTCGCCGAGCAGGTCGGCGAAGCTGTTCGCTGCCTCGCGCCCCTGGCCCGGTACGACGTGGGCGTAGACGTTGAAGGTGACCGCTGCGGAGGCGTGGCCGATCCTTCGGGATATGTCGAGCACAGGGACACCGGCGGCCAGGAGCAGGCTGGCGTGGGTGTGGCGCAGGTCGTGGAAACGGATCGCCGGGCCGTCTTGGCGGCGACCCCGGCCCAGTCGGAGGGCCAGCGGCGACGGAACCGCCACGCCTCCCGCCACCCAATCAGCCAACACCTCGACCGATAGAACACCCGATGCGTGATCTCAACGACAAAGACCACTCCGATGAAGCCGATAAGCAGCGGCCGGGCCGGCCAACCCAGCACCAGCCCCAGCGAGGCGGCGTCGAGGCCGGCCAGGGTCTGGATCGGGTTGCCGACGAACAAATGGGCTAGCGACCGGGCCCGGATCGTCCACGGGACCAGCTTCGGCAACCGCTCGGCTAGGAACCGCAGCAGAGGGCGGAGGTCCATCAGGGCCCGCCACCAAGCCCGATACATCGGGTTCATCGTCACCACACCATCCAGCCGCATAGGCACCACTCACCCGCCGACGCCACTCCGTTCAGGCGCAGCTCGGCATCGAACAACCCCGTCGCCCCGAACGGCTCCAACGCCACCCGAACACGCTCCACGGCATCCCAGCGGCCGACATCCACCGCCTCGACGCCCTCGTGTTCGTGCTCTGTCCGGGATCCGCTTCCGGCGCCTTGATGCCCGCAAGCACAACCGCAGGGTCGTCGTCACTGCGATCGCCCGGGAGCTCGCCGGGTTCTGGTGGGCCGAAGCCAACGCCACCAACGATTGAGATCGTGAACTTCGTTCGACTCGCCGACGCTTCCGGGTTGGAGCCCGGCGAGACCACCGTTTGGCCCATGGGCCGGGCGCCCGCCGCTGCAGCACGGATCCCCGCCGGCACTTTGAACCCCGTCACGGGAACAGCCGACGAAAGTATGGGGCAACTCGCTGCGCGACGCTCTTGTGCGGTCCCGACCCGCGAACATCAGTCTGGCGGCCAACCCAACCCAGACTGACCGGCCCATGGCCAACACCCCGCCCGATCACCACCCCCAACGAGGGCACGATCCGGGGTGACGTAGCAGCCGCCACCCCGGCATCAAGGGTCGTTCGTCCTCGCTCCGCTCCGGGCGCTCCACCCCTGACCCCGAGGCCCCGACGCCTGCTCAACCAAGCAGCCAACCCCGAACCCCCGGTTCGGCGCGGCCCCAAACCCCGGAACCCACGCCCACCGCCACACTTGACCGTTCCACATCAGTGCCGTTGCAGGACGGTTGTTCGATCTGGAACTACCCGCGGTCGTCGGGCGTCCGGGGGACCAACTGGCGCCTGGACCTGCTGTGGTCCCGCCATCCTGTCTTGGTGGATGACTCCGGCCATCGGGTTCTACGAGTACGGGCAGCGAACGCCGTCGATCACACGAGATCGCTCGCAATGCGCGATCCGTCGTTGGGCGGCGAAGTCCATCCCTTTGCCGGCGGCTGGCTCGTGCTGGCAGGTCTGGGGATGTACATCAATCAGGCGATGGCTGCTGGGATTGATGACGACCTCTCCTCAGCCGATCTGGACCTCTTGGTCGAGCGGAGCAGGGTCGTCGGAGTGGCGCCGACGATCGAAGTCACATCGATCACCCTCCCACGGAGCGTTCATCGAATCCGGGAGCAAGGGTTCGTGCACGACGCCGTGTCCGACATCACCTGCCTGACGAGATCGGTCACGTCGACGACCATCGACGCGCCGGACGATGTGGTCATCCGGCCTG
>JAHELU010000083.1:0-955 GCA_024644005.1 Acidimicrobiales bacterium | reverse complement strand
GTAGGTCTGCGCCTCTGGCAGGGAACGAGCGCCACGGGCTGGGGGCACGCGACCACCGAGGCCCGCACGGCGTCGGACGCCTTTGCCGCTGCGGCCTACGCTCTCGGCAACGAACACATGGTTGTCGCCTTCGACCCTGTTGACGGGCGGCCGCTCGGGTGCGCCAGCATGACCGTCCGGGAGGAGGTCGCCATGCTGGGAGGAATGTCCACAATCCCTGCCGAACGCCGGCGGAGATTGTCCCGGGAGCTGTTGATGTGAGGGGTGGTGGTCCCTCTCCGGGCGGTGCCTGAGTGGCATCGTCAGGAGATCACTACATCACCTGATGGAAAGGGACCACCTGATGAACAACGTAGACGGACCGGCGGTACGGCTGGTCGATGAAGTCGGCAACGAAGCCATCGAGGACTTGCCGGGCGAGGTCCAGCTCGCCCTGGCCGGGATCGCGAAAGCGGCCCGGGAGGGGCTGTTGGCGTTGTCGGTGACTGCCGGGCTGGCGGTGGTGACCGAGATGTTGGAGCTCGACCGCATGGCGCTGTGCGGCCCGAAAGACGCCAAGGACCCCGATCGCGACTATCTCCGCAACGGCACCACACCGACATCGGTGGTGCTCGGCGGTCGGCGTGTCCCGATCCGACGGCCCCGGGTCGCGGCGACCGATGGGAGCGCCGAGCCGTCGTTGCCGAGCTTCGCTGCGGCGTCGTCGGGCGATCTGTTGACCCAGGTGGCGACCGAGCGGATGTTGGCGGGGATCTCGACCCGCAAGTATCCCCGAGCGAACGAACCGATGGGCAGTCATGTCGCTGAGTCAGCGACGGGTGAGTCGAAGTCGGCGGTGTCGCGTCGCTTCGTCCAAGGCACCCAGAAGGCCCTCGATGAGTTGATCCACCGTGATCTGTCCGGTCTGGAGGTGGCGGTGTTGATGGTCGACGGGGTCGACTTCGCGTCAGAGACC
>JAHELU010000252.1 GCA_024644005.1 Acidimicrobiales bacterium | reverse complement strand
CGAGGGTGGTCAGTCCGAGCCGGGTGAGCACCTCGGTCAGCTCCGGCATGTCGAGCGTGGCCACCGGCAGGTCGGCCAGGAACGCCGGTGTGGACCCAGGGGCGATGATCCGGACGGCCGCCGATCGACGCTCGCCCGATCCCCCGCTCCCGGAGGACGGGCCCGTGGCCCTGGCCGCCAACCGGGCGGCGAACACACCATCTGCGATGGCCACCCGGACCGGGGCCCGTCGAGCCAGAACGGGCTCGACCAGCTCGACGGTCTTGTGGGCCAGGGCCCGATCGCCGCCGAAGAACCGTGAGGGACCCAGGGTGGGGAAGCCGACGAGGCCGGGACCCGTGACCTCGACCCTCGGCGTGATGGCATCCAGTGCCGCGGCCACCGGCTCGAACAACCGGGCCTCCCGATCGATGTCCCGGTCCAGGATGGCCAGCTCCGGACATCGACCCTGGGCGTCACGACGGCGCTGCCCGAGCGCCACGCCGTTGGCCCTGGCCGCAGGAGAGGTGGCGACCACCCGGTTCGCCACCAGGACCGCAGCCGGCTCGTCGAGGGGCACCCCCCACGAGACGACCGGCCAATCGGGGCACCAGACCACGGTCATGCGGAGACCGGCCACCGCCCGACCTCCCCCGCCACCGAACCAACCGCCGGCCCATCGACGGGCCCGGCCACCGCCAGCTCTCCGACGGGCCTGGACGGCCCGGTGGGAGCAAGGCCACCGCCGGGGCCCGGCAGCAGCACCTCGACCCGGCGAGGCTTTGCCATCGACCGCCGACCGACGGCGGTGACCGACAGCGGCCGAGTTGCGAGATGGCCGTGACCGGGCCCGATCCCGGACCACGAGCCGGGTTCGGTGCTGAGCGTCACGTCCAACGCCTGGGGCCAGGACCGGCCGCCGTCGAGATGCAGCAGCACCGCCCGCTGCTCCCTGGCCCTGGCCATCAGCCTCCTGGCATCCCGTACCCCGATCGACCGGGCCGACCCGAGACACACGACGTCGACCGCCTCCACCAGCGATGCCACGACCGCCGCCCACTGCTGCGGTGGCGGGGTCTCGACCATGATCAGCCGATCGAGACGGACCCCGATCTCATCGGCCGCCACCAGGCCGAGCTCCTCCAACCCGACACAGGCCGACCAGCCGTCGGCCCCGGCCGCCGAGCCGAGCAGAGCCAGAGCCAGCGACCAGCTGCCGGCACCGCTGACCCCGACCGACCATCCCTGTTGGAGGCCACCCATCGGGAAGAGCGGCAGGAGCGCGTCCGGGACCGGCAGCAGCTGCTCCTTGGCCAGGGTGACCGGAGCGACTCGCTGCTCCAACTGCTCGGTCCGGCTGATCGCCATCCAGCCACTGTATCGAACATCTGTTCGATCAGCCAGACAGAGCATCGAACATCTGTTCGATCAGCCAGAACGGGACGTTGGTCGGTGATCCCGGTCGTCCGCTCCGGCTACTCTGAGCCCACGCACAGAGGAGGATCGCCAGATGGCCCAGGACAGTTGGAAAGAGGTCAGGAGCAAGGTCGAGGGACTGGGGCTCAAGCTCAAGCTCCACCTCGAGCAGGAGGCGGACGAAGCCGACTCGGAATCGACACCTGGCGACACGAAGCGGGCGATCGAGGAACTGGGTGAGAAGCTCCAGGAGGCCTTCGCCAGCTTCGGCCATGCGGCAAAGGACCCCGCGGTTCGCTCCGACATGAAGGACATCGGCGCTCTGCTCAAGGACGCCATGATGGAGACGTTCTCCAACGTCGGCGCCGAGGTCGGCGACACGTTGAAGAAGGCCGGCGGGCGGGGCCAGGGCACCGCGCCCGAGGGCGCCGCCGACACCGCATCCGAAGGCGCCACCGACACCGCGTCCGAAGGCGCCACCGATACGCCGTCCGAAGGCGCCGCCGACACGCCGTCCGAAGGCGCCGCCGAGGGCGGCGACACCACCGAGCGCACCGACAGCTGATCAGCCACCAGCCTTGACCGCAGCCGAACCGTCTCGGGACTCGGCGTTTCGTCCCGAGGTCCGGCGGTCGCTGCCGACGATGATCGCCCTCCGGCTGGTGCTGAACACCGGCTCGAGGATGATGTTCACGTTCCTGCCGGAGTTCTCCAGGGGTACCGGCATCGACGTCGACCGCCTCGGCCAGCTGCTCTCGGTTCGGGACCTGAGCGGGTTGGCTGCACCGCTCGTCGGTCGGACCTCCGACCGAGTCGGGACCCGCCGGGTCATGATGACCGGGGCGATGCTCGGTGCCATCGGCATGGTGCTGTTCACCCTCGGCTCAGCCGGAGTGGCGATCGGCCTGGTCTGCTACGGCCTGGGGCGGATCGGCTACCACGTCGGCATGAACGCCTGGGTCGGCCACGAGGTGGCATACGAGCGGCGAGGTCGGGCCACCGGACAGGTGGAGATGACCTGGGCCGGGGCCGCCCTGGTCGGCCTGCCGATGATGGGACTGCTCATCGACCGGCTGGGCTGGCGAGCGGCGCCGGCGGTCCTGGCCATCGTCACGCTGCCTCTCGTCGTGCTGCTGGCCGATCGTCTGCCGAAACCGACGTCGGCCGGGACCGGGGCCGCCGCCCGGCCGAGCCTCTCCCCGTCGGCCTGGGCCGCCCTCGCCACGTTCGGCCTCCTCAACGGTGCAGCCCAGCTGCTCGTGTTCGGCCACGGGATCTGGTTGGAGGCGACCTACGACTTCGACCCCTCACAGGTCGGATTCGCCATCGTGGCGGTCGGCGTGGCGGAGCTCGCGGCCTCATACACCTCGTCGCGCCTGACCGACCGGCTCGGCAAGCGGAACTCGGTGGTTGCGGGCGCGGCCGTGCTGACGATCGGGCTGGCCGGCCTGGCCGTTCTCGACCAGCCACCCCTGACCATCGGCCTCGCCCTGCTGGTGCTCTCGTTCCTCGGCTTCGAGTTCGCAGTGGTGTCGGCGATCCCCCTCGTTGCAGAGCTCGACCCGGAGGCCAGGGCCGAGATCATCGGCCGCTCGGTGGGCCTGTCGATCGTCGCCAGGGCCGGGGCCAGCCTGTTCGCATCGGTCGTGATCCTCGGGCCCGGCTTTCGCTTCCTGATCGTGGTGGCAGCCGGACTGGCGGCGGTCACCACCGTCCTCGCCATCGCTGCGGTACGGGAGCCCGGGCCCAGACCGAGCCTGGATCGGGCCGGCTGCTAGCGGTCCCCCATCCGCCCGATTCTACGAGAGCTCGATCGGTTGGACGACGGCGTCGCTGGCCGACAGCCGCCCCTGGAGCTGTCGGAGCTGCTCGTCGTCGGCATAGGCGCCGACCACGGCGCCGCCGGCGCCGGCGAACGTGGCCGGCACGTCGCACTGCTCGCAGGCCTCGATCAGCTCCAGCTGGGACGGCGCGAGCGGTCCCAGCTGCCGGCGGAGCTGCATGTTGCGCTCGATCAGATCGGCGAAGCGATCGGTGTCGCCCCAGCGAAGGGCGGCCTCCCCTTCGACGGCCAGGGCGGCCAGATTGCGCAGGGCTTCGCGGACCCCTCCATCGCCCCGATCGAAGCGGTCGCGGAGGCGGCGATGGTAGCCGTCGCTCGGCTCGGCCGCCTGCTCCCGATAGGCGAGGAACAGCGGCGGCAGCGAGGCACGGTCGAGCTGTCGGTACTCGCCGTACGCCACCCCGAAGCGGGGATCGGTCGTCATGTCACCGAAGTTCATGGCCACGAGCCCGCCGTAGCTCTGGACCACCCGATCCTGGAGCCCGGCCGTGATGCCGAGTTGCTCGGTCTCCACCCTCAGCGCCACCGACGGCAGCACGTTGGCCGGCAACTCGATACCGGTGAGGGACGCGAGCGACTTCAGGGCCGCCACGACGAGCGCCGACGAGCCGCCGAGACCGACCTGGCGGGGAATCGAGGTCCGGTACCGCATGACGAACCGGAGCCGGTCGAACCCGACGTGGCCAACCGAAGCCGCCACGTCGGCGAAGGTCCTGATCGTGGCTGCGAGGAGCTGGGGCCCGGTGCCATAGCCGTGACGGTCGACGACGTCGACCAGATCACCGACCGAGATCCAACTGGGCCGGTCGTCGTCGGTCTCGACGATCTCCAACCGGTCGGCCGGCTCCACCTCGACGCTCGCCTCGTACCGGTCGACCGCGAGGCTGAGGGTCCGCCCGCCGTACCCGTCCGACGGGTTGCCGAGGATGCCGACCCGGGCGGGAGCGGACCCGACGATCAACCGTCCGTGGCGAACGACTCCGGTGTGGGCACCTCCACGCCGGGCCGGTAGTAGATGTACAGATCCTCGAGCAGCGCCTTGAGCCCCGCGCTGTCGGCCCCGTCCGCCAGCTTCACGGTGATGGACTGGGCGTAGACGTGGACCTCGTCCACCTGACCGGTCTCGAAGAGCTGCTTGGCGATCACGTCGGCAGGACGATCCCGATGGATCTCGTCACCGAGCCGGTAGCTCTCGTGACCCATGCCGGTGAACGATCGGTTCGTCTCGAAGCGAACGTAACCCGGCCGGCTCGACGGTGTCTCGACAACGGTCACTGGCTCACCCATCGGATCGAGGTTACCCGACCGGAGACCGACCCGGTTCCGATCGCTCGACCGAGTCGTCTCGATCCGGGCGGAGGCCGAGGACCGAGCGGGCGGCCGCACCGGCCAGGCCGATCGAGACCACGGCCAGTACGACGTGGACCAGGATGAAACCGAGCGGGTGGTCGCCGGCCGCGATGTCGATCCCCCGGATTACCCAGACCGCCACGGTCACCACGGCCAGCGTCGCCACCGCAGCTCCCAGGACCGACCGGGTCTCGTCGGCGAGCCTCGATCTACCGGTTCGACGGGGGGCGGCCACGGTGCCGACCGCGG
>JAHELU010000082.1:14481-19533 GCA_024644005.1 Acidimicrobiales bacterium | reverse complement strand
CGAGCTGGGCCATCACCTCGTTCCCCCGGTCGGTCCCAACGGAGAGGACCGCCTCGGCGTCGAGCTCGTCGGCCAGCTGGCGAACGGACTCGGCCCAGGCGTCCGGCCCGTAGTCGGTGAGGAGGTCGTGCTCGACCAGGTGGACGGTGTCTGCCCCGTACCGGGCGGCATCATCGACGAGCGGTTCGGCGTCCGATCCGATCAGCACGGCCTCCATCGGCCGATCGAGCTTGGCGGCCAGGTCGCGGCCTGCGGTCAGGGCCTCGCGGGCCGCCTCGACCAGCACCCCCCGATCGTGCTCGAGCACCACGAGGAGCGTCATCGGTCGACCGCCCCGCCGGAGAGCACCCCGAGCTCCTCGAGGAGGTCCACCACGGCCACCGCAGCATCTGGCGAGTCACCGAGGATCTCCGTCTTCGAGACCTGCTCCTCTGGCCGGTGGAGCCGCACCATCGCCTGCCCACCGGGCTCGGCCGCGACCTCGAGGCGTACCAGGTCCATCTTCTTCGAGGCCAGCCGGCCCTTCATCGTCGGGTAGCGCGGCAGGTTCAGCCCCTCCTTGACGCCGAGGACCGCCGGCCGGGGCAGCTCGTAGACCTCGTAGCCGGCGTCCACCGCCCGGCGGGCGACGATGCGATCCTCGGCGAGGTCGATGTCCTTGATCCCGTTCACGATGGGCCGTCCGAGGGCGTGGGCCACCCGCACCCCCACCTGGAAGCCGCCCGAGTCGGCCGACTCGTTGCCGAACAGGATCAGGTCGAACTGTCCACCATCGGTCTCGAGGCCCCGGATCGCCTCGGTCAGCGCCGATGCCGTGCGCTGGGGGTCCCACGGGCCGCCGTCGCCGGCCGGGATCAACACGAGCTCGGTCGCCCCGACGCTGGCGGCGTAGCGCAACTGCTCCTCGGCCTCGGGCGGGCCGGCGGTGAGCACGGTCACCGAGCCGCCACCGGCTTCGACGAGGCGGACCGCCTCCTCCACGGCGCACTCCTCGTGGGGGCTGGTGGTGAACCCGAGGTGAGCGGTCTCGATCGCCTGCCCGTCGTCGGTCACGTTGATCCGGGCCCCCGGGGCCGGCACCCGCTTGACGCAGACCAGGATTCTGAGCGCTTCAGACATCGACGCCTAGCTCCTCAGCCGGGTGTCGTCCGGATCGAAGACGGCGCCCTCGATCGCCGCGACCTTCACCGGGAACAGCTCGTTCATGTACATGACCTGGAGGTCGGTGCCGACGATCGCCAGATCGCTCGGCACGTAGCCCATCAGCAGGTGCTTGCCCACCGATGGCCCCGGCGAAGCGGTGGTGACCCGGGACACCCGGCCATGGGCATCGACGATGCGCTCGCCGTCGAGCGTCATGATCGGCTCGTTCCCGCCCTGCATGTACCGCTTGCGGCCCTTCGAGTCGGTGTGGTCCTCCACGGTCAGCGTGCACATCTTGGCCAGCGGCTCGCTGGAGCGAGCAGCGAGGTACCGCTCCTTGCCGATGAAGTCCGCGGCCTTGACCCTGGGTCTGGCCAGTCCCGCCTCGACCGGGTTGTACTCGGACTCGAGCTCGGCCCCCATCAGCCGGTAGCCCTTCTCCACCCGGCCGGACGACCCGTAGACGCCGCCACCGGTCGGGCGGAGGCCGTGACCCTCGCCGGCCTCCATCAGTGCGTCCCAGAGGGCCGGGCCGTCGTCCCAGGCGGTGTAGATCTCCCAGCCGGTGTCGCCGACGTAGGAGATCCGGAACAGCTTGCAGGCCAGGGTGCGGCCGCCCGCCTCGATCTCGACGTCGAGAACCGAGCCGTACGGCGAACCGGCCTGGCTGAGATCGTGATCGGTGAGCTGACCGACGACGGCGGGGGCGTTCGGCCCCCAGACCCCGAGGGTGGTGATGTCTCTCGTCAGGTTGTCGAATCGGACCGAGCCGTCGGTCGGCAGGTGCTTGCGGACCCAGAACTCGTCCCGGCCGCCGTCGAACACACCGGTGACGATGCGGACGGTGTCCTCGGCGGTTCGCATCATCGTCAGGTCGGAGTGGAAGCCGCCGTCCGGGGTCAGCCACGGCGTGTAGACCGACGACCCGACCGGCTTGTCGACCTTGTTGACCGCCAGGTACTCGGCGTAGTCGACCGCCCCGGGGCCGGAGAGCTCGTAGATCTGGAAGGCGCTCAGGTCGACGACGCCGCAGTTCTCCCTGAGGTTGAGGTGCTCACCGATCGTGATCGGGCTCCACCAGCGATTGTCCCACTCGGTGTCGCGCTCGCTGAGCGAGTAGCGCTCGACCAGGTCGGCGTTCGAGTTGTACCACTGGGGGCGCTCCCAGCCCCGGGCCTCGAAGAACTCGGCTCCCTTGTCCTTCTGCCGCGAGAAGTACGGGCTTGTGACCAGCTCTCGGCGGCCGGCCCACTGCTCGGCGGGGTGGACGATGCCGTAGGTCTTGTTGAAGTGCTCCTCGGCCCTGGCCCAGATGTGGTCGTCGCCCCGCTCCCAGTCGTAGAACCGGGTGACGTCGGAGGCGTGGGCGTCGATGACCCTGGGGTAGCCGTAGGTCATCCACTCGGCGACGACCTGGGCCATGCCGGGACCCTCCTTGACCCAGACCGCGGCCGCCGACCACAGGTTCATCACCTCGGCGGTCTCCCCGAGGCAGGGCATCGCATCGGGGGTCAGCGACAGCAGCCCGTTGATGGCGTACTTGATCTCGGCGTCACCCAGCATGTCCATCAGCTCGATGGCCTGCTCCATCTGGTCGTCGAAGTCGTCGGGGGTGAAGGGCATCTCGGTCGGTGAGAGCGCGGCCTCCTCGTTGGAGGGGATCTCATCGGGGTGGTGGAGGATCGGCCGATGGGCGTACGAGCCGACTTCCATCGAGCCGGCCGACTGGCGCTCGTAGCAGAACGTGTCCATGTCCCTGACGATCGGATACCCGATCTCGTTGTTCGTCTCGGCCAGCACGTCGATCGGGCCGACGTCCGCCATCTGATGGACCGCCGGTACCAGCGGGATGGTGGCTCCGGCCATGTTGGCCACCCGGTTGCTCCACACGCCGCAGGCGATCACCACGTGCTCGGCCTCGATCCGCCCCTGATCGGTGACTACCGCCGTCACCTTCTGGAGGCCGTTGTGGGCGTCGGTGGTCTCGATATCGAGCACCTCGGTGTTGGCGAAGACCTGCAGCGCTCCCTTGTCCATGGCCTTCTTGCGCATGACCGTGCCGGTCTCGAGCGAGTCGACGACCGACACGGTCGGGCAGTAGAACCCGCCGAGGATCACCTCGGTGTTGACGAACGGCACCAGCTCTGCGACCTCGTCCGGCGTGAGCAACTCGGCCTCGACCCCCCAGGCGGTGGCCGACGTCATCCGACGCTGCAACTCGTCCCAGCGCTCGGCGGTCCGCGCCACCTCGATACCGCCGGAATCGACGCTCAGCCCGAGGTCCCGGTACTGGTTGGCGCTCTGCACGCCGAGCAGGGCCATCTCCTTGTTGTGGTCGACGGGGAAGATGAAGTTCGACGCATGGCCGGTGGACCCCCCTGGATTGGGTAGCGGCCCCTTGTCGATCAGGACCATGTCGGTCCAGCCGAGGTCGGCGAGATGGCCGACGAGGCAGTTGCCGACGATGCCGGCACCGATCACGACGACGTTGGCCTTCGCCGGAACTCGGGCTTTCGCTGGAACGTCACTCATCGTCTTCGGTCCTCCTCAGGCTCGGGATGGTCGACGCAGGCCCCGACCGGACTGCGACCTCGGCGGGGAGCCGACGAGGCCAAAACTAGCTGGCGAGCGCCCCTCGGGGTCGTGTCGCGGCCAATTCGGCTCGTGATCGGGCAGAATCGTCGCCGATCACTCGACACCGGCCGGTCGAGTTCTGTATAGTGGAATAGTTCTGTATAGCGGAACGCTAGCACGATGACGTCGACGATGTCGACGGTAGAGAGTCCCGACAGGAGAAGAGCCTACGTGTCGTTTCCCACCGATCTGGAGATAGCGAGAGCCGCCAATCTGAAACCGCTCGACGACGTCGCGGCAACGGCCGGGATCTCGTCGGACCACCTGGAGCCGTACGGCACCGGGGCGGCGAAGATCAGGCTCGAGGCCATCGATGCGATGGCGGACCGGCCACGGGCCAGATACGTGGTGGTCTCGGCCATCACCCCGACCCCGCTCGGGGAGGGCAAGACCACCACCACTGTCGGGCTCGGCCAGGCCTTCCAGCACATCGGGTCCTCGGCCACGATCGCCATCCGGCAGCCGTCGATGGGACCGACCTTCGGCATCAAGGGCGGCGCCGCCGGTGGGGGCATGAGCCAGGTGGTCCCGATGGAGCTGTTCAACCTCCACCTCACCGGCGACATGCACGCCGTCTCGGCCGCCCACAACCTCTGCTCGGCAATGCTCGATGCCCACATCTACCACGGCAACGAGGCGGGCTTCGACCCGCACAACATCACCTGGCGGCGGGTGCTCGACGTCAACGACCGGGCACTGCGCAACATCGTGGTCGGCCTCGGTGGCCGCCTGGACGGCGTGCCCCGGGAGACCGGGTTCGACATCACGGCGGCGTCCGAGGTCATGGCCGCACTGGCCCTGGCCACGTCGGTGCAGGACCTGCGGGCCAGGATGGGTCGGATCGTGCTCGGCTACTCGACCGACGGCACGCCGATCACCGCCGAGGAGATCGGGGCCGCCGGGTCGATGACGGTACTGCTGCGTGAGGCGATCAAGCCGAACCTGATGCAGACGCTCGAGAACACCCCTGCTCTCGTCCACACCGGACCGTTCGGCAACATCGCCACCGGCAACTCCTCCATCGTCGCCGACCAGATCGGCATACACATGCACGAGTTCCTCCTCACCGAGGCCGGGTTCGGGGCCGACATGGGGGCCGAGCGGTTCTTCAACATCAAGTGCCGCTACTCCGGGATCGCCCCGGACGCTGCGGTGCTGGTGGCCACCGTTCGGGGACTGAAGGCCCACTCGGGCAAGCATCGCATCGTGGCCGGCCAGCCACTGCCCGAGGGGCTGCTGGTCGAGAACCCGGACGAGGTCCACCAGGGGGGCGAC
>JAHELU010000082.1:0-14471 GCA_024644005.1 Acidimicrobiales bacterium | reverse complement strand
GTGCACTCCGGCGGGGACAACCTGCGCAAACAGCTCGAGAACATGCAGATCCACGGCGTGACCCCGGTCGTCGCCATCAACGTGTTCCCCGGCGACCACGCCGGCGACCTAGCCGCCATCGCCGAGATCGCCGAGGAGTACGGCGCACGGTCCGCCCGCTCGACCCACTTCGCCGACGGCGGCAAGGGGGCGGCCGAGCTCGCGGAAGCGGTGAAGGAGGCAGCGGAGGAACCATCGCAGTTCGCGGTCCTCTACCCTGACGAGATGGCCCTGCGGGACAAGATCTCGACCGTGGCGACCGAGATCTACGGGGCCGACGGCATCGAGCTCTCGACGGCTGCAGCCAAGCAGCTCGACACCTACGAGGCCGCCGGCTTCGGCCACCTACCGGTCTGCATCGCCAAGACCCACCTGTCGATCTCGTCCGACCCGGCGCTCAAGGGTGCCCCCACCGGTTGGACGCTGCCGGTCCGGGAGGTCCGGGCCTCGGTCGGCGCAGGATTCATCTACCCGATCTGCGGCGACATGCGAACCATGCCCGGTCTCGGCAGGACGCCGGCGGCGCAGCGCATCGACCTCGACTTCAGCACCGACGCCAACGGCGAGATCGTGGGGCTGAGCTGATGAGCATCGTCGACTACGACGCCAGCTCCGAGCTCGAAGGCCCGGACGCCTACCGGCGCAAGCTGATCGAGTCACTGACCTTCGAGGTCGTCCCGCTGAGCACCGTCGACGCAGCGATCGAGGCGCTGCCGGACGGGGCCGAGGTCTCGGTGACCTGCTCCCCGGTGAAGGGGATCGCCGAGACGATGCGACTGACCGATCGGATCCGATCGGCCGGCCACACGGCCATCCCCCACATCGCAGCCAGGATGGTGGAAGGCCCTGACCACGTGGCGGCGATCGCCGCCTGGCTGCGGCGCGAGCAGATCGGTCGCCTGTTCCTCGTCGGGGGCGACGCCGATGCACCGGTCGGCCCCTACGACAGCGCGGCGGCGTTCCTCCGGGATCTGCTCGAGGCCGGCCCCGAGCTCCACACGGTCGGCGTCCCCGCCTACCCGGACGGCCACACCGCGATCCCAACCCAGGCACTCATGGCTGCGCTGGCCGACAAGCAGGCCATCCTGACCGAGGCCGGCATCGCCGGCTACGCCAGCACCCAGATGTGCTTCGACCCCGACCGCATCACCGGATGGCTGCGCGCCGCACGGGCCGGCGGCCTCGACCTCCCGGTCCACCTCGGGCTCCCCGGGGTCGTCGACCGGGCCAAGCTGATGACGATGGGCCTGCGGCTCGGCATCGGCACCTCGCTGAGCTACCTCAAGAAGAACCGCAAGGCCATCGGGTCGCTGCTGATCAAGCCGGACTACGATCCCGGCTCGCTCCTCGAGCCGCTTGCCGCAGACCTGGAGGCCCTCCGCATCACCGGCATCCACTGCTTCACCTTCAATCAGGTGGCGGCCACCGAGGCGTGGCGGCAGCGGGCCATCAAGCCCCGCCCGTAGCCGAGATCGACTCGTGGCCCGAGGCCGGCCGTGGCCCGAGGCCGACTCGTGCGGATTTCTCCGAGTGGGCTATCGACTGGACGAACGCGCGGTACGCTGACCCGGCGCTCGATCCCGCCGGTCGCGGTCGGCGCACCAGTTCCGTCCCGGAGGCGCCGTCGATGACCCGACCGATCCCCACTCCACGCCCACAGAGCCAGCGCCGGAAATGACCGCAGACCTCTCGTCCGCGGCCCCGGCGTCGGTCGCTGTCGAGCAGGCGGCCCACGCCCCGGCGACGCAGCACCGGCCACGGCGATCGAGCACCGCCGCCGCGTCATGGGCCCTGTTCACGGGCATCGGGCTGTTGATGGTCGGCAACGGCCTCCACGGAACGCTGCTCGGCATCCGGTCGGAATACGAAGGCTTCTCGACCGTCGCCACCGGTCTCGTCATGACCTGCTACTTCGTCGGGTTCCTGGCCGGCAGCCGGGTCGCGGTCAGGGCGTTGCGGGCGGTCGGTCACGTCCGTGTCTTCTCGGCCCTCGCCTCCATGGCGTCGACCGCCACCCTCGTCCACGCCCTGACCGTCACCCCGATCACCTGGGGGCTGATGCGCTTCACCACCGGGCTGTGCATGGCAGGGCTCTATGTCGTCGTGGAGTCGTGGATCAACGACCTGGCCACCAATGCCACGAGGGGGCGACTGCTGGCGCTCTACATGGTCGTCACGATGGGCGGCATCGCCGGGGGTCAGTTCCTGCTCAACCTCGCCGACCCCCGCGGCTTCGAGCTGTTCGTCATCGCATCGGTCCTGGTGTCGCTGGCCCTCGTGCCGGTGTCGCTGTCGGGGGCCAGCTCCCCGCCGACGACGATCTCGGCCCCGATGTCGATCTCGGAGCTCGCCAGGATCGTGCCCACCGGCATCGCCAACTCGTGCCTCGTGGGCATGGCCCATGGCTCCCTGCTCGGCATGGGGGCGGTGTACGCCACCCGGGCCGGGCTGACTCCGGCCCAGACCGCGTTCTTCATGGGGGCGCCGATGGTGGGTGGGGTCGTCCTGCAGTTCCCGATCGGGCTCGTCTCCGATCGGGTCTCTCGCCGGGCGGTCATGCTGGCCGTGGCCCTCGGCGCCACGCTGGCGGCCGGTGCACTCCTCGCGGTGCCGGCCGGCTCTGCGACCAGCTATCTGTTGATGTTCCTCGTCGGCGGGTTCAGCTTCCCGCTCTACTCGCTCGGCATCGCCTACACCAACGACTGGATCGAGCCGGAGCAGCTGATGGGAGCCAGCTCGGTCCTGGTGACCATGAACGGTCTCGGGGCCATCATGGGACCGCTCCTGTCCGCGGCCCTCATCCTGTTCCTCGGCACGGGCATGTTCTTCGTGGCACTGATCCTCACCCACGGGGCGATCGCCCTCTACCTCTTCTACCGCATCGTGTCCCGGGAGGCGCTGCCGATGTCTCGTCAGGGACGGTTCCTGCCGATCCCGGCCCGGGCCTCGGCCACCGTCATCGGCCAGCTGGCCGGCAAGCTCCGCTCCCGCGATCCCCGATAGTTCGGCCCTGTCAGGCCCTGCACCCGGTCGGCCCTGTCAGGCCTCCGGGTTCTGGACCAGGTCTTCTGAGACCTCCGGCTGGCGCAGTGGCGCCACGCCCACCGCCGGACGGTCCGAGCGGGGCGCAGGCTCGTCGTGGCGGAGCCAAACCGTCCGCTGGGGGAACGGGATCTCGATCCCCGCCTCGTCGAGCGCCTCCTTGATCCGCAGCCGCAGCTCCCGTCCGACGATCCACTGCTCGGCGGGGTCGGTCCTGACCACCAGCCGGATCGTCACACCGTCGGCCCCCAACCGCTCGACCCCCCAGACCTCCGGTGGGTCGATGATGTCCCCCTCGACGAAGTCGGGATCGCGCCACAACTCGTCGGCCACCCGCTGGATGATGCCCTCGGCCTGGCGCACGTCGGTGTCGTAGGCCACGTCGATGTCGATGACCGCCCGGGACCACAACTGTGACTTGTTGCCGACCCGACGGATCTCCGAGTTACGGATGTGCCAGACCGTCCCGTTGATGTCGCGCAGGGTCGTCGTGCGCAGCGACAGGTTCTCCACGGTGCCGGTCGCCTCGCCGACATCGACGACGTCACCGACACCGAACTGGTCCTCGAACAGCATGAAGAAGCCGGAGAGGAAGTCGGCGACCACGGACTGGGCCCCGAACCCGAGTGCCACACCGACGACACCGGCCCCGGCGAACAGCGGGGCCAGGCTGACATCGAAGAGGCCGATGACGACGATCCCGGCCACCGTCCAGACGAGCACGGTCGACAGCGAGGACAGCACCGCGACCACGGTGTCCACCCGGAGCTGGGATCGGCTGACGGCGTCGGCCCCCGTCGCCGGGGCATCGGCAGCGAGGCCAGGCCTTCGAGGGGTCCGCCGCTCGAGGGCGGCCAGCCGGTCGACGCTGCGCTTCGCCAGCCGTCGACCGAACCGCTCGATGATGCGGCGGAGGATCCGCGAGACGATGAACGCCACGACGAGGATGATCGCGATCCGAACCGGTTTGTCCAGGGCGAGGTCGGCAGCCTGGGTCAGTCGGACGGAATCGCTCCGATCGGCCACCCAGTCGCAGATGAACCCGGGGTCATCGCCGCAGGCATCGAGGCGTTCGTCGTCGGTCAACCCATAGCGCACCCACACACCGTAATTGGGACCGGCGGCATCGGCTGCCACCTCGGCGCTCTTTCCACCCGGTCTCGCACGCCCGTTTCCAGCGTGAGGCCGTCGATTTCCTCACGCCGTTGGCGAACACCATGAGGCCCGACAACTACGATGGGCCGACCGGGTACCATGACAGCTCGCTGGGACCTGTCGCCAGACCGCGATGGATCGCAGTCAGTTCCCAAGACACCATTCCCATGATACGGTACAGTTCCACATAGTGGTACAAGGCTCGTGGTGTGAGAGAACGTCGACCAGAAGCCGGTCGGCACCCACGGTAGGCACGGAGAAGACCCCATGTCCGAAAACGATCAACCGGACGTCGACGAGGAGATCGATCTCTCCTCGCTGAACGACGAGGACCTCACCGCCCAGATGCACGACGATCTCTACGACGGTCTCGCGGACGAGATCGCCGAGGGCACGACCATCCTGCTCGACCGGGGGTGGCCGGCGGAGAAGGTCCTGAACGACGCCCTGGTGGAGGGCATGCGTATCGTCGGGATCGACTTCCGCGACGGCATCCTCTTCGTTCCCGAGGTCCTGCTGGCGGCCAACGCCATGAAGGCCGGCATGGCCATCCTGCGACCGCTGCTGGCCGAGACCGGGGCGAAGCCGGTCGGCAAGGTGGTCATCGGCACCGTCAAGGGCGACATCCACGACATCGGCAAGAACCTCGTGGCGATGATGATGGAGGGGGCCGGCTTCGACGTGGTCGACCTCGGCATCAACACCGACGTCGACGAGTTCCTCGGAGCTCTCGACGAGCACCGGCCCGACATCCTCGGCATGTCCGCGCTGCTGACCACCACCATGCCGTACATGAAGGTGGTGATCGACACCTTGGCCGAGCGGGGACTGCGGGACGACTACATCGTCCTGGTCGGTGGCGCCCCGCTCAACGAGGAGTTCGGCGCCGCCATCGGGGCCGACGCCTACTGCCGGGATGCCGCGGTGGCGGCCGAGACCGCAACCCGGCTGGTTGGCGAGCGCCGGGCTGCGGCGGCCTGAGCGGTACGGGCATGAGCAGGCGGCGAGGCAACGCCAACAGCATCACCACCATCTACTGGCGGGACATCCCGGCCCAGGTCATCGCATCGGCCGGTGGGGTCACCCACAAGGCGCTCCTGGCCCCCCGCTTCCAGCACGCCATCGACCGGGCCGCCGCCGTCGCCGGCCTCACCGAGACCGAGGCCTATGTGGCCCAGTGGCGCCGGGTCAGCGAGCCCATCGCCGCCGACCCCGAAGCCGCTGCGTCAGAGGTCGCCGCCGGCCTCGACGCCGACTACCCCGGTGTCCGCTTGGAGCGGCTCGTGGCCGCGGGCGGGTCGGAGACCGGGACCGCACAGAAGCCGACCATCGACCAGACAGGTGGGACCGCACCATGACCGACACCATCCTCAGCTCCGCCACCAAGGAGGTGGTGATCGGCTTCGATCGACCGTTCGTCATGATCGGCGAGAAGATCAATCCCACCGGTCGCAAGCTGCTGGCGGAGGAGATGAAGGCGGGCGACTTCACCCGGGTCGAGAAGGACGCCCTCGATCAGGTGGCCGCCGGGGTCCACATGCTCGACGTCAACGCCGGCATACCGCTCGCCGACGAGCCGGCCCTGCTGGCCGAGGCCGTCAAGCTGGTGCAGTCGGTCACCGACGTCCCGATCTCCATCGATTCGTCGATCGTCGAGGCCCTCGAAGCGGCGATCGCGGTCTACGAGGGGAAGCCGCTCATCAACTCGGTCACCGGCGAGGAGGAGGTCATGGAGCGGGTGCTGCCGTTCGTGGCCAAGT
This sequence comes from Acidimicrobiales bacterium, assembly GCA_024644005.1. Taxonomy (GTDB): domain Bacteria; phylum Actinomycetota; class Acidimicrobiia; order Acidimicrobiales; family SZUA-35; genus JAHELU01. The sequence goes on along the minus strand of JAHELU010000082.1, from coordinate 8,475 downwards.
ACGGCGCTGCCGTGGTGGCGGTCTCGAACGACGACACCGGCATCTCCGAGGACCCGAACGTCAGGTTCGAGGTGGCCAGGACCATCATCAACCGAGCCGCCGATCATGGGATCCCGAAGGAGGATGTCGTGGTCGACCCGCTCGTCATGCCGATCGGAGCGATGGCCACGGCCGGCCGGCAGGTGTTCGAGCTGGTGTCCCGGCTTCGGACCGAGCTGGCTGTCAACACCACCTGCGGGGCCAGCAACGTCAGCTTCGGCCTGCCGAACCGCCATGCCGTCACCGGGAGCTTCCTGGCCATGGCCATCTCCCACGGCATGACCTCGGCCATCATGAACCCGATGCACCGAGAGGTGAAGGCGGCGGTCATGGCTGCAGACGTGCTGAACAACCAGGATCCGAACTGCGCGCTGTGGATCGCCGAGAACCGCGAGCCGCCGGCCGACGGCGACGAGCGCGGGGCCAGAGGGGGGCGGCGAGGCGGTCGCCGCGGTGGCCGCAGGGGAACGGCGACCGAGTGAGCGCGTCCGGCCACACCGTGGTGTTCACCCCGTCGGGGCTGAGCGGCGAGGTGGCCGACGGCACAACGGCCCTCGAGGCGGCCAGAGCGCTGGGGGTCGACCTGGACTCGGTCTGCGGCGGACGCGGTATCTGCGGTCGCTGCCAGGTCGTGCCGACGATCGGCGAGTTCCCGAAGTGGGCGGTCTCGGTCGCCGAGGACCACATCACCCCGCCCGGCCCGTTGGAGGCCGGCTACCGGGGCAAGCGCCCGGTCGGCGAGGGCCGGCGCCTCGGCTGCGGTCTCCGCATCGTCGGCGACATGGTGTTCGACGTGCCGGCCGACAGCCAGATCCACCGCCAGGTGGTGCGCAAGACGGTCGATCTGAAGGGGCTGGTGGTCGACCCGTCGATCACCGTGCACTACCTGGAGCTCGATCGACGGCACGACGAGGACGGCACCAGCCTCACCGTGCAGATCGCCGAACAGCTGGCCAAGGACTGGCAGCTGTCGCCTGTTCGATTCCGATCCGAGCTGCTCCCCCACCTCGGATCGGCGACCGCCGACAGGACCCTGACCGTCGCCCTCCAGGCGGGCACCGAGCCGCCCCGCGGCGAGGCATCGAGCACCGAGCCGCCCCACGGCGAGGCATCGAGCACCGAGCCGCCCCACGGCGAGGCATCGAACACCGAGCCGCCCCACGGCGAGGCATCGAACACCGAGCCGCCCCACGGCGAGGCATCGAACACCGAGCCGCCCCACGGCGAGGCATCGAACACCGTGGTCGGGGTCTGGCCCGGCTTCGTCGATCGGATCGTCGGCGTCGCCGTCGACGTCGGCTCGACCACCGTGGCCGGGCACCTGTGCGATCTCCGGACCGGCGAGATCCTGGCCAGCGCCGGGCGGATGAACCCCCAGATCCGTTTCGGCGAGGACCTGATGAGCCGGGTCTCCTACGTGATGCTGAACGAGGGCGGCGACGCCGAGCTGACCAGGGCCATCCGCCAGGCCCTCGGCGAGCTGGTCGAGGAGCTGCTGGCCGAGGCGGCGGCAGCCGACGAGAGCCTCACCCGAAGCAGGCTGCTGGACGTCGTGCTCGTCGGCAATCCGATCATGCACCACCTGGTGCTCGGCATCGATCCGACTCCGCTGGGGCAATCGCCGTTCACCCTCGCTACCGACGGCCCCGTGGCGGCGAGGGCCGGCGACGTGGGTATCGACGCCCCGTGGGCGGGGCTCTACGTCGCCCCCTGCATCGCCGGTCATGTCGGGGCCGACACCGCAGCGGCGATCCTCTCCGAGGCGCCCCACCGGAGCGACGACATCCAGCTGCTGGTCGACGTCGGCACCAATGCCGAGATCGTGCTCGGCAACCGGGACCGGCTCTTCGCCGCATCGAGCCCCACCGGTCCCGCCTTCGAGGGCGCCCAGATCTCCTCAGGTCAGCGGGCCACCGCCGGGGCGATCGAGCGGGTTCGCATCGACCGCCTCACCCTCGAGCCTCGTCTGAAGGTCATCGGGTGCGACCTGTGGTCGGACGAAGAGGGGTTCGAGGCGGCGACGACCGCCACCGGGGTGACCGGCATCTGCGGATCCGGCATCATCGAGGCGATCAGCGAGCTGTTCCTGTCCGGCCTGATCGACGCCCAGGGCGTCATCGGGGCCGCAGGAGCGGACCGGACCGAGCGGGTGGTGCCCGACGAGCGGACCTTCTCCTACCGGCTCACCGATCGCATCCTCGTCACCCAGGCCGACGTGCGGGCCATCCAGCTGGCCAAGGCAGCGCTCCGGGCCGGTATCGATCTGCTGCTCGAGCGGGCAGAGCTGGACACCGTCGACGAAATCCGGCTGGCCGGGGCGTTCGGCGCCCACATCGACCCGGTCCACGCCATGGTGCTGGGGCTCATCCCCGACTGCGAGGTCGAACGCGTCCGGGCCGTCGGCAACGCCGCGGGGTCCGGGGCGGTGCGAGCCCTGCTGTCGACGGCCGAGCGGCGGGAGATGGAGAGAGCGGTCGCCGGGGTGACCAAGATCGAGACGGCAACCGAGCCCCAGTTCCAGGAGCTGTTCGTGGCCGCCTTGGCCTTCCCCCACCGGTCGGCTCCGACCACCCACCTGGCGGCTGCGGTCGACCTGCCGGCCCGGCCCGCCCCGGACGACGGGGGCGACCGGTCCCGGCGCCGATCCCGCCGCCGATCGGCGGTTGGCCGTATCTGACCGGTGGCTCGAGCGAACGCTCGGCCACCGCATCCAGCCGAGGAGCAATTGGAGAAAGTGAGCCGGCGATGAGCGAGGAACGACGAGGGCGGCGGACCGGGGGTCGAGCAGGGCGGCGGGCGGCCAGGGAGTCGGCCGCCCCGGCCAGGGACCCCTTTCTGACCCGCAAGATCAGCCCGTTCGAGCTGCTGGGCGACGAGGCGCTCGAGCTGATCGAGCACAACGCCGACACGATCCTCGAGCAGGTGGGCATCGAATTCATCGACTACCCGGAGGCCCTGCGGCTGCTCGGCGACGCCGGAGCCGAGGTCGACGGGCAGCGGGTGCGGTTCCCCCGGGGCATGTGCCGCAAGATCGTGAGCGAGAGCGCCCCGGCGGAGTACGTCCAGCACGCCAGGAACCCTGCCCGCAACGTCCGGATAGGGGGCGACGCCACCGTGTTCGCTCCCAACTACGGCTCGCCGTTCGCCTTCGATCTCGACAACGGCCGCCGCTACGCCAGCATCGAGGACTTCCACAACTTCGTCAAGCTCGCCTACCTGGCGCCGTCGATCCACCACTCCGGCGGCACGGTCTGCGAGCCGGTCGACATCCCGGTCAACAAGCGACATCTCGACATGGTCTACGCCCACCTCCGCCTCAGTGACAAGCCGTTCATGGGGTCGGTCACCGCAGGCGAGCGGGCCGAGGACTCGATCGAGATGGCGAGGATCGCGTTCGGCGGTGACCTGGCCGACCGGACGGTCATGACCAGCCTGATCAACGCCTCGTCCCCGCTGACCTGGGACGCCACGATGCTGGCGGCCGCCGAGGCGTACGCCAGGGCCAACCAGGCCTCCGTCATCACCCCGTTCATCCTGGCCGGGGCCATGGCTCCGGTCACCACGGCCGGGGTGGCGGCCCAGACCCTGGCCGAGGCGCTGGCCGGCATGACATTCGTCCAGCTGGTCAGACCGGGAGCGCCGGTGATCCTGGGCTCGTTCGCCAGCTCGATGTCGATGCAGACCGGGGCGCCGACGTTCGGGACCCCGGAGCCGGCGCTCGTGCTCTACACCGTGGCCGCCCTGGCCCGTCGGCTCGGTGTGCCGTTCCGGTCCGGCGGCTCGCTGACGGCCTCGAAGCTGCCGGACGCCCAGGCCGCATACGAGAGCGCCGCCACCCTGCTCCCCACCGCGATGGGCGGGGTCAACTTCGTGCTCCACGCCGCCGGCTGGCAGGAGGGCGGGCTGGCCATCGGCTACGAGAAGTTCATCCTCGACGTCGACCAGCTCGGGATGATGGAGGTGTTCTGCCAGGGGGTCGACATGTCCGACAACGGTCAGGCCCTCGACGCGATCCTGGGCAACCCACCCGGTCAGCACTTCCTCGGCACCGCCCACACCCTGGCCAACTTCGAGACGGCGTTCTACCGCTCGACCACGGCTGACAACGCGTCGTACGAGCAGTGGATCGAGGAGGGCGGGACCGATGCCGCCCAGCGGGCCAACCGGATCTGGAAGGAGCAGCTGGCGGCCTACGAGGCCCCACCGATCGACGATGCCATCGACGCCGAGCTCCAGGAGTTCATGGCCCGCCGCAAGGCCTCGATGCCGGACGAGCTCGGCTAGGGGGTATCAGCTCGCTCAGCGAGCGGCGGCGTCCCACATCGCGTACATGTCGGCGTAGTGGGTGCCGATCTCGGTGAGCCGACCGTCGTCGACGACGGCGATGCGGTCGGCCCGCATGGCGGTTGCCAGGCGGTGGGCGATGATGATCGCCGTCCGTCCCTCCAGCACCCGGTCGAGGGCCCGCTCGACCAGCGTCTCCGATGCGAGATCGAGATTCGAGGTCGCCTCGTCCAGGATCAGGACCCGCGGCCGGGCCAGGAAGGCCCTGGCCAGCGCCAGCAGCTGCCGCTCCCCCGACGACAACGACGAGCCCCGCTCGTGGACCGGCGAGTCAAGTCCGTCCGGCAGTCGGTCGATCAGCTCGGTCAGCCCCACCTCGTCGCAGGCCCGGCGGACATCGTCGTCGTCGACCCCGGCCCTGGCGAAGCCGACGTTGTCGCGGACGGTCCCGTTGAACAGGAACGGCTCCTGGGGAACGACGCCCAGCTGGCTGCGAAGGGAGTGCAGCGTGACGGTGCTGATGTCGATCCCGTCGATCGTGATCGTCCCGCTCGTCGGCGCGTAGAAGCGGGACAGCAGCTTGGCCGCAGTGGACTTGCCCGCCCCGGTCGGTCCGACGATGGCGATCGTCTCGCCTGGCTCGATGGCGAGGTCGAAGTCGCTCAGCACCTCGACCTCGCCGTCGTAGCTGAACGAGACGTCGTCGAAGACGATCCGGCCCTCGATCGGCGGCAGCGGGATGGCATCGGCCGCCTCGGCCACCGTCGGCTCCGTGCCGAGCAGGCCCCGCAGCTTGGTGAGTGCGGCCTGGCCCTGCTGGTAGGAGTTGTAGAGCTGCACCAGCTGCTGGATCGGGGCGAAAAAGGCCGTCAGGTACAGCAGGAAGGCGAACAGCTCACCGACGGTCAGCGTCCCGGCCAACACCATCCGCCCGCCGAAGAACAGCAGGGCAGCCTGGCCGGCGACACCGATCGTCTCGCTCGACGGCCCGTAGATGGCGCCGACGGTCGAGGCGTAGACGTTGGCGTCGCGGTGCTCACCGACGACGTTGGCATGGTGGACCACGTTGTGGTGACGGCGGTTCGTGGCGGTTATGACCCGGATGCCGGCGAGGCTCTCGGACAGGTCGGCCAGCACGTCGGCGATCCGCTCCCTGACCCGCCGGTAGCCGAGCTCCGACGCGCTCCGGAACCACGCGGTGAGGAGCGTCATCGCCGGCACGACGACGGCGAGCGTGATCAGGGCCAGCGTCGGGTTGAGGAGCGTGAGCACCACCGTGATCACGAGCAACGTCAGTACCTGGACCGCCAGGTTCACCAGTCCGTCCTGGAACAGCGCAGCGAGGGCGTCGATGTCGCTCGTCATCCTGGTCAGAAGCACGCCGACCTTCTGGCCGGTGAAGAAGTCGAGCGATTGCCGCTGGAAGTGGGAGAAGACCCGGATCCGAAGCTCGTACATCAAGCGCTCACCGAGCCGGCCGGTGTAGGCGATGCGGGCGGTCGACGCCCCTGTGTTGACCGCCACCGCCACCAGGTAGGCGACGGCCACGGCGACCAGCATCGACGCGTCCCCGGGGATGATGGCCCGGTCGAGCCCGATCTGGGTCAGCAGCGGGCCGGCCTGGAGGGCCAGCGTCTCGACGACGACCAGCCCGAACGCGCCGGCCAGCCCCCGGCGATGAGGGCGGAGGAACCGGCGGAGGGTGAAGGGCTCGCGGTCATAGTCCGATTGGGAGAAGGGGATGTCCGGTTCCGGATGGTCCGGCTCGCCGTCGAGGATGCTGGTGGCCCGCTCGGCCAGCTCGGAGGGCATGCCCGCGAAGGGCAGCCCGGCGGCCGCGCTGGTCTGGGTGGCCGATGGGCCGGCGAACGGCGAGCCGGCGGGCGGTCCGAAGCTCATGCCCGGTCCTCCCCAGAGGGTGCTGCGGTGACCCGGACGCTCATGGGCCGTCCCCGATCGGCAGCTGGATCGTCGAGCGCTCCCCGTCGCCTCGGGCGGCGAGCTCGGCCTCGAAGTCCTCCTCCAGATGGGCCAGGACCTCGGCGTACGCCGGCTCGGTGGCCATGAGCTCCGAGTGCCGACCCGAGGCGCGGACCCGGCCGTGCTCGAGCAGCACCACCCGATCGGCGGCGGCGATCGTGGAGAGCCGATGGGCGATGAGGATGGTGGTCCGGTCGTCACGGCGGCGGAGGGCGTCCAGGATCCGCTGCTCGACCGACACGTCGACCGCACTGGTGGCGTCATCGAGCACCATGACCGGCGGGTCGAGCAGCGCGGTCCTGGCGATGGCCACCCGCTGCCGCTGCCCGCCGGACAGCGTGTAGCCCCGCTCCCCGACCACCTCGTCGTAGCCGGCCGGCAGGGCCGAGATGAAGGCGTGGGCCTGGGCCGTCGCCGCCGCCGACTCGATGGCGACACGGTCGGCGGTCGGGTCGCCGTATGCGATGTTGTCGGCCAGGCTGACCGAGAACAGGAACGGGTCGTCGGCCACCGTGCTGACCGCCGCCCGAAGGCTGAGCTGGGTCACGTCCCGGACATCGTGGCCGTCGATCCTGATCGCGCCACCGTCGACGTCGTAGAACCGGGCCAGCAGCCTGGCGATGGTGGACTTGCCGCTACCGGTCCGGCCGACGATGGCCACCGTCTCACCCGGTTCGATACGGAGGCTGAAGCCGTCGAGCACCGGGGGCCCGGCGTCGTAGCCGAACCGGACGTCGTCGAACTCGACCAGTCCGGCCACGTCGACCAGCTCGCCGGCGTCCGGACGATCGACGACCTGGGGCTGCTCGTCGAAGATCTCGTAGATCCGGTCGGCCGAGGCCCTGGCCCGCTGGCCCAGCATCAGGAACAGCCCGAGGGTCCGGAACGGTGCCTGGAGCATCGTCACATATGCGGTGAAGGCGAACAGCGTCCCCTCGCTGACGTCGCCCTGGATCACCAGCCAACCGCCGTAGACGAGGACGAGCAGGGTCCCGATCCTCGGCAGGTTCTCGATCACGGGATTGTGGCGGGCTCTGGCGTCGACGGTCCTGACGCCGGCCCATCGAAGCCTCGTCGCGGCCTTGGCCAGCTCGTTGATCTGACTCCGCTCGGCGGCGAACGAGCGGACGACACGGACCCCGTTGATGTTCTCGTCGACGATGGTGGACACATCGGCCACCCGGGACTGGACGATCCACGACAGCGGGAAGACCTGATCGCGCAGCCGCTTGCCGAGCAGGTACACGCCGGGAAGCGGCAGCACCGCCACGACGGTCAACAGCACGTGGATCGACAGCATGTACGCAAGCGCCACCACGAACATGACGCCGGTCATGGAGATCAGGGGGGCGAAGGTCAGGAACATCTGGACCGAGCGGATGTCGGAGTTGGCTCGGGAGATGACCTGGCCGGAGTGGGTCTTGTCGTAGAACGAGAACGACAGCGTGGTCAGGTGCTCGTAGAGCAGGGTCCGCAGGTCGGTGTCGATCTCGAAGGCGGTCCGGTACAGCCCGTACCGGTAGGTCACGGTCAACAGTCCCCGTGCCACCCCGAGGCCGAGGACGACCAGCACGTACACCCACAGCCTGTCTGCGGTGGCCTCAGCGGTGGCCGAGCCGTCGGCCAGCACGTCGTCGATCGTCAGCCGGACCACGGCCGGGATCGCCACCTGCATCAGCATGGCCACCAGCGCCAGCGCCATCGAGCCGAAGAACAGCACCCGGTGGGCCATGACCACCGGTGCGATGCGCCGCAGCCAGCCCTTGTCCTTGTCGGGATCGATGCCGGCTCTGGCCGGCGGGTACCGCCGTTCGACGCCCATCGGCGGTGTGACGGCCGACCCGATCGCCTCGGTGGTCATCCGCTAGTCGTCCGGGTTCGGCTCGGGCGCGGTGGTAGAGGACGTCGGCCGGGTGGTCGTAATGGTGGTGGTGGGGGGATCGGTCGTCGATCCGGTGGAGGAGGAGCCGGGGGTGCTCGTCGACGTCGAGCCGGTCGACGACGACCCGGAGCTAGACGAGCTGGCGGTGGTCGTGGTGGTCGGGCGTGGCGTGGTCGAGGTGGTCGGGCGTGGCGTGGTCGAGGGACTGGGATCGGTGGTCCGGGTGACCACCGTCGTCCGACGGGTGGTGGACGTCGCCCTGGTCGGGCCCCTGGCCGGGGTGGCGGGCG
>JAHELU010000251.1 GCA_024644005.1 Acidimicrobiales bacterium | reverse complement strand
GCCACGGCGGTGGTGACGGCCAGCGGGATGCCCTTGTAGGCCGGCCCGAACAGCACGTCGAAGTCCGGGCCGATCCTGTCGAGGATCGTCTCGGCGTAGTACCGGCCGAGCCGGGCGATGTGATCGCCGGTCCGGTAGCGCCCGGTGTCGATGAAGTACGGCGTGGACCGGCCGCTCTTGGTGACGAAGTCACCGAAGGTGAGCACTCCGGCCTCGCTCATCAACTCGATGAACTGCCGCTTGTGCTCCGGCAACCGCTCGCGGGGATCGTCGGGGGCTGTGACCATGGCGCCGGCAACCCTAGCGTCCCGACGGCACCCCCGAGGTCGATGTCGGCCCGGCGGTCCCTACACTCGCAGCCACGAGTCAGCCATTCCGGAGGGAGCGAGCCGTGGCGGAAGCGACGTCGACGAGGACCATTCTGATCACCGGGGCCGGCTCCGGGTTCGGTCGCGGGGCGGCCATCGAGCTGACCCGCCGGGGCCACAGCGTGATCGGGGCGACGCTGACCGAGGAGCAGGCCGAGTCGCTGGCATCGGAAGGGGTCGAGGCGCGCAAGCTCGACATCACCGACGACATCGACCTGGCGGCGGCTGCCGAGCTCGAGGTCGACGTGCTGCTGAACAACGCCGGCCGGGGTCAGCTCGGTCCGCTGGCCACAGTGCCGATGGACAAGGTCAGGGCAGTCTTCGAGGTCAACGTCTTCGGGACACTCCGCATCACCCAGGCCGTGCTCGGTGGGATGCAGCGACGGGGTCGGGGTCGGATCATCATCGTGTCCTCGATAGCCGGGGTGTTCTCGGGCCCGCTGTCCGGCCCGTATGCGATGACGAAGCACGCGCTCGAGGCGATGGCCAAGTCGCTGCGGGCCGAGATGGAGCCGTACGGGATCGAGGTCTGCAAGCTGAACCCCGGGCCGTACGCGACCGGGTTCAACGACCTCATGGTGGACGGCGTCCAGGAGCTGGTCGCAGCCGGCACGGCCGAGGGCGAGCTGGCCGAGTCGACCAGGGTCCGCATGCTGGGCAACCAGCTCGACCCGAGCGAGATCGTCGACACCATGGTCGAGCTGTGCACGGCGGCCGACGTGCCGTTCGAGACGTTCAAGCCGGACGACATCCTCGATCGCTACGGTTTGGCGGCCCGCTGACCGTTACTTGGGTGGAATGACCTGCGATGGCGGCCGGGCGCTTGCATCCGGGGTCGGGCAGCGGTCGAATGGGAAAGAGGTGAAGAGCGTGCGTGGGACAGCTGGCGGTCCGGGTCTCGGCGACCCGGGAGTGGTCGATCCGAAGTTCACGATGTGTTTCGACGTCGACGACCTGGCGGCGGTGATCGCCGATGTGGGGCTCGAGGAGTTCGTCGACCAGTTGATCGCGAGCCTGAGGGTGTCCATTCGGTCGTTCGACCCGAACCGGGTGGAGCACCACGCCAGGAGTGGCTTCAGCTACACCACCCCGGGTATCGGTCTCGTCGAGTGGATGCCGTCGATGACCGTCGGCGAGCTCGTCTCCATCAAGACCGTCGGCTATCACCCGGACAACCCGGTGAAGCACAACCTGCCGAGCGTCCTGGCCACGACTGCGCTCTACGACACGATCAGCGGTCGGCTCGTCGCCATCTGCGAGGCCACGCTGCTCACCGCCCTTCGCACCGGCGCCGCCTCGGCGGTCATGACCGATGCCCTGGTCGGACCGGGACCGATCTCCCTGGGCGTCGTCGGCTGCGGAGCCCAGGCGGTTGCCCAGATCCACGCCATCAGCCGGGTCCGCCCCATCGAGCGGCTGGTGGTGGCCGACATCGAGCCGGCCACCGCCCACTCGCTGCGGCATCGGCTGCCGAGCGGGACGATCGAACCGCCCACCGTGATCGAGATCGTCGACGTGCTCGAGCTCGTCGATCATGTGGCGGACCTCGACGTCTTGACGACCTGCACCTCGGTCGAGGTCGACCGGGGGCCGGTGGTCGAGCTGCGCGCCGCCAAGCCCGGTCTGCACGTCAACGCCGTCGGCTCCGACTTCCCCGGCAAGGTCGAGCTCCCGGTCGACTACCTGCAGTCCGCCGTCGTGATCCCGGACTCGCTCGAGCAGTGCATGGCCGAGGGCGAGTCCCAGCAGCTCACCTTGGCCGACATCGGCCCCGACATGGTCGAGGTCCTGAGCGATCCGGCCCACCGTGAGCTGGTCAATCAGCGGACGGTGTTCGACTCGACCGGCTGGTCGTACGAGGACCAGATCGCAGCCACGATGTTCGTCGAGCACGCAACGAGGCTCGGACTCGGCACACCGGTACGGCTCCAGCACCAACCGGACGATCCCTACGATCCGTTCGAGGTGCTGCGACCCGATCCCGGCGCCTGAGCGGTTCGTCAGCGATCGGGGGGGTCGAGATCCTCGGCCTCCACGATGGCGGCCAACTTCTTCGGAGCGACCAGCGTGTAGCTGATCCGGATCCACTCCGTCACCTCGTCCCACCGATCGCCGCCTGCGTCGAGCGGCAGCTCCAGGCTGATCCAGCCATGGCGGCCGAGCCCGTAGCCCATCGGCGAGACCGCGTCGTCGGTGGCCACCACCGCGTCGGCCTCCTCCTTCGACAGCTTCAGCCCGAGCGATGTGGCCTCCCGGTTGGCGAACACGAAGTTCTTCTTCCTGACGCGGAACGTCGGATGATCGTCCCATGCCTCGATGTCGACCCGCTCCCACTCCGGGAGCCGGCCGATGATCTTCTCGAGCCGAGCCATGTTCGTCCTGGCCATGACGGGAACAGTACCTCGGTGGCCGGGCTCCGGTCAGCCATCCGGTTCACCGCTGCTGCCCGACCGGTCGACCAGCCGGCGCACCCCGTATGCTGGGCGCTCCGGACGAGCCACAGGAGACCACGATGACCGACGACGCCAGGATCACCACTCGACCGGCCGGGCCGCTGATGGTGACGGGCGGGATACCGGTCGTCAGGAAGCGGCCGGTCCACTCCGAGCACGGCGAGCCGATGACCTGGCAGACCTCCGAACCGCTGATCGACGGCGACGTCTATGCGCTGTGCCGGTGCGGCCACTCGGGGAACAAGCCGTTCTGCGACGGCTCCCACAAGGCGGAGGGTTTCGACGGTGCCGAGACCGCAGACGGCTCCCGCTATGCGGATCGGGCCACCGAGCTCGGTGGGACCGGTCTGACCGTGCACGACGACCGGTCGATCTGCGTCCATGCCGGGTTCTGCGGCACCCGGGTCACCAACGTCTGGAAACAGGTGGCCGGCACCGACGACAGCGCGGTCAGGATGGCGGTGATCAACGAGATCGAGAAGTGCCCGTCCGGGGCGCTGACCTACCGCTTCGACGGTGACGACGAGGACACCGAGCCGGCGCTGCCGCGGCAGGTCGGCGTCGTCGACGACGGCCCGCTGTGGGTCACCGGCGGCATACCGGTGGTCACCTCTGACGGTGTCGAGCTGGAGGTCCGCAATCGGGTGACGCTGTGCCGCTGCGGCCAGTCCGGCAACAAGCCCCTGTGCGACGGCTCGCACACAGCGGCGGGCTTCACCGACGCCTGACAACACAGCGGCGGGCTTCACCGACGCCTGACAACACAGCGGCGGGCTTCACCGACGCCTGACAACACAGAGGCGGGCTTCACCGACGCCTGACGTCTCCTAATGGGGGTCTAGTAGTCGTCGCGCTTCGGGGGGCGGCGCAGCTGCTTGTCCCTGGCCCGTTGCCGCTTGGCGTCCACCCGGCGTTGCTTGGCCCGCTTCGACGGTCTGGTCGGCCGCCGTGGCTTGTCGACCACCAGGGCCGCCCTGACCCGTTCCGCCAGCCGCTGGGCGGCGATGTCGCGGTTCCGGGCCTGCGAGCGCTCCTCGTCGACCGAGACCGTGGCCGTCGTCCCGAGCTCGGCCATCAGGCGAGCCCGCTGGGACTCGGTCAGGACCACGGAGCGCTCGATGGCCCAGGTCAGCTCGACCCGGGTGCTCGCCCGGTTGGCGTGCTGGCCACCGGGGCCGCCCGACGGCGAGAACCGCCAGGCGAGCTCGGCGTCGGGGATCGTCAGGCGATCGTCGATCTCGATCGCCACGTCGGGACCCACCCCGTCAGCGGATGATGCGGATCGTGAGCGGGTAGCGGTAGTACTGGCCCTTGTTGGCGGCGACGGCGGCCAGGATCGGGAACAGGATCTGGAGCACCAGCAACACCGGGATCAGCAGCAACCCGATCAGGACGATCACCAGCAGTATCGTGGCGATCCAGTAGATGAAGAGGCTGATCTGGAAGTTCAGCGCTTCCTTCCCGTGATAGTCGACGAACGGGGACTGGTCCTTCTTGATCAGCCAGACGATGAGCGGTCCGAGGAACCCGGACACCAGGGCGAGGAGATGGGTCAGCATGGCCATCGACCGGTCGTCGCTGGTGGTGACCACCGGGGCCGGCCCGGGACCGAGCGGGGACGGTGCCGGGGCGAGCGGGGCGGGGGCGAACGGGGCCGGATCGGGACCCGGCGGCTGGCCGGGCTGTCCTCCACCGACGTCCGGCGTCGGCCCGGGGGCGGGGGCGGGGGCGATGTGCTCGGTCCAACGGACGCCGTCCCAGTACCGCTGGGAGCCACCGTCGACCGGATACCAGCCTGCCGGCGCAGACGGGCCGTCGCCCTCGAAGCCCTCACCACCGGTGGTCATATACGAGTTATAGCAGATCCCGTGGGGCATCCAGCTCCGGCAGCCGCACCACGGCCGCCATTCTTCTAGGCTTGAATGGCAACGGAGCTCCCATGAGACATCGCGACACAGCCCCATCCGACGCCGACCTCGTGCTCCGCCGCGCCATCGAGCTCGATGCGGACCACACGGTCG
>JAHELU010000081.1 GCA_024644005.1 Acidimicrobiales bacterium | reverse complement strand
CGATTCCCGGAGATCGAGCCGGATGAGCGGTTCGTCCTCGGCGATGACGACCCGGACGGTCGGCGAGTCCTCGGACATCGTGCTACCGGGCCTCGGTCAACCGGTCGAGCAACTCGTCCTGGCGCAGCTCCAGCTTCCGCAACCGCTTCAGCTTGGCGTCACGGTCCCGCCTCACCGCGGCCACGGCCTTGGCCGACTCCTGCTGCTCGTGGGCCGCCAGCGGCGTCTCCGAGACCAGCGAGCGCAGGCGGGAGTCCTCCGCTTCGTCCGCCACCTGGACGAGCTGCTCCTCGACGACACCGAGCTCCTCCCGCAGGCACCGGAGCTCCCGGGAGATCGCCGTCAGCTTCTTCTCGATTGACGACCGGAACATCGGCGCTCCTGCTCTTCGAATGGGTGCCCGGGGTGGGAGTCGAACCCACACGTCCTTTCGGACAGCGGATTTTGAATCCGCCGCGTCTGCCATTCCGCCACCCGGGCCCGGTGCTGCATCGACTGTGTTGTGCGGGGTCGTATCGACCGTGTTGTCTGTGTTGTCCGTGTTGTCTGTGTTCTGTTGCGTCGACTGGACAGCGGATTAGATACTGTAGCCGCTCGACCGCCGCCGGTGAGCCTTTGCGCCGCCGGAGCCGAGGGCCGGGGGATCGATCTGTGGCATGCTTGCGCTTGTTCGCCATCGGCGGCGGCGTGAAACGTTCTCGACCGCCTCGGAGTCAGAATCTAATAGTGGAACAGGTGAGGGTAGCGATTCGATGACGTCGGTGATGATTGCGTTCACGTTCCCCGGCCAGGGCTCGCAGCAGCCCGGCATGGGGGCGCCATGGCGGGAGCACCCGTCGTGGGAGCTGGTGGCCGAGGCATCCGAGGCCTCGGAGCGCGACGTGGAGCACCTCCTCCTCACCGCCGACGCCGAAGAGCTCCGCCAGACCAGGAATTCCCAGCTGGCAACGTATGTGTCGAGCATGATCGTGCTCGACGCCGTGGAGCGCATCGGTATCGAGCCGGCATTCCACGCCGGCCACAGCCTCGGCGAGTACTCCGCCCTCACCGCGGCGGGGGTGCTCAGCTTCTCGGCCGGTGTGCAACTGGTGACCGAGCGGGGCAACGCCATGCAGGACGCGGCCGACGAGACCCCGGGCACGATGGCCGCGGTGCTCGGACTCGACGACGACAAGGTGGAGGCTGCCTGCCGACGAATCGACGGTGACGTCTGGGTGGCCAACTACAACGCGCCGGGGCAGGTGGTCATCGCCGGCGACGACGACAGCCTCACCAGAGCCGGTGATGCGGCCAAGGAGCTCGGCGCCAAGCGGGTCATGCCGATCAAGGTCGGCGGGGCGTTCCACACGCCGTACATGGCCCCGGCCAGGGACCGGCTCCGCAAGTCGCTGGCCGAGACCGACCTGCGGGCCGCCACCCGGCCCGTGTTCGCCAACATCGACGCCGAGCCGCATTCCGCAGCCGGCGACTGGGCGGGGCTCCTCGGGGCCCAGCTGACCAATCCGGTCCAGTGGCGCAAGACGCTGCACGCCCTCGACCAGGCCGGGACCACCGTCTTCCTCGAACTGGGGCCCGGCACCGTGCTGACCGGCCTGGTGAAGCGGACGGTCAAGGGAGCGACCGCGCTCGGGGTGAACTCTCCGGCCGACGTCGACAGCCTGCTCGAGGACCTCTCGCACGCATCGGAGACCGGTGCGGTCGCGGAGGGCGAGCTGCTGTACGCCATCGAGCGGTTGATCGTGAGCCCGGCGACCGGTGTCTTCGAACCGGCGATCGGCCTGGAGATCGGCACCTCGATCGACCGTGGCCAGCTCGTCGGCTCGGTCGGTGCCGCCGAGGTCCGCTCCGCCTTCGACGGAAGCCTCCAGGGTCTCCTGGCCCTGGCTGGCGAACGAGTGACCACGTCACAACCGCTGGCCTGGCTTCGGGCGGCTAGCGTTGGTATTCCCTGACCGGCCCAACGAATCCGGCCACCCAGCCAGCCGACAGAACTCCGGACAGAACGGACAGACCATGGCCACAGACACCGCCAACGCTCCCCGACCGATGGGGGGGCCGTGGGGACTCAAGATCACCGGGGTCGGCGCCGTGCTGCCGGAGAAGGTGCTCACCAACAAGGACCTGACCGCCTGGATGGACACCTCCGACGAGTGGATCCGTGAGCGGACCGGCATAGCCGAGCGCCGGATCGGCGGGTCGACGTCCGGTCTGTCCACCGAGGCGGCCCAGATCGCCCTCGCCAACGCCGGGCTCGACCCCGGCGACATCGACCAGGTCATCCTGGCCACGACCAGCCCGGACCACATCTGTCCGGGGACGGCGCCGGCCGTGGCCCGGGAGCTCGGCATCCTGGCGGGCGCATTCGATCTCCAGGCCGCCTGCTCCGGCTGGGTCTACGGCCTCGTCATGGCCAACGGCCTGCTGCTGCAGGGCATGGATCGCGTGCTGGTGATCGGCGCCGAGTCGCTCGATCGAATCACCGACTACCACGATCGGGGCACCGGCATCCTGTTCGGGAACGGCGCCGGGGCGGCCGTGGTCGAGCGTGACGAGACCGGGGCCGGCCAGCTGCTCAGCTGGGATCTCGGGTCGAACGGCAACTACGTCCACATCCTCTATGCGGATCACGGCGACGTGCTCCAGATGGACGGGAGGGAGGTGTTCCGTCAGGCGGTGAAGGTGATGCAGCGCTCCGCCACGGCTTCGCTCGACAAGGCCGGAATGACCGCAGACGACATCGACCTCATCGTCCCCCACCAGGCCAACATCCGGATCGTCGAGGCGGCATGGAAGAAGCTGGGGTTCTCGATGGACAAGACGGCCATGGTGCTGGAGCGGACCGGCAACACGTCAGCCGCATCGATTCCGCTTGCGCTGGACGACGCGCTGCGGGCCGGCCGGGTCAACCCCGGCGACAACCTGCTCTTCCTCGGCTTCGGTGCGGGAATGACCTGGGCCAGCGCCATCGTGCGCTGGGCCGAGTGAGCGGGTCTCATGGCTGAGGATCGTGATCGACAGCCCGAACGCGGCTCGCCCAAGCGGGTCGCGTTCGTCACCGGCGGCAGCCGGGGTATCGGTCTCGCCACGGCACGACGGCTGTCGGCCGCCGGCCACGACGTGGCGGTCGGGTCCAGGACCGAGCCGGACGAGCTCGACCCCGGGCTCACCTGGGTGGAGTGCGATGTGACCGACGAGTCATCGGTCGACAAGGCGTTCGCCGCGGTCGAGGACGCGCTCGGTCCGCCCACCATCCTGGTGGCCAATGCCGGCCTGACGAGAGACACCCTCGTCCTACGGATGAAGGACGAGGACTTCACCGACGTGGTCGACGCCAACCTGGCCGGCTCGTTCCGCACCGCCAAGCGGGCGGTCAAGCCGATGATGAAGGCCCGCTGGGGTCGGATCATCTTCGTCTCGTCGGTCGTCGGTGCACTCGGCCAGGCCGGGCAGGCCAATTACGCAGCATCCAAGGCTGGGCTGGTGGGACTGGCCCGCTCACTGGCCAGGGAGTTCGCTTCACGGGGGATCACGGTCAACCTGGTTGCTCCCGGCCCGATCGACACCGAGATGCTGGCCGCGATCGGATCGGATGCGCTGGCCGCCATGGCCGCCGCGGTCCCGGTCGGGCGAATCGGCACCCCGGACGACGTTGCGGCCGCAATCGGGTTCCTGGCTTCCGACGATGCCGGGTTCATAACGGGCGCCTCGCTGGCCGTCGACGGCGGCCTGGGCATGGGGGGCGGGCTCGGTGGCTGAGGAGGCCCGCCCCGGTTGTGCCGGAGCCGCGACCGGCCCGTTACGGTGTGAGTCAAACCGACTACAGGTTCCAGGAGGAACGACGTGAGTGATGATGCAAGGTTCGAGGCATTCAAGAAATGCGCGGTCGAAGTCCTGTCGGTCGAGCCTGACAAGGTCACGAAGGACGCGCGCTTCGCGGAGGACCTCGACGCCGACAGCCTCGATCTGGTCGAGTTCGTGATGGCCCTCGAGGAAGAGTTCGACGTGTCGGTCGAGGAGGAGGAGCTCGAGGGGATCGAGACCGTCGGGGCGGCCTACGATCTCGTGGTGGGCAAGCTCTGATGCCCGGCGCGGTTGCCGTCACCGGACTCGGCGTCGTCGCCCCCTGCGGGGTCGGTGTCGACGCGTTCTGGCAGGGGCTCCTCGACCGCCCCGCAGACGGCGATCGCAGGGTGCCGGACTGGGATCCCCAGCCCTGGTTCGACAACCCCAAGGAGGCGAGGCGGGCCGATCCCTTCACCCAGTACGCACTGGCTGCAGCGGCGATGGCCCTCGAGAGCGCAGGACCGATCGATGCCGATCCCGACCGGGTCGGGGTGATGATCGGCACCGGTATCGGCGGCATCAGCACCAACGAGGCCCAGATCGTCATCCGCCACGAGAAGGGTGACCGGCGGGTGTCGCCGTTCCTCATCCCCATGATGATGCCGAATGCGGCCTCGGCGTCCATC
The DNA here is from genome assembly GCA_024644005.1 of Acidimicrobiales bacterium. Classification (GTDB taxonomy): domain Bacteria; phylum Actinomycetota; class Acidimicrobiia; order Acidimicrobiales; family SZUA-35; genus JAHELU01. The sequence goes on along the minus strand of JAHELU010000081.1, from coordinate 15,148 downwards.
TCCATGCGCCACGGCTTCCAGGGTCCGTGCGAGGCTACCGTGACCGCGTGCTCAGCCGGCACGCACTCGATCGGCAACGCCCTGAACCTCATCCGGTACGGGCGGTGCGACGTGATGATCGCCGGAGGCAGCGAAGCACCCTTCACCCCGACGTCGCTGGCCGGTTTCGGCAACATGACGGCACTCTCGGCTCGGGGGCGCTCGCAACCGTTCGACAAGAACCGGGACGGCTTCGTGATGTCGGAGGGCAGCGCAGTGCTCGTGCTGGAAGACCTCGAACGGGCGACGGCGAGGGGTGCCACCATCCTCGGCCTGGTCCTCGGCTCGGCCAGTACCGCGGACGCCCACCACATCACCGCCCCCTCCCCCGGTGGCTCAGGGGCCATCCGCTGCATGGAGCTGGCGATCCAGGACGCCGGTATCGGCGCGGCGGACGTGGCCCACGTCAACGCCCACGGCACCTCGACACCGCTCAACGACGCGGCCGAGGCCCACGCCATCGCCAAGGTCTTCGGTACGCCGGGCCCGATCGTCACCTCGACGAAGGGGGTGACCGGGCACGCCCTCGGCGCAGCGGGGGCGCTGGAGGCGGCGGCCGTGCTGCTGTCGATGGAGCACCGGCTCGTGCCCCCGACCCACGGCCTCGTCGAGCTGGACCCGGAGCTCCCGGAGCTCGACCTGGTGATCGACGAGCCGCGGGAGTGGGAGCCGGGACCGTCGATCTCCAACAGCTTCGGCTTCGGCGGCCACAACGGCACGATCGTCCTCGCCCCGGCGCCCTAGCCCGGATCTCCCGTCGGGAAGCGTTTGCCCTGCTGAGCGGCCTGACCTCTCGGCGACCCGGCAACCGTGAAGGACCAGGTCGTGGGCTCGCTATGCAAGTTCGAGGCTATTGCGGCGGGCGGGGCGAGTCGGTCGCGACACTAGCCGTCGACCATCACGAAGGTCAGCTCGGCGTCACAGGCCACCTCGCCGCCGACCTGGGCGACACCGCGACCCTTGCCGGCCCGGGACCCGAGCCGCGTCAGCTCCACGACGAGGTCGAGGGTCTCGCCGGGTAGGACCTGACGGCGGAAGCGGACCTTGGCGGCCCCCCCGAACAGCGGCAGCTTGCCCTCGAACCTCGGTTCGGACAGCACGCCGCAGGCGCCGACCTGGGCCAGTGCCTCCAGGATCAGCACCCCGGGCAGGGTCGGGCGGCCCGGGAAGTGGCCGGCGAAGAAGGGCTCGGCCCCGGTGAGCCGCCATGCCCCTTCGACCCGTTTGCCCGGGACGAGGGCGGTCAGGCGGTCGACGAACAGGAACGGCTCGCGATGCGGCAGCAGGGCTGTCGGGTGGGGCAAGCCTCGATCGCTCATAGACCAACCGATGGTAGCTCCGTCGACCACGTCCGGCCCGAGACGCGACGAGCGCCCCTTGCAGGGGGCGCTCGTTGCACTCGTCGAACGACAGGGAGTCCGTCGAAGCGACGGGGATGATCTCGGCTCAGCGCCCCTTCCCGGCAGCCTTGAGCTTCGTCAGCGCGCTGACCTTGGCTGCTTTCGACTCCGGGATCGGCATCTTCTCGCCGGTCTGCGGATTGTGACCCATGCGTGCCTTGCGGGTCACCTGCTCGAACTTCAACCAGCCCTGGATCGTCACGTCGCCACCATGGGAGATGGTGTCGGCAACGACATCGAGCATGCCCGAGATCGAGGCCTCGACGTCCTTCTTCGAAACTCCACTCTTGTCGGCGACCCGGTCAATCAGCTCTGTCTTGTTCATGCGAACTCCTTCGTGCGTGTCAGCCCGCCAATTCGGGGAGACCCCGAAAGTGGAGCCCGACCGAATCACAATGTCAAGGATTTACCCGCCATCCACCGCCTCCCAGCCCGCTCCAGCAGTACGGTTCTCGGCCTCGTCCACAAATGACAAGACCTGAACCATCGTCGTCCGGGTGCGTCGGAGCCGCCGCCGCGACCCTGGGGGACCTCGCAGCCGAATGACCGGAAAACCCGCTGAAACAGTGGGGTTCAGGTCCCTTCCGGTCGGTAGGCGAGCCTGTGGACAGCACAATCGTCAAGATCTGGATCAATCCTTGGCCATGCTCGTCCATCGGCGACGCAGGCCCGCCTGTCGCGCTCGCTCGGAGCGACCGACGGTTTTCTTGCGATTCTCGGTGATTCTCACGAATTCGGCCGATTTCGGGTGATCGAGGAGGCGAGAAGCATGGGGACCTGCTCGATGGCCACCGCCGAGTCGAGCGCTGCACCATCGGCGGCCGACTACGCTGCGGGCCCGATGGCGTTCACGCCGTGGATCGGCACGCTGGCCTACATCTGGGACCGGGACGACGACGTCGTGCTGCTCGTTCGGCGCACCGCCCGGGCCGATGACGACCACTTCGGCAAGGTGAACGGGCTCGGGGGGAAGCTCGAGGAGGACGAGTCGGTGACCGCCGGGCTGCGGCGGGAGCTGATGGAGGAGGCGGGGATCGAGCTGACCTCGTTCCGGCTGCGGGGAACGATCACGTGGACCAACTTCGGGCCCAACCTGGAGCAGTGGCTCGCTTTCATCTTCCTGGTCGACGGCTGGATCGGCGATCCGCCATCGGTCAACGAGGAAGGGGCGCTGGAATGGGTCCCCCGGCATCGACTCATCGAGGCCTGCGGAGCGAGCGAGCCCGCCGACGGCGAGCTGCCGATGTGGTCGGGCGACCGTCACTTCGTGCCGCTGGTCTTCGACGACGATCCCCGGGCGTTCCACGGCACGATGCCCTACGACGGTGCTCGACCGCTGTCGTGGTCGTTCGAGCGGATCTGAACATCGGATGATCTCTGCCGGTGACGGTCGGAGCCGAAGCGGAAGTGGGCCCCGGAGCTGCCAGGATGGAGGAATGGAACGCCTCGCCACCCGGTTGCCGAGTGGATGGTCGCAGTAATGGCACCAGCCGACACCGAGGCACAGGCCTCGTTCGAGAAATACGTGCTGCCGGAGCTCGACGTGCTGTACCGGACGGCGTGGTCGCTAACACGCTCCGACGCCGAGGCCCAGGACCTGGTCCAGGACACCCTGCTCCGGGCGTTCCGGGCCATCGACCGGTTCGACGGTCGCTATCCCCGGGCGTGGCTGTTGACCATCATGCGCAACGCCAACATCAATCGGGCCAGGAAGAAGAAGCCGGACCTGCTGGACGACCCCGATGCCACGTTCGAGCGGTCCCTCGACTTCGCAGACGACGACGACCCGGAATCGCTCGTCGTCGCGCCGATGTTCGACGCTGCGGTCGAGGCCGCCTTCGGCGACCTCTCCGACAAGTTCAGGGAGGTGGTCGAGTTGGTCGACCTCAACGGCCTCGCCTACCAGGAGGCCGCCGATCTGCTCGACATACCGGTCGGGACGGTGATGAGCAGGCTGCATCGAGCCAGGAAGCGGATCCGGGACCATCTCCACGCGAGCGGCCTGGACAGCGAGGTGCTCGTCCGATGATGAACCTGCTGAGGAAGCTCCGCCGGGGACCGTCGTGCAGCGAGATCCTGGAGATCCTGCAGTCCTATCTGGACGGCGAGGTCGACGCCGTCGACGCCAGGAAGGTGGCTGCCCACCTGGCGGACTGCACCGAATGCGACCGTGAGTCGCAGATCTACCGCAAGATCAAGTCCAGCCTCGCCGGGCGGCGCATGCACGTCGATCCCGAGATCCTGGCTGCGCTGCGCCAGTTCGGCCAGAAGGTCATGGCCGAGCGGTCCGACTGAGCGCGCTCACCGGTTCGCAGTCGCCAGCCGGCGAACGTCGGGGAAGCGGGGAGCACCGTCCTCGAGCGGCACCCGAGTCCCATTGGCCACGAAGCTGATGGCGTGGTACCAGCCGCACAACAGCAGCAGGTCGAGACACTGCGCCTCGGTGAATGTGGCCGCCAGCTCGGACCAGAGCTCGTCGTCGATGTCGGCGCCGGCGTGCAGGGCGTCCACCGCTTCGATCAGCAGCCGGTCGCGATCGTCGGTCCAGCACGGGTCGGTCGGCGATCCAACGGCCAACGAGGCCACCTGCGCATCGTCGAGCCCGACCTTGGCGGCGAAGAACGCCACATGGACACCGAGCTCGTACTCGCAGCCGCACCGGGCGGCGGTCCGATCGATCACGATCTCCCGGTCCCGCATGGTCAGCGACAGCGTCCGACCGAGCTCGTAGCGTCCCCAGCCCGTGATGGCATCGGTCATCAGCAGGTTCTTGGCCAGCGTCCGGAACAGCAGGATCGGTGGCACGCCTGGCGGCATCATGGCCTGCAGCCGCTCGGCCACGGGCTCCTCGTATGGCGGTTCGAGTGGGGCGATCCTGGTCATCGTGCCTCCTGGCTCGTTGCTCCGGCCGACGCCGGGCTCTCCGGTGGTTTCGCTTTTCGAAACGCTGAAGCCCACCGTACCACCCCAGCGGTGTTCTGAAAAGCGAAACGTTGTTCTGGAATCAGAAACGTCGGCGAATCGTTCCGCTAGGCTCCGTGCGATGAGCAAGAGCACGGTTCCCGCACCCGGCCGCCCGGTGCGCGGCTCGACCACCGGCCGACCCCTGATGGCGGCGATGGACCTGTTGGGGCGCCGTTGGGCGCTTCGGGTCCTGTGGGAGCTGCGAGGCGGCCCGATCGGGGCCAGGGCGCTCAGGAGCCGCTGCGACGGCATGTCGTCCAGCGTGCTCTACGACCGGCTGGCAGAGCTGACCGCAGCAGGGCTGATCGACAAGGACCCACGCGGCTCCTACCGACTCACCGGGCTCGGTGCTGCGCTGGGGGACGCGCTCGGACCACTCGACCGCTGGGCCAGGCGATGGGCCGAGGCGACCGACCCGCCACGATCGACGGGTACGAAGCGGTGAAACGGGTCCGTGCATGCTAGGCTGTCGGACGTGTCGAACCTGCTCGACCTCCGACTTCTGAGCCCGGCCGCTTAATCAAGCGCGTCGGGTCAACCACAGCGGAGCTACGCAGGGCCCTCCGGCCACACCGGCTGGCACGTCACGTCTTGCGGGCTCGATCCGGTCGCCACCCGCCCCCGGATCGATGCCAGCGGCGGGGCCACCCGTGCTCCATGTCCCACCGGATATGTCCCACCGGATCACCAGCACACGGTGATCGTGTACGAAGCCACCACAATCGACCGTGACCGCACCCGAGCCTAGGCTTGGACCAGCGGCCGCCCCAGGAGCCAACCATGAAACGCATGCCAATCGAGAAGTACCAGCACTTCCCCCAGATCCCGATTCCCGACCGAACCTGGCCGAGCACCGTCATCACCGAGGCGCCGCTGTGGTGCAGCGTCGACCTCCGTGACGGCAACCAGGCGCTCATCGAGCCCATGGACCCGGACCGGAAGCGGATGATGTTCGAGAAGCTGATCGAGATCGGGTTCACCGAGATAGAGGTCGGGTTCCCCGCGGCATCCGAGACCGACTTCGACTTCATCCGCCAGATCATCGAGGACGGCGCCATCCCCGACGACGTGACGATCCAGGTCCTCACCCAGGCGAGGGACGAGCTCATCGACCGAACCTACGAGTCGATAGTCGGAGCTCGCCAGGCCATCGTCCACCTCTACAACTCCACGTCCACCGTGCAGCGCCGCGTGGTGTTCGGGCTCGACGAAGCCGGCATCACCGACATCGCCGTGAACGGCGCCGAGCGATGCGTGATCAACCAGGCCCACATGGGCGACACGCGGATCCGCTACGAGTACTCGCCGGAGAGCTTCACCGGGACCGAGCTGCCCTTCGCCAAGCAGATCTGCGAGTCGGTCATGGATGTGTTCCAGCCGACGGTCGACGACCCGCTCATCCTGAACCTGCCGGCGACGGTGGAGATGAGCACGGCCAACATCTACGGCGACATGATCGAGTGGTTCCACCGCAACATCCGTGACCGGGACAGCATCGTGCTGTCGCTCCACCCCCACAACGATCGTGGCACCGCCGTTGCGGCGGCCGAGTTCGGCGTGATGGCCGGGGCCGACCGGGTGGAGGGCACCCTGTTCGGCAACGGCGAGCGGACCGGCAACGTCGACGTGATCACCCTGGCCCTCAACCTGTTCAGCCAGGGAGTGGACCCTGCGCTCGACATCACCGAGATCAACGAGCTGCGCCGGGTGGCCGAGCACTGCAACCAGCTGCCGGTCCACCCCCGCCACCCCTACGTCGGCGATCTCGTCTACACCGCGTTCTCGGGATCGCATCAGGACGCCATCAAGAAGGGGTTCGAGGCCATGGCCGAGACCGGTCAAACCCTCTGGGAGGTGCCGTACCTGCCGATCGACCCCCAGGACGTGGGGCGGACCTACGAGGACGTGATCCGGGTCAACTCCCAGTCCGGCAAGGGCGGCGTCGCCTACCTGCTGAAGACCGAGCAGGAGCTGGACCTGCCCCGACGGCTCCAGATCGAGTTCACCCGGGTCATCCAGCAGATCACCGACACCACCGGCAAGGAGATCAGCGGCCAGCAGATCTGGGACGAGTTCCGGGCCCACTACCTGACCGTGACCAAGCCGTACGAGCTGGTCTCGTTCACCACGAGCCAGAACGCCTCGGGGGCCGACCGGGCCGTCATCAGCACCAAGCTGCGGGTCGACGGCGAGGAGCGGACCCTGGACGGCGAGGGCGGCGGTTCCGTCGAGGCGTTCGCCAACGCGGTCACCGCAGGCCTGAAGGTCGATCTGCGGGTGCTCGACTACCACGAGCACGCGATCGGCGCCGGCGCAGACGCCCAGGCGGTCTGCTACATGGAGCTCGAGGTCGACGGCCGGGAGATGTGGGGCGTCGGCATCCACGGTGACATCGTCACCGCATCACTGCGGGCCATCATCTCCGGGGTGAACCGGCGCTTGGAGCTCGACTGACAGCACGGGACGCTTGCCGTCACGGTGACGCTCGCCGTGACGGCCGGCGGCATGCTCAGCTGACCTCGATGATGACCGTTCCCGGACGGTAGGTGGCCCAGGCGAACCAGAACGTGTCGAGATGGCTCACGGCCTGCAGCTGCTCGCCCTGGAGCGGGCCTGCCACCGCCTGCCCGACGACGTTCCAGGTCGAGCCGGTCTGATCGTCCACGAATCCGTCCCCATCGGCCGTGAAACTGAGCCCGGTCCCATCGGCGCTCTCGGCCACGAAGACCCCGGTCTGACCGACGTCCCGTCCCCCATCGATCTGGGCGGACTCCAGGGCCGATGCCAAGCCGGGGCGATGGAAGACGACCAGGTTCCGACCATCCTCGGTGATCGGGATCACCGGTTGGACGGACAGGTCCTCCAGCCGGACCGCCACCGAGCCGGCGGCGTCGCTGATGCCGACGATCCTCGCCTTCGCCAGCAGGGTCCGGTCGATCTCGCCGTCGAAGAACGCCCCGATCGGGTCGGAGCCCTCGAAGTCGTAGCCCGGATACGGGTTCTGGCCGTAAGGTCTGGAGGCGCCGGTGTCCCGGGTCAGTACCCGTCCGTCCGGATGGGCCTCCCTGAACTGGGCGAACGAGACGGTCTGGGCCGGTATGAAGTCGAGCTGGGCCCCGGCGTAGTGGCCGACCAGCCCCTGCCCGGTGAAGTGGGCCCACAACGACTCCGTCTGCCGGTCGTACATCACCAACGCCGACTGGTACAGCTCGCCGGACGTCCCGAAGTCGAGTACCCGATCCCCGAAACGACGGTCGTAGGCCAGTGCCGAGTTGCAGAGCGGGCAGTACGTCACCGAGACCGGCACCTCCCCGAACTGGTCGTTCACGATCTCGTGCCAGATCAGGATCTGGATCGGGTAGGCCCTGGCGTCTCCGTCGACCTCGACCAGTATCACCGCCTCCTCGTCGGCCACGAAGTCCACCTCGGCCACCGGCACGAACTGGGGGTCGTCGATGGGCGGGATGCCATCGGGAGGTGGCCCGCCGGAGCGGATCAGGGCCGGTTCGACGACCGGGGGCGGGAACTGTGGATTCTCGCGGTTGCCGATCAGGGCGCTGTCGACCGGCTCGAGATCGTAGTCGACGGTGCCGTAGTCGAAATCTGCTCCGGGGTCATCGGGCACGGCCTCGTCGTCCGTCGAGTCGGCGTCGGGGTCCTCGGCCGTCCCGGCCTCCCCGGCCGACACCGCCTCCGTGGCTTCATCGGAGCTGAGCTCCGAGGCGCCGTCGGAACATGCGGCGACCGCGATCGCCGCCGCCACCACCAGCCCGAGGCCCCGGCTCAGCCTGCTGGCGGACCCCCCGGGAGTGGCGGGGGGAGGGGTCTCGCTCGAACGTCGGCTTGGCATACCTCTCCAACCGACGGACCGATGGCTTTGTTCCTCCACGCCCGGGGCGGCCCGCTCAGTGGGCGCCGTCCCACCGGTCGGCCGCCGGCCGGGCCTGTCGTCCCTCGATCGGCGTGAAGAACTGGGCGGCGGCCTTGGCCAGCCCGTAGGACCAGGTCGGATAGGGGTGGACGGTCTGGGTCAGGCGACCGGTGAACGCCCCCAGCCGCACCGCCAGTGCGATCTCGGAGATCATCTCCCCCGCTCGCTCGGAGACGATCGTCGCCCCGATGATCCGACCGCCGCCAGCCATGCCGATGATCGGCCGGGGCCCGGCGATCAGCTTGATGAAGCCATCCGTGGCTGCGGCGGTCAGGGCCCGGTCGTGCTCGGTCAATGGCAGCTCGGCCACCATCGCTCCATCGACGGACCGGGCCGCTTCCTGCTCGCTGCAACCGATCCTGGCGATCTCCGGGCTGACGAACGTGACCCACGGGATCTGCTCCGATCGGAACCGAGCGGGGCGGAGCCTGTTCCAGCGCTTGACGATGTTGCCTGCGGCCAGTCGGCCCATGTGGTCGGCGGCATGGGTGAACTGGAGCCGTCCCGACAGGTCACCGGCCACGTAGACCTTGTCGACCGTGGTGGAGAGGTCGTCGTCGTTGGCCACGTACCCCGACCCATCGAGCTCGATCCCCGCTGCGGTCAGACCGCCCCGATCGGAGCTCGGTCGGCGGCCGACGGCCACGAGCACGCGCTCGGCCTGGACGACCGTGCCGTCGTCGAGCGAGAGGACGGCCCCTTTGCCGTCGGAGCGAACGGCGGTGACGGTGACGCCGGTCCGGACGTCGACACCGGAGGCGGTCAGGGCGGCCGTGGCGACAGCCGACGCCGCCGGCTCCTCCTTGACCAGGATCCGGTGAGCCATCTCGACCACGGTGACCGTGACCCCCAGGCGGGCCAGCGCCTGGGCGAGCTCGCAACCGATCGCCCCACCGCCGATGACCGCCAACGACCGGGGAGCCGACGTCAGCTCCCATAGGTCCTCCGTGGTGAGCGGGTCGATGCCGTCGAGTCCGGGGATCGGCGGAACAGCCGGCTCGGAGCCGAGGGCCAGCACCACGCCCCTCGCCCTGATGGTCCGACCGCCGACCGCGATCGCGGGATTACCATCGCCCACCACCAGCGTGCCCTCGTCGTCGACGACGTCGATCCCCTCCGCCTGGAGTCGTTCACCGGACTCCGTCGACGCGATGTGGTCGATCACCGATCGGGCCCGTGAGAAGGCCTGATCGAAATCGAGCCCGGCCGCCGCGGACTCGATGACGGTCTTGGACGGTATGCAGCCGGTGAACGTGCAGTCTCCACCGAGGGGTCCCCGGTTGACGATCAGGGCCCTGGCCCCTAGCCGGGTCGCCTCCCTGGCCGCGGCCAGGCCGGCGGCGCCGCCGCCGAGGATCGCTACATCAGTGCTCATCGACTCACCTCTCGCTTCCCGGATCGACCGGCGGCTCACACCGCATGGCGGTGCCGGAACCGTCGGGACGGACCGAAGATTCCCGGTTGCGGATGCGCAAAGAGGTGCGCCGGTAGGGGCACCGACCCGATACGCCGCGACGTACGGACTCGCACCTACCGGCGGAAGTCCTCGGCGCCGATGACCCGTCGGTACCCCCTGGTCAGGAAGCCGACGAGCACGAGCACCGCGAAGCCGAACAGGAAGAACGTCAGGTCGGTCCAGTGGGGCGACAGCCCGAGCACGTCCTGGGTGGCGATCCACCACAGACCCTGGCCGAAGAACGCCATGCCGGCCAGTATCGGGATCAGCGCCACGCCGGGCCGCCACCACTGCATGATCAAGCGGCCGACCCTGGCCCCGACGGCAGGCGAGACGAGCGGTAGGAAGAACAACGGGTAGACCGGCAGTGGTCCGTAGAAGCTGATGTTGAGGATCAGGAGGTTGGCGAGATGGAAGATCCACACCGCCACCAGCAACCATCGCTGGGCGAACGGCCACAGCAGCGCCATCGCCATCGCGAGCTCGAGGCCGACGCCGGCCCAGTCGAGCGCTTCCCAGAAGGGCTGGAACTCGAAGTCTCGGAACGCCCCGGCCAGCAGCTGGTCCCGGTCGAGCTGGAACGACAGCTGCAGGAAGTGGCGCCTGACCGCCGAAGTCTCGAACGACAACCAACCCCGGAGGATCTTGGGCAGCGCTGCGCTGAGGAAGGAGAGGGCCAGCAACGACCCGATCACGGCCACCGGCCAGGCCGGCGCGATCTCGTCCTCGTCGGCAGGGCCGTCGCGAGCTGCGTCGACCGAATAGAGCCGGCCCCAGCCGGAGAACGCCATGAGCCCCGGGACGATCCACAGCATGAACGTGTGATCGATCTTGCCGAAGCTGAAGTATGCCGAGTTGGCGGTGTAGCCGATCACGGTGACCGCCATCGAGGTCACCGGGGTCCGCCAACCGACGAGCATGGCGCAGATGGCCAGGATCAGGCCGATCTCCATGGCGACGAGCAGCCATTCCGGCGGGAAGTCCCGCCAGATGAGCGGCAGCCCGGGGGCAGGGTCGTAGAAGATGGACGGGTAGCCGGCGATCCACCGCAGATCCGGGATCGCGTTGAGCACCAGCAGGTAGGCGGAGAAGGCGATCCGGTACACGCCGAGCACGCTGAGGGGGATCGGATACCCCGAATCGAGCAGCCGCCCATAGGCGTCCCACAGGGCGGCGAGCGGTCGTCGGAACACCGACGTCATCACGAGCAGGCCTCGAACTCGAACCGTTTGAGGCTCCTGTCGGCCTCGCTGCCGTCCGGCACGACCTCCACCACCTCGAACGCATCGGCGCACTCCCAGCCGAGCACCACATCGGCCCGTTCCCGGACCCAGCGGGCGAAGTCGTCGTCGCCACGCTCTGCGTCGACGAGGCTGTCGAGCATCTGAGGATAGAAAGAGTCGAATGCGCCGTCGAACGCGTCGGCGGCTGGAACGACCCGCCGCTCGTCGCCAGCCTCGAACGCCAGCATCCTGACCCGAACGGGTTGGATCTCCTCGGCCTCCGGGATGCTGCCGAAACGGGGGAAGATCGGGGCCGGATAGGGCTCCCGGTAGACGACGCCGAGACACCAGGCCCCGAACAGCACGAGCAGCGCCGCCCCCAGGACCACCCGCTTGTCGCCTAGAGCAGTCATCGCTACCGCACCGTATCGGACCGAAGGGGCCAACCGGTGGACGCAGCGAGGGTCGGCGGACGCAGCCCATCGCAGCGGATAGGGTGGTGGCTTGCCCGAGTCGAGTCATCCGTACCGGAGATCATGGACGCGGTAGAGGCGGATATCGCCGCCCTCCCCGATCCGGTCGACGAGGGCGATGCTGCCCCCTCCCGAAGGGCCGCTCCGCCCCCTGGTCCAGCGGGACCGGGGAGGGAGGGTCGTCGAGTCGCCCGTGGCCGAGCAGCAGGCCTGGCACGGGTGGCGTCGCTGCTGCGCATCACCTGGCTGCGCCTGCCGTGGCGGCTCCTGCTCGGCTGGCCGACCAGGATCGTCGTGGTCCTCGCCGCCTGTCTCGTTGCGATCTTCGGTTTCCCCCGGGGCGACCCCACCGCGCCGGATGTTGCGACGACGATGGCGGAGCAGGTCCTGCCGACCGCCACCATCGTGGTGCAGGGCCCGCCGCCGTCGGCAAGCCCGACCACCACGGTGCCAGAACCGCCCCCGCCCCTAGACCCGATGCCGTTCTTCGTCAGTCCGACGGTGGGCGACGACGGCAACGACGGCCGGACACCGGACGCGCCCTGGCGTTCGTTGCAGGCCGCGCTCCGGCGGGTGGAGCCCGGTCACACGCTCTACCTCATGGACGGCGAGTACCGCGAGCTGGCGGCGGACAACTTCCACTACCTGGCCAGGCGCAGCGGTACCGCCGATGCCTGGATCCGCATCACGGCCGCCCCCGATCACGAACCGGTGATCGTGGCCACCGAGGGCACGGCCCTCGAGGTCGAGGCGAACTACGTCGAGGTGTCCGCCCTCACGGTGAGGGGCGAGGGGTTCGACGAATCGAACTCCTTCGGCGTCGGTCTGTCGGCCCGGCGCTCCCACCACATCAGGTTCTTCGGCAACACCATATCGGGCATGCCGCTGGCCGGTATCTCGGCCATCGAGTCGTCCAACCTCGAGATCCTCGGCAACGAGGTCTTCGAGAACGCGTTCTGGAGCACCGCCCAGGGCAGCGGCATCTCGGTGTGGCACTCGCTCGACTGGGGCCAGGGCCCATCGGCCGACGGCTACCACGACCGGATCATCGGCAACCGGATCTACCGGAACGAGAACCGGGTCAAGTCGAAGTGGAAGAACTTCACGACGATCACCGACGGGAACGGCATCATCATCGACCAGAACCGGGACTACAACTATCCTGGGCGAACCCTGATCGCGAACAACGTGGTCTTCGACAACGGCGGGCGGGGGATACTGGTCTTCGAGTCGAACCGGGTCGACGTGATGTTCAACACCACCTACCGCAACGGCTGGACCGTCGGACTCGAGGGTGGGCCGGTCGAGCTCGCAGCCGGCGTCGCCAACGACGTTCGGTTCATCAACAACCTGGCCTGGGCCCTGCCGGCCAACCCGGCGCTGCAGTTCTCCCAGTCGAACGTCGTCGAGATCGCCGGCAACGTCCTCGTCACCACCAATCCATCCGGCTTGGCCGGCGAAGCGGATCTCGTCATCTCCGCCGACCCCGGGCTGGTGAACCCGTCGATCGACGAGAGCGTCGCCGACTTCCGCCCCGAGCCGACAGGGGTGCTTGCGGGCCGAGCCGTCGCCTCGAAGCCGGCGTTGCCGTTCGACGCCGATGGCGTCGGCCGAGATCCGACCTCAGCCGATGTCGGCGCCTACGAGCTGCCGTCCGGGTGAGCCGAGCTCTCGACCGAGCACCAGGTCGCCGCTGACGTCCGGATCGACGCCACCGGCATCGGCGTCGGGGGGCGGCCGGAGCGGCTCGTTCTTGAACCAGTTCGACACCGACAGCACGGCTGTCACGTACATCAGCCAGCCGACCTCGGTGTAGGTGATGCCCGACTCGGTGATCGAGATCAGCATCGACGTCGACAGGAACACGAGCGGCCACAGACCGACGGCATCCGGTCGCAGGTTGACCCCGTGGATCGCCCGCTTGACCGCCCGGAAGAACGTGAGGAGGAACAGGCCGACCCCGATCAGCCCGAGCTCCAACCAGATGTGGAACAGCGCATTGTGGGCGTGGCTCGGTTCCCAGGGGTGTTGGATCCAGACCTCGTGGACCGGGCTGAAGTAGCCGCCGAAAGCGGCCCGGTAGCCATGGCCGAACACGACCCGCTCCTGGACGACCGGTATGAGATCCTCCCACAGCGGGACCCGACCCGTGAGCGTCACGTCCTTGTCGAGCCACTTGGCCAGCAGGCCGATGTTGGCGGTGGCGAAGGCGGTGGCGAACACCGCACTGCCGCCCATGCTGATCAGGACCGCACCCCGGAGGGTCCTGCGACCCCGGAACAGCCGGAAGACCGCCATGAGCGCCAGCGATCCGAAACCGGCGACGAACATCGTCTTCGACTCGGAGAACAGCAGCAGCACCAGGTGGGCGGCGGCCGCGGCGTAGAACACGAGCCGGAACCGAGGTGCGGCCCGCCCCGCTGCGATCAGGGCCGGCATGCCGACGGCGGCGGCGAAGCCGAGTGCGTTCTTGTGGTAGAAGACGCCGGCCCACTCCCCCGTCGGCTGCAACCCGTACTCCGGTAGGGCGAACACGAAGATCAGGCTGCAGACGGCGCTGATCGTGAACATGACGGCCAGCAGCTGCAGGATCTGCCCCAGGTCGAACCGTATGCAGAGATAGAGGCCGTAGACCGCGATCGAGCCGATCACGATGGACTGGCGGACCGTCTCACCGGGGTCGGCCGACCAGAAGAGGCTGGCCAGCGCGAGGAGCGAGAACAGGAACAGCGACACCTCGAGCTTGACGCCCCGGATCACGTCGTCGAGACGACCGAGAACCCGGATCACCGCGAACAGCATGAGGAACAGCTGGGCCGCTACCAGCTTGAGGTTCCCGTCGCGGAGGTCGTTCTGGGCCCTGGTGAGGAACCAGTCGACGGGCAGGCCCATCAGCAGGGTGGACGTGGTGACCACCACCATGGCCTTCTCGAAGTAGCCCGGCTTCTGGAGCATACCTCGGCGGTCGAACCGGTAGGTCGTGGCGTTCGAGGGGAGCACGAGGGCCATCGCCGGTACTCTACCTTCCGTCGTCCCGGTCGCCGGTACTCTACCCCCGGTCCTGCTCTCGGTCATCCCGGTCACCGGCACTCCATCCCAGCTCGGGCGGGTCACCGGTGGTCGCACGGTCGCCGCCGACGCCGGTGTAGCGGGACAGCGGGCGGGCGAATCGGAGCCGCCACCAGTCCCGGTCCCTGGCATGGGCGTGGAAGTGGGTCGGGACCTGTCGCATCGTCGTGTCCAGCTCCCAGTTCCCTGGCCCGAACCGCCGGTCGGCGACCCGCTCCAGCTCTGTCAGCAATTCCCGGCGGACCTCGGTGCCCGGCTGGGTGCCGTGATGCCACCAGACCACCATGGGGACGGAGCAGACCTCGCAGTCGGCGATCCAGCCGTCGTCGGTCTCGGCGTACCAGTGGGTGAAGCGGGCGGCCTGACACAGCTCGCACTCGACGTCATCGGCCGGGAAGGGTCGCCGGTCGTCGACCCCCATCGTCGGGCCGGCTACCCGGAGGCCCGGTCGAGCCCGGCTCGCAGGGAGGCCACGAAGTCGATTGCGTCGTCGATCGTTCCGCCGTCGAGCATCCGGCGGATGATGGCCGATCCGACGACCACCCCGTCGGCGATCTCGGTCACCGCTGCCGCCTGCTCGGGGCTCGACACGC
>JAHELU010000080.1:17295-19724 GCA_024644005.1 Acidimicrobiales bacterium | reverse complement strand
TCGGTGGGCCGGGCACGAGGATGACGGCAAACTTCGCTCGGCTGGGCTTCCACCACGGCTTCGGGCTCACGGTGACGTTGCCGGCCATCGTCGGCCAGCAGCATGCCCTCGACCTGCTCTACACCGGCCGGCGCATCAAGGGCGACGAGGCAGCCCACATCGGGCTGCTCGACCGCCTGGTCGACAAGGACGACTACATCCGCCCTGCCGCCGAGGCGTGGGCAGCCGAGATCGCGGCCTCGGCTCCGCTGGCGGTCGAGTCGATCCGCCAGACGATGCGAGGCCACCTGCCGGCGGCGATCCGGTCCGCCACCGATCGCGAGCGGGACGAGCAGGAGCGGTTGCGCGAGACGGCCGACTGGCGGGAGGGCGTCGCAGCCATGGCCCAGCGCCGAGTACCGAGCTTCGAGCGGCGCTGAGCCGGGCAGATCACGAGGCCGTGACGGCCGATCGGTCGAGCGGGACCGGCAGGACCCCGCCGTCGGTCGCAAGGTGGGTCATGGCGATGTCGTACGGCTCACAGGGCAGCGACTCGACGATGTAGCCACCGGTGATGCCGATCCGCAGAACACCGTCGCCCAACCGGGCTAGCAACCGATCGTAGTAGCCCTTGCCGCGACCGAGCCTGGTCCCGCAGCGGTCGAAGGCCAGCCCGGGGACCAACACCGCCCCGATCCGGTCGTCAGCCACGGTCGGGGCATCGGCGGTCGGCTGACGGAAGCCGTATCGGTGCAGCTCGCTCGGGACTCCGAGGGGATGGACGGTCAGCATCGGGTCCAGCTCGGGCGTCCTCGTCACTGCGAACCGGCGGCGGGGCTCCGGATGGGCGGCGACCAGCTGACTGAGATCGACCTCTCCGGCCATGGCGTCGTAGGTGACCACCAGCTGGTCGGCGGGAACCCGCTCGGCCAGGAATACCGCAAGGTTCCGACAGTAGGCCGGCGAGTCGACCGTGCGGCCCGCTCGCGCCTCGGCCGCGGTGGCCCGCCACCATCGCTTGTCCCGAGCCGCGCTCGGTTGTTCGCCGGTCACGGTCT
Source organism: Acidimicrobiales bacterium (assembly GCA_024644005.1). Classification (GTDB taxonomy): domain Bacteria; phylum Actinomycetota; class Acidimicrobiia; order Acidimicrobiales; family SZUA-35; genus JAHELU01. The sequence goes on along the minus strand of JAHELU010000080.1, from coordinate 18,687 downwards.
GACTCTACGCCCGGACGCCGGGCCCGAACGTCACCCCCGGGCTCCAGCCCCGGACGCCACCCCCGGGCTCCAGGCCGGATCGGTGAGCCGACGACGGCGGCCTGTGGGTCTCGCCCGATGGCCGGACTGGCGGCGCCAACGTAGTGTTGCACCATGTCGACGTCATCGAACGACGAGCCCTCGAAACGCCGGGCGGCACAGCTGTCCGAGCTCGTGGCCATCAACAGCGTCAATCCAGGGCACAGCGGGCCACGATCGGGGGCCGGCGGCGAGGCCGCGCTGGCCAATTGGGTGGCGGACCGGGCCGAGCAGCTCGGTGCAACCACCACGCTCGACGAGGTCGAGCCGGGCCGACCGAACGTCTATGCCAGGTTCCGGGGAACGGGCGACCGGCTCGTCGCAGTCGACGTCCACCTCGACACCGTCGGTGTGGAGCACATGGAGGGCGATCCGTTCGACGGCCGCATCGCAGAGGGACGGGTCTACGGGCGGGGCAGCGTCGACACCAAGGCGACCCTCGCCGTCCTGTTGCCGCTGCTGGAGGACGTCGCCGAGCGCCGGTTCGAACTGGGCCCGGACCTGCTACTGGTGGGCACCGTCGGCGAGGAGTACGGCGGACTGCCGGGTGCCCACCGCTTCAGCGACTGGTTGCAGGACTCCGGGGAGCGGTTGGACAGCCTGGTGGTTGCCGAGCCCACCATGTGCGCCCCCGTCCATGGTCACAAGGGCGGCCTCGGCATGGAGATCACCGTCCACGGCCACGCCGCCCACTCCTCCAAGCCCGAGCTGGGGGCCAACGCCATCAACGCTGCGGCCAGGGTCGTCCTGGCCCTGCAGGCCGAGCACGAGCGGCTCGTCGCCGAACGACCGGCGACCGCCATGGGGTCCGGCACGCTCAGCGTCACCGAGATCGGTGGCGGCCTGGCCCGCAACATCATCCCCGATGCCTGCCGGCTCTACGCAGGTCGGCGGGTGGCCCCCGGGGAGGATCCCTACCTGATCTTCGCCGAGCTGGCTGCGGTGGCCCGCCGGGCGGCCGACCCGCTCGAGACGACGATCGAGCTCGTCAACGGTCGCGCCAGCGGCGCCTTCTACCAGGATCCGGAGTCGGAGCTGATCCAGCGGTTGGCCGAGATAGCCGGGTCGAGCCCGGAGGTCGCCACCTACGGCAGCAACGCCCTGGCCTACGACGAGGTGACCGACAACCTGGTGGTGTTCGGGCCGGGGTCGATCGATCAGGCCCACCAGGCGATCGAGTGGGTGGCTCTATCCTCAAGTTTGCCGTGCGACAACGACGAGTGTGATGCCGGACGAGTTGTTGCACTGGCCATCTATGACCCAGTGGCAGACATCCGCCGATACTACCGATACAGACAGCGGCCTTGCATCCGC
>JAHELU010000080.1:0-17285 GCA_024644005.1 Acidimicrobiales bacterium | reverse complement strand
ACCAGGCGATCGAGTGGGTGGCCATCGATGAGCTGGATCGAGCCGATGGGGTCTACCGCCGGTGGCTGTCCCGCTCGTCGTGAACGGGCGTGAACACCCGACCCGACAGTCTGGCGCTCGCCAGAGGCCGAACGCACCGGCAGTGGTCGGCCGCTCCGGTGCGTGCGAAACGAAGACGCAGAGCGGCGGCCGGCGGGGGCGCAACCACAGAGGGTGGAGTCTGCGTTCGGCCCTTGGTTCGAATCTCGACGGCGTCACCGATTCTACGCCGGATCGATGCTGGGCTATCTATCCCGCTAGAGGTAGACCACCTGCTCGATAGGCTAGAAACTGGAGAAAACGCAATCCGTATTCGTAATAGCCCTCAGTTCGGATTCGAATGTACGTGCAGCGCCCCGGAGAGTCCACCGGCCGAGGCCGGTTTCTGCTTGCCCTGTCACTGTCGACAGTGACCGCGGCTGCAGTAGCCGCGCCGCTGGCGCTGAAGGCGGTCAGCGTGGAGTCCGGCCCCCGGCCCGCGGCGAGCGTCGAGGACCGGCCCGTCCAGCCGCCGGAGCCGGACGGCCCCGGCGTCACGATCGTCAGTCCGGACATCGGCATCGACGGCCCCCGGGACGGGCGTGGAAACATCGGCCCCGCCCCCGCCGATGACTCGTCGACCGTCACCAGCCCCGGCGGCAGGATCGGCACCGAGCAGACGGTCAACCAAGCGCCAGCGACCAGCAGCGGGGAGACGACGTCCACGACTTCGACCACGCAGCCGGCCGACGAGACCACCGCCTCGACGAGCACCGCCGTCGCCCCCTCGTCGTCGAGCACCACGGTCCGAACCACGACATCTACCACCGCAACGACCCTCCCCGGCGGGAGCTCGACCACGTCGTCCACCACGTCCACCACCACGAGCGAGTCGACGACCTCCTCGAGCACGTCGTCCACGACGGCGGTCACCGGTCCTGGCGGCAGCGAGACCGTCGGCGGCCCGTAGCGCCCCCGGCCCGCCCCGATCGTTGCCGCACCTGCCAGTGCTCGCCGGCAGCGTCTAAGGTTGGATCGATGGCAGCCGTGAGGAGCATCGACATAGTCGGCGTGACAGCTTCGGCACGCCTCCGCGAGCCGCTGGTCCGGCTCGGCATCGCTTCGGCCGCCATCTTCGCGCTCCTCTCCGCCCTGGCCGAGGACGACGGGCCGGTGCTCTGCCCGCTCCGACGGTGCAGTGGCGGCTACTGCCCGGCCTGTGGCCTCACCCGAGCCGGGGGCCGGCTGCTCAGGGGCGATCTGGCTGGCAGCTGGCACCATCATCCGTACCTGCTGATCATGCTGGGGCAGGCCGCCGTGGTCGCAGCAGTCGCAACGGCCGCGTGGCGGTTCGCCTCGACGGTGGCCCGCCGCCGCATTGCGTCCTTGGTCCGTCCGGTGGTCGTGGCCAACATCTCGCTGCTCACCGTCGTCTGGGTCGTGAGGATGGCCGACGGCTCGATACCGGTGCCGTTCGCCGGCTGAGCGGTCAGCCTGCGGCTACTGGGCCGGGAGCAGCCCGAGGCTCTGCTTCAGGCGCAACACCCTGGTGACGGCGGCGTCGAGGCGCGCTGTGTCGATGGTCCCGTCGTCGACAGCCGCTTGCAGCGCAGCCGCCGCATCGGTGAGGCTGGGTGGGATGAGGATCACGTCGGCCCCGGCCAGGATCGACGCCACGACGAGCTCACCGGGGGGGATGTCGTCGACGGCACCCATGTTGAGGGCGTCGGTCATCACCACACCATCGAATCCCAGCTCGTGGCGAAGCAGGTCCTCGATGAGGATCGGCGAGACGGTGGCGGGCCTGGCGAGCGCATCGAGCCCGGGAACGGCCAGATGGCCGACGAGCACGATGGCCACGTCCTCGGCGATGGCCGCATCGAACGGCACCCGCTCCCGTTGCTCCCAGTCGGCTCGCGCCACGTCGACCGTCGGTAGCTGGAAGTGGCTGTTGACGCCGGTCGCACCATGGCCTGGCCAGTGCTTGACGGCGGCGGCAACGCCGGATTGCTGGAGCCCGTCGACTGCAGCAGCGACCATGTTCGCCACCACATCCGGGTCGGTACCGAACGAGCGGTTGCCGATGAAGCTCACTTCGCCCGGCTCGACGACATCTGCCACCGGGGCCAGCACCACGTTTATGCCCTGGTGCTGGACCTGCTGGCCGGTGATGTAGCTCGCCTCCTTGACCAGCCGCGGGTCGCCGGCGAGATCGGACGCCGGTGGGAACAGCGTCACCTCGTCGCTGAGGCGACTGACCCGGCCGCCCTCTTGGTCGATGGCGACGAGCAGGCCGACGCCGGAGCTCCGCCGAGATGCGGCCTGCAGATCCTGGGACAGCCCCCTCACCTGCTCCGCCGAGTCGATGTTCTCCTCGAGGTAGATGACCCCACCGAGCTGGTAGGCCTCGACGATCTCGGTCGGTGTGGCGAAGCCGTGGGCCCGCAGGTTCAGTACCCGCTCGTCCGCGGTCACGTCGTCTCCCCGGCCGAACACCTGCGGCATGAGGAGCTGGCCGATCTTCTGCTCTGGCGTCAGCGAGGCCAGGACCTCCGGAACGAGATCGGGCTCGACCTCGATGACGGTTGTCGTGTCGTCGACAGGGGGCTCCGATCGGGGGTCGCCCGGGCCGATCAGGCTGTTCTCGGCCCCGGTCGTGCAGGAGGCGGCCAGTGCCGCCACGACGACCAGCACGAGCAACAGCGGCGCTCGCCCCGGGGGTCGCAGACCAGTACGACCGTCGAGTCGCCCGTGTCTGCGGGATCGGCCTGGGGTCGTCCCGCCGGCCGAAGCGCTGCCTCGATCCACCTCATGATCGTATGATCGGATTGCCGGGACCGTCGGTCGGAACGCCCAGAAACTTGCCTAAGATCGTGAAAATCGTGGCTACGACAGACTGGAACCCGATCCTCCGGGCCGAGCTCGCCAAGCCCTACTGGCAGGAGCTGCAGCGCTTCGTCCACGCCGAACGCAGCGAACATCAGGTCTTCCCCCCTCACGACGAGGTGTTCGCGGCACTCCACTTGACGCCATACGCGTCAGTGAAGGTGCTGCTGCTCGGCCAGGACCCCTACCACGGGCCTGGTCAGGCCCACGGGCTGTGCTTCTCGGTTCGACCCGGCGTGCCACCACCGCCGTCGCTGGTCAACATCTTCGCCGAGCTCGAGTCCGATCTCGGCATCGCCCCGCCGGACCATGGCTACCTGTGCCACTGGGCCCGCCAGGGGGTCCTGCTGCTCAACGCCACGCTGACGGTGCGGGCCAGGAAGGCCGGGTCCCATCAGAAGAAGGGCTGGGAGACGTTCACCGACGAGGTCATCCGGGCCGTCTCGGCCAAGCGGGAGACGGTGGTGTTCGTCCTGTGGGGGGCGGCCGCCGGGCGCAAGAAGGCGCTGATCGACACCGACCGCCATCGGATCGTCGAGGCGCCCCATCCCTCACCGCTGTCGGCCCATCGCGGGTTCTTCGGTTCGAAGCCGTTCTCCACGATCAACCGGCTCCTGGAAGAGAACGGACGGGGGCCGATCGACTGGGCGCTGCCACCCCTTTCCGACCAGCAGACTGCGACGAGCCACTAGGCCCGATCCTGCATAGCTTCCCGACGAGAGATCCGGCCTGGGCTAGTACATCGAACCGCCGTCCGAGGACCCCTCGCCCCGTGCAACGGCCAGCGCCTGCTTCGCACCGGCGCCTGCGGCCTGGAGGTCCGAGGTGACCGTGACCATCCGGAACCCCTGGGCCAACCGGGTCTGCACGAGGGAGGGAACGCTGTGGATGCCGGGGGCGATGCCGTTGGCTTCGCAGGCGCTCAAGACGTGCTGCAACGCATCCTGGAACGACGGGTCGTCGTTGTCGGAGCCGGGGCCGAAGCCGAGACTGATGGCCAGATCGGCCGGACCGACGTACAGCGCATCGATGCCCTCGACCTTGGCGATGTCGTCGAGGTTCTCGAGCGCCGTCGTGGTCTCGATCATCGGGATGCAGGCGATCTGGCTGTTCGCATCCTCGAAATAGCGGCCGCCGAGGGCGCCTGCCGCCCGCGTCGGTCCGTAGCTCCGCGATCCCATCGGGGCGTAGCGACAGGCGGCGACCGCCTGTTCGGCCTCGGCCACGGTGTTGACCATCGGGATGATCACGCCCATGACACCGGCGTCGAGCAGCTTGCCGATGATCCCCGGCTCGTTCCACGGCGCCCTGGCGATCGGGATGGACGACGACCGCTGCTGGGCCTGGAGGGCGGGGACCGCGCTCGAGTAGTCGACGAGGCCGTGCTGGACGTCGAGGCAGAGGTAGTCGTAACCGAGGCCACCGAGCACCTCGACGGTCACGGGATCGGCGGTGGCCAACCAGAGCCCGAGGGTCTCCCGACCGCTCCCCCAAGCCGACTTGAGCGTGTTCTCTCTCATCCGGCAAAGCTAGCTGGTGGTGGCAGCAGCCGGGTAGCTACGGCTGATCGACCCCGGATCGGCCGGCCACCGGTTCGGCCGGCCGGGGTCTGGCCGACCTCGCGGACAGCCGGGCCAGGGTGGGCCGGGCGCGGGGGATCGGCAGCTTCACCAGCGCCAGCAGGATGGGGTAGATCTCCAATCGGCCGAGCAGCATGTTGCCGATGGCCACCAACCGACCGAAGGCCGGCACCGCCAGGAAGTCGCTGCCGATCGCGCCGAGCCCGGGGCCGACGTTGCCGAAGCTGGTGGCCGATGCCGAGAACGCGGTCACCAGGTCGGTCCCGGTCAGCACGATCAGCATGCTGCCGCCACCGAACGCGGCCAACGACAGGATCAGGTGGCCGACCACCTGGTTGGCGACGTTGTTGTCGAGTATCGAGGACCCGATCCTGACCGGCCGGACCAGGTTCTGGTGGAGTTGGGTCAGCGAGGCCCGGTGGGCGAAGCTGGCGACGGCCAGGATCCGTATCATCTTGACCCCTCCGGCGGTCGAGCCGGCCATGGCCCCCAGCGGCATCAGGATCAGCAGGATGGCCTGGGCCGCGTCCGTCCACTCACCGGCGAAGTCGACGACGCCGTAGCCGGTGGTGGACACGATGGCCAGGACGGTGAACAACGAGTCCCGGAAGCCGGTGTAGTTCCTGGCCCCCGAGTCCGCTGTCAGGAAGATGAGGAAGGTGGCCACCGCCACCACTGCGCAGTAGGTCCGGAACTCGGCCGAGCGCAGCATCGGTCCGGGGCGGCCCTTCAGCAACCGGTAGATCATGGGGAAGCTGGTCCCGGCCACGAACATCGCGACGATGACGATCCAGTCGATGATCTGACTGTCGAAGTGGGCGATCGATGCGGTGTACGGCGAGAAGCCGCCGGTCGACACGGTGGTGAAGCTGTGGGTCACGGCCCCGAACGGGCTCATCCCCGCGAGGAGATAGGCGATCACCACCACGATGGTGAAGCCGCCGTACACGCCCCACAGGTGTCGAGCGGTGGAGCGGACCCGGGGGGTGAGTCGCTCGCCCGTCGGCCCCGGCGCCTCGGCTGCCATCATGCCCATGCCCCAGCTGCCGACCGAGGGGAGGACGGCGATGACGAGGGCGATCACCCCCATGCCACCGATCCACTGGCTGATCGCCCGCCAGAACAGGATGCCGTTCGACGCGTCGTAGCGGGTCGGGTCGTCCGGGGCGGCCTGGAGGACCGTTGCCCCGGTGGTGGTGAAGCCCGACACCGATTCGAACAGCGCGAGGTCGAGGTCGGTCAGGGTGCCGGTGAGGAGGTAGGGAAGGGCGCCGACGAGGGACATGGCGAGCCATGCCGATGCCACGGTGGCGAACACGTCGAGCAGGGGGATCCTGCGAGGCACCGTGGTGATGAACCAGATGAGATAGCCGGCCCCGCCGGACAGCAGGCCGAGGGCCAGGAGGGGCGCCCAGTCGCCGCTGGTGTCGCCCATGACCAGCTCGACCCCCGACGACAACAGCATTCCGGCGCCACAGAAGGCCAGCGTCAGTCCGACCGTGTGGAGCAGCAGGCTCGGATGCGAGCTGCGGTGGTTCACGACCGGAAGACCGACCGCACGTTCGCCAGGGCGTCCGGCCGGCCGAAGACGATGATGTGGTCCCCGGCCAGGAGCTCGGTCCTGCCTCGAACGATGCGAGCCTGCTCCCCTGCCCTGACCACCGCGCCGATGAGGATGTCCTTCGGCAGAGGCAGGTCTGCCACCTTGGCACCGTCCGCCTTGCTGCCGGCTGTGATCTCGAGCTCGTCGACCTCGGAGTCACCCTCCAGGAACGTGGTCACGGCCGCAGTGTCACCCCGGACCGCTCGCAGCACGGAGTTGGCCGAGGCGGTCCGGGGGCTGAGGGCGGCATCGATCCCGAAGCTCCGCACCAGTGGCAGGAGGGCGAGCCGGTGCAGGACGGCGACCGTGAAGCTGGCCCCTTCAGCGATGGCGAAGGCGCATGCCAGGACGTTCGAGGCGTCCTCACCGGTGGCTGCGACCACGGCGTCCATCTCGCCAACGGACTCCTCGAGCAGGAGCTCGGTGTCGGTCACGTCGCCCTGGACCACCATCACCCGCTGGAGCGTCTGGGCCAGATCAGCCGCCCGCTTCGGATCGCGCTCGACGAGGACGACCTCGACCCCCTCCTGCTCGAGCCGGCCGGCGACCCGTGAGCCGACCGCTCCACCCCCGAGGACCATGACCCGCCGGGCCCTCGTCCCGGACACGCCGAGCAGCCGCAACAGCTCCCCCTGAGCCGAGGGCAGGCTCAGCACGCGGACGTGGTCGCCCGGGAGCAGCATCTGGTCCCCGCGGGGGATCACCGTGTCGCCGGCCCTGGTTATGGCCCCGAACAGGAAGTCCCACTCCTCGCCGAGCAACTCGCCGATCTCGGCCAGGCTCCGGTTGGCGAGCGGGGCGGTGTCGGACACGAAGGCGCCGATGACCACCAGCTCGCCGTTGGCCATCGGGTAGACCTCGTCGGCCCCGGTCGTGTGCACCAGCTCGAGCACCTCGTCGGCCGTCTCTGCGTCGGGATCGACCACGACGTCTGCACCGACCGAGGCGAGGAGCTCGACGGCGTCCTTGCCTCGCATGGCCTCGGTCTCGACCCGTACCACGGTGGTCTCGACTCCGTGCTGCTTGGCGAGCAGCGAGGCGATCAGGTTTACCTCGTCGTTCTGGGTCACCGCCGCCACCAGATCGGCTCGGCCGATGCCGGCCTCGATGAGCACCGACGGACTGGAGCCGCTGCCGGTGATCACCTGGACGTCGAGCTCCCCGCTCACCGCAGCGGCCCGAATCGGGTCGTTCTCGATCACGACGACATCGAGGCCTTCGGATCGCAACCGCTCGGCCAGGTACCCGCCGACCTCACCTGCGCCGATGATTATGATGTGCACGGTCTACCAGCATGGCCGGTCGGGACCGGTCTTTGTTGCCATTGGTCGCTTTGTCACCGAAACGCTGGACCTGTTGCTCAGGCCGGCGAGGGCTCGGTGGCCCCTCGGACCAAGCGACCGGGGGTTGCCCCGGTCGGCTCGCCGTCGGCCATGATCTCGGTGCCGGCCACGAAGGTGTGACGGTAGCCGTCGACCCGCTGGAGCAGCCGCTTCCCGCCGGCCGGGAGGTCGTAGTGCATCTCGGGAGCGTACAGCCGGAGGTTGTCGAAATCCATGACGTTGACGTCGGCCTTGTGGCCGGGGGCCAGGAGACCACGGTCGAGCAGGCCGACCGTCTCGGCCGTCGCGCGGCTCTGCTTCGCCACGATGGTCTCGATCGGGATTCGACCGTGGGGCCGATCCCTGGCCCACCACTGGAGGAGCGTCGTCGGGAAGCTGACATCGCAGATCGTGCCGACGTGGGCCCCGCCGTCGGACAGGCCGGGCACAGCGGCTGGATGGAGCAGTTGCTCCCTGACCACGTCGAGGTTGCCGTCGGCGAAGTTGAGGGTCGGCATGTAGAGGAAGGCCCGGCCACCGTCCGAGAGCAACAGGTCGTAGGCGAGCACGGCCGGGTCGACCCCGCGGCGCTCGGCCGTCGCCGCCACCGAATCGCCGGGATCGGGCTCGTAGTCCGGCGGATCGCCGAGCACGTACATCGACTGGTACTTGTCGACCAGCCTGGCGCCGATCAGCGGGGCAGAGCGATCGATCGAGCTCTGGTCGATGATGGTGGCCTTGACATCGGGGCGGCTCATGATGGCCACCCGCTCCGCCAGCGGGAGATTGGCCAACTCGAGGTAGAGGTCGCTGGTCATGAACGGGCTGAGTGTGGCCTGCATACCGAGGAGGAGGCCGACGGCCCTGGCTCCGACCTGGCCGCGCATCGTCACACCGGCCTCGGTGGCGGCGGCGAAGCGGTCGAGGTGGGTCCGCCAGTCGTCGCGTCGGCGGAACGCCTGGGCGATCGAGATGGAGATCGGCCGTCCGGACTCGGCGGCCATGGCATGGAGGATGGCGAACTCGTGGTCCATGTCGATGAAGTCGCTGACCACCTGGAGCACGCCTTTGCCGGCGTCGCCGAGTCCACGGGCGATCCCGACGAGCTCGTCCCGTTCCGCCTTGAGGGTCGGGGTGTACTCGCCGAGGCTCGTCCGATGGTTGAGGGTGCGGGACGTGGTGAAGCCGAGCGCTCCGGCTTCGACGGCGTCACGGGCCAGCTCGGCCATCGTTGCGATGTCGCCGGGGGTGGCCGGTTCCTGCGTGGCTCCCCGCTCGCCCATCACGTGCAGCCGGAGGGCCCCATGGGGGATCTGGCTCCCGAGGTCGATATCGCGCGGCACCTGGTCGAGAAAGTCCAGGTACTCGGGATAGCTCTCCCACGCCCAGGGCAGCCCCTCGTGCAGTGCGGCCCCCGGGATGTCCTCCACCCCTTCCATCAGCTGGATCAACCGCTCGCGGTTGTCGGGGCTGACCGGGGCGAAGCCGACGCCGCAGTTGCCCATGACCACCGTGGTGACACCGTGCCAGCTCGACGGGGCCAGCTGATCGTCCCAGGTGGCCTGGCCGTCGTAGTGGGTGTGGATGTCGACGAATCCGGGGAACACGACATGACCCTCGGCGTCGATCTCCCTGTGTCCTGCGCCGTCGACCAGGCCGACGTCGGTGATGATGCCGTCGGACGCGGCCATGTCGCCCACGAGAGCCGGGCGGCCGGTCCCGTCGACCAGGGTTCCGTTCCGGATCACGAGATCGTGACTCGACATGCTCCGCTATCCCTTCGCTCGCCCCGCCGTCAGGTCGTAGCCAACACTAGTGCTGCGCTCCAGGCGAGCGACAAACGGCGGAGCCCGAGGCGGTCAGGCGACGATGGAGCGGCGGAGCTTGCGAAGCAGCGCGTCGAAGATGTCGGTCAGCTCGCGGGCCTGACTCCCGAAGGCGTGGAGCGGTGCGCGCTCGTGATGGGCGGTGTTCACGATCACCCGCTGGGGGATCGCGGGCTTCCAGACCGACCTGGTGCTGACCATCTTGTTCAGCTCGACGATGCGGTCCCTGGCATCGGCGGAGACGGCCGGCACCCGGTTGAGGATGACCCCGGCGAGGTCGAGGTCCCGGTTGTCGGAGCTCCAGACGTCCTCGATGAGGTCGAGGACCGGATCGACGCCCCGCAGTCCGAACGCGGTCGGCTCGACGACCAGCAGGGCGCCCTTGGCGGCGGCGAGCCCGTTCGAGGTGTTGAGCCCGAGCGACGGGGCGCAGTCGAGCAGTACGAGGTCGTAGTCGTCGATGACGCCGGTCAACGCCCTGGCCAGCCGGCCGACGCTCGAGTCGCGTCGGGTGTCGGCCTCCCGCTCCGTGAGGTCACCGGCTGCGGGAAGGATCCAGATGTCCTCCCCCCATCCCGACCGCACGATCATGTCCCCGGCCACCCCGTGGCGGTTCGCCTTGATGGCGTCGCCGGTACCGAGGTTGCGCAGGGACGGATCGACGCCGAGGGCCCAGGTGGCGTTGGCCTGGGCATCCAGATCGACCACCAGCGTCCGGAGACCCGCGGCCCACGCCGCCGAGGCCAGCCCGAGCGTGACGGTGGTCTTGCCGACGCCGCCCTTCTGGTTGAGCACGGCGACAGTGCTGGTCATGGCTTCTCCCTGTGTTTCGACTCGCTGGTGACGACCAGGTCACTGTAGGCGGTTCGGGGTACGCGGCGGGGCCACTCCGGAGGCGACCCGCCGACCACGGACGGCCGAGCCGGAGCCCCGCCACCGGCACGGCATAACCAGGCGTGGCCCGGGATCCCGCTCGCCCTCCGATGGGTGGCTGGCCTACAGCGCCAGGTGATTGGTGGTGCTGCGGGCGTCGTCCGGGCGGTCCTGGGGCCGGAGGTTGATGACGTTCTCCCCGGTGTTCTCCTCCAGCAGCGCCCGGAGCCGTGCGATCTCGGCCTCGTGCTGGTCTCGCTTGCGGCGAGCCGACGTCAACGCGCCGTCGGCCCTGGCGATGAGGCTCCGCAGGTTCGCCATCTCGGCGATCATTCTCGGGTCGGGGCCGGCAGCCGCTGCCGGCATCGGTTCGGCCGGTGCCTGGTAGGTGCCGTCTTCGACCTCGGCCCGGAGCGCGAAGAGGTCGTTGACCGCCTGGGTGCGCTGCCGCTCTATCTTCCTGCGGCTCTCCACCAGCTTCTTGATGACCTTCTGGTGGCGGCGATCGAGGAGCCACAACAGAACGGCACCAACGAGGATCCCGATCATGACGCCAATTGCCAACTGGCCAATTTCCATGGTTGCTCTCCGCCTTGGTTCGAGCTCGTGGTTGGTTGTGGGTCCTTGTGCGAGTTTAGTCAAGTACCCCCTGCGTGACCACCGGAAGTTGGCAGTCCCACGACGGGATCATTGCCAGAACCCCCAGTTCAGAGGGGTTTCCCGGCCTTTCGTCTTCCTGTGGGAGCTGAACACGCTTCAGAGTGGAACCAACGATCGGCGGCTCGAGGAGGCCTCGTATCTTTGGGGACCGGGAACCGTCATCGATGGCCCCGAGGTTCGATCTTCTGCTGGCCGCCGAACAGGATGGTGTCCCCCTGGCGCACGTCATGTATCGCACCTCGTACCGGGTCGGCGCGCCCGGTCGGCGCGCCTCGTACCGGGTCGGCGCGCCCAGCGGCGCGCCTCGTACCGGGTCGGCGCGCCTCGTACCGGGTCGGCGCGCCTCCTGCTCCTAGGTGGTTGTCCACAGGCTGGGCACATCGTCGAAGAGCGAGTCCTGGGCGCTGTCCTGGCGACCGGCCAGCCAGTGCCGACGACAGCGGAGATCGTAGGTGACCGTCGCCGATGCCCGGTCCCCCTCGCTCGTGCCGTGGGCTCCCTCGGCGGTGTCGCCGACGACCTTCAGGTCGCCCTCGTAGACCTGCCGGCCGTTGACCAGCCGTGCGTTGTGGGTCGCCCGGGCGCCACACCAGCAGCGAGCCTCGACCTGAAGCTCGGACCGGCGGTCCGCCACTTCCATCAGCCGTCGGCTTCCGGGGAACAGCAGTCCCTGGAACGAGGTCAGCAGGCCGAAGGCGTAGACCTCGATGTCTAGCTCGTCGACCACCCTGGCCAGCTGATCGATCTGGCCGGGCTGATAGAACTGGGCCTCGTCGCAGATCACGGCGTGCACACCCTGGCGGTCGGCGTGCTCCTGGGCCACCAACCGATGCAGGTCGACCGTCCCGTCGATCACCGTCGCCTCCTCGGACACGCCCAGACGGCTCGAGACCACCCCGTTCCGCCGGTCCAGTTGGGTGAGCAGCATGCAGGCCAGGCCGCTCTTGGTGAGGTTGTGACGGATCTGCAGGGCCTGGGTCGACTTGCCTGATCCCATGGTGCCGAAGAAGAAGCGCAGCTCAGCCATCGTTCGAAGCTATCCCTGATCGATGTGGGATGAAGCCGGCCCGAGAGCTATGTTTGGGTCCTGGCCATGATTGCATGTACATGACAGCGGTGAACGAGACGACCGACGCCGAGGCGCCGGTCGGCCCGAGGAGCAGATTGGCCGAATGGTTCGGGCGGCCGGTCCACCTCGAGGCCCGCAGCCCGTTCGAGCAGCGGATGCTACGACGGTCCCCGCTCTGGCGGGGCCACGGCGTACCCATCGGGCGGTCCCGCCCTGTGTTGGTGGTACCGGGATTCCTGGCCGGGCCGCGCAGCGCCCGGTCCTTGTCACACGTCCTGTCGACCGCAGGATGGCAGGTGGAGACCGCAGCGGTCGGTCGCAACTCCGGACCGGCCTACCTCGGCGTCGCCGCCGCAGAGGCCGACCTCCACCGGTTGTTCGAGGCCACCGGCCGCAAGGTCACCGTCATCGGCCACAGCCGGGGTGGTCAGTTCGCCCGCGTCCTCGCGGTCCGCCATCCGGGGGTCGTGGCCCAGGTGATCGCCGTCGGCACGCCGCTGAGGGTCAAGTACCCCGACTTCGCGCCGGTGAAGGTGCCGGCAGAGGTCCTCGATCGGACCTGGCGAGCCGGGGCGTTCGGCGAGGTCCATCCCCATCTGGAGAGCGACGTCGACCGTGACCGCTACGCCGCCTTCCCGGCCGACATCGATTTCGTGTCGATCTACTCCCGTTCGGACGGCATCGTCGACTGGCGCAGCTCGATCGAGTCGGCCGCCCGGCCCATGGAGGTCGTCGCCTCCCATCGGGGGTTGATCAACGGCGTGGCCGGTCTCGAGGCCATCGCCGTCGCCCTGGACCGGCAGGCGGCCGGTCCGGGCGGAGACCGGTAGCCACTGGCCATCGCCGCAGCCTCCGGCCGCTGGCCGTTGCTGCGGCTACCGGGTGGGGCTCAGCGTGCTTCGGCGAGGAGGTCCTCGATCTTGGCCGCCAGCCCGTCCTCGTCGTTGGCGGGGATGACCTCGTCCGCAACCTCCTTGGCGTCGGGGGTGGCGTTGGCCATCGCATAGCTGCGGCCGGCCCAGGTCAGCATCGGCAGATCGTTGTGATTGTCACCGAAGCTGGCCACCTCCTCCCGATCGATGCCGAGATCATCGGCGAGGAGCGCCAAGGCGGTGGCCTTCGTGACCTGGCCGGCCGCCAGCTCGACGAAGCGGAGCCCGGAGTAGCTCGGCACGGCACGATCCCCCACCGCATCGCTGACCTGGGCGAACAGCCGGTCGAGGTCGATCGAGAGGTCGTAGATCAGGATCTTCTGGATGCGGTGATGGGCGTAGGCCTCATCCTCGAAGACGGTGAGCACGTCGCCGGTCGGCGCAACCGCGGGCACGGTGGGCACCACCCGCTCGAAGCCCGGTTCGTAGGCCACCGTCGTCTCGAACTCGAGGGCGAAGCCGGCCTGGGGCAGTTGGCGGCGCAACGTCTCCAGCAGTCGACGGGTCGGGTCCGGCTCCATCCAGAAGCCCCGTATCAGTTCATCCCTCCCGAGGTGGCGGGTGATGGCGCCGTTCGCGAAGACCCAGTAGTGCGGCAGCTCTGCGGCCGCGATGACGTCCTCGGTGATGATCACCGGGCGCCCCGTGGCCGGGACGACGTGGATGCCGAGCTCGACTGCGGCGGTCAGCGCCCGCTTGACCCGACCGGACAGGGTGCCGTCGCTGCGTAGCATCGTGCCGTCGATGTCGGTGGCGATCATCTTGATCGGTCGGGCCGGTGCGCTCACGATGCTGCAATCGCCTCCGCCCGCATCCTGGCCCACAGCTGCTCCACGTGCCGCCGTTCCGTGCCCTCGACACCGATCGAGACCCTGACCATCCACCGGCCATCGAGGATCGACGAGGTGAGATAGGCGTCACCGGACCGGTTGATGGCGCCGACCCAGGCCAGGTTGTGGCGATCGAGCTCCTCGCCGCTCATCCCGGCGGCGGGGTGGTGACGAACGCACACCGTCTGTAGCGGGACGGGGGCCACCAGCTCCCAGTCGGCTGCTCGCTCGACCTGGTCGGCCAGCCACCGTGCATTGTCGAGATCTCGCCTGATCCTGCGCCGGATGGCCTCGACCCCGTCGAGCTCCAGCTGGAACCACAGCTTGAGGGCCCGGAAGCGGCGGCCGAGCGGCAACCCCCAGTCCCGGTACTGGGTGACGGCGCCGTCGGTGCTCGATCGGAGGTAGCTGGGATTGGTCGACATGACCCTGACCAGGTGCTCCACGTCGCGGACGTAGAACAACGAGGTGTCGAGGATCGTGCCCATCCACTTGTGGGGATTCCAGCACAACGAATCGGCGCCCTCGACGCCCTCCCACAGCGGCCGGCACTCGGGGACCAGCATGGCGGTGCCGGCCATGGCGGCGTCGACGTGGACCCAGGCGCCGTGCCGCTCGGCGACGGCAACGATCTCGAGGAGCGGGTCGATCGCCGTCGTGCCCGTGCTGCCGACCGTGGCCACCACGGCTGCCGGCCGCCGACCGGCCCCAGCGTCGTCGGCCATCTGCCGTGCGAGGTGCTGGGCGTCCATGCCGTGGTCTGTCCCGTCGACCGCCACCGATCGGAGGTTGTCCCCACCGTAGCCGGCCAGCAGCGCCGCCTTCCTGACCGATGAGTGGGCCTGCTCGGTGGTGTAGACCACCGGCGGTTGCGCCACCGATGGCATGCCACCGCCGATCTGGCTGTGCTCCGTTGCCCGCTCCCTGGCGGCCAGCAGGGCCACCAGGCAGGCAGTGGACGCGGTGTCGTGGATGGTGCCGGACCACTGGTCGGACAGGCCGGTCAGCTGTCGCATCCAGTCGCAGACCACCTCCTCGACCTCGGTCAGGGCGGGGCAGCTCTCCCACGAGATGCCGAGACCCCCGAGGCCGGACGAGGTGATGTCACCGAGCACGGAGGACAGCGATGCGTTCGACGGGAACCAGCCGTAGTGCATGGGGTGCTGGACCTGGGTCAGCCCCGGTACGACGATCCGCTCGAGGTCGTCGATCAGCTTCGCCAGCTCGACCGGCTCGACCGGGGGCGTCGACGGGAACGACGCAGCCACCGCCCCGGGCTCGGTCCTGGCCAGCACCGGCCCCTCGGCGAGACCGGACCGGTACTCGGCGATCCAGTCGATCAGCTGATGGCCGGCGGCCCGGAACTCGTCGGGAGTCATGGCCGTACTGTACCGAGCGGCATCGAGCCGAGGCCGGGCCGGGCCTGTGTCGGGATGGCGCCGGGCGACAGCTCAGCCCTGGTCGGTCACGGTCTGCCCCGACTCGGGCCGTCGCGGCGAGAGCGAAGCGGGTGGCGCGTGACCAGATCGGCGGCCTGAGCGATCC
The DNA here is from genome assembly GCA_024644005.1 of Acidimicrobiales bacterium. GTDB lineage: Bacteria > Actinomycetota > Acidimicrobiia > Acidimicrobiales > SZUA-35 > JAHELU01. The sequence continues at coordinate 2,141 of JAHELU010000080.1, read as the reverse complement.
ATCGGTCGCGCTCGATCCGACCGGGGAACGCCCCGATGGCGGCCGTGACCTCCTCGATGTCCGCAGCGGTGAGCGCGGCGAGCTGTTCCCAGGTGTTGATACCGAGGCCGATGAGCCGCCGCTCGATCACGGGGCCGATGCCCTTGATGGCCTTCAGGTCGTCGACGTGGTCGGCCCCCGCCGTGCCGAGCGCAGTGGCGGCGCGCCGCCACGACGGTGCGGGCGATCCGTCCTGACGGGATGCGCTGGCGAGATCCGCCTGCGCATCGCCACCATGGTGACCGGTGGCCAGCAGACGCTTTGCCCCGCCGACCCAGTCATCCCGCTCGACCCGGCCGGCAACGGCACCGATCGCGGCCGTGACCTCCTCGACGTCTGCTTCGGTGAAGGCCGCCACCTGTTCCCAGGTGTGGATACCGAGGCCCTTGAGCCGCTGCTCGATCACCGGGCCGATGCCCTTGATGGCCTTCAGGTCGTCGACGTGGTCGGCCCCCGCCGTGCCGAGCGCAGTGGCGGCGCGGTCGGCGGTGACGGCCGGCTCCGGGGACAACTCCGGCTCCGAGCCACCGACGGCAATGGCGTCACCCCCGGCCGCCGCAAACTCGGCCCGCAACCCGGCGACTTCGGCCTGGAGCGCTTCGTGCAACCGGGTCAACCGTGCCCCCTCGTTCCGGGCCGAGGCCAGGGCGGACGTCAGGCCGGAGGCCTTGGCTGCGTCCGGTCGGATCCTATCGAGCTCGGACCGGGCCGCTCGCAGATCGCCACTCGTCTTGGCGGCGGCGTCCGCTTCGGGTCGCAGCCGAGCCATCTCGGTCCGCATCATCGTGACGGTGGCCTCTCGCTCGCGCAACCTGGTCTCCAGGCTCTCGATTCGATCCCGGAGCGACTTCAGCTCGCCGGCCGCCTTGCCGTGGGCCGATGCCAGGTGCCTCGCTGCGGCGAGCTCGGTCGACAGCTCCTCGACCCGCCGCTCCAGCTCGGCCGCTCTGGCGGCAGCAGCCTTCTCGGTAGCCCTGACCGCAGCCAGCTCGGCTTCCAGGCCGCCGGCCCGGGAGGCGCGCTGTCTCGCCGCTTCCAGGTCGGCCACGAGTCCGTCCACCCGGTCGGCCTCCTGTGCCAGTGCCGCCGTTCGCCCCTCCAGCTCGCCGACGAGATCGGCTTGCGTCCGGAGACGGGCGATCTCCGCCTCGAGCACTGCCACCCTCCCGGCCTCGTCCCGAAGACCGACGATCTCGGCCTCCAGGGGACCGATCCGATCGGCCGCCAGCCGGAGCGTGGCGATCTCGCGCTCCAGGCCGTCGGCCTCGTCGGCCCTGGCCTCCAGATCGCCGACCTGGCTCCGGAGCTCGGGGACCAGCTCGGCGACGCTCCGCAACTCCTTGAGCTCACGTTCCAGGACGGGCACCCGGTCCGCCTCTGCCCGAACCCGCTCGAGATCGCCCTGGAGGCTGTCCGCCCGCGCTTCGGTCGCCTTCAACGAGCTGATCCGCAGCCTCAGCCTGTCCGACTCGGCCTCCGACACGAGCCGCCGCTTCTCGTACTCGGCGGCGGCCGCCCGGCGCCGCCACAGCCACCACAGCGAGGCCAGCAGCAGCCCGAGCAGGAAGCAGAGCAGCAGCGGCAGCCAGATCAGTCCAAACAGCCAGTTCATCCTCGGGCTTCCTCTCTCGGGACCGTGTCGGTGGGCGGCGGCTGGATCGGGGTCACGAGATCGACCGGTGGGCTGCCGCTCTCGTCGTCTCCGGCACGGTCCGGTACCACTGCTCGGCGGTAGGTCACCCGCCTGACCTCCTCGGTGGCCTCCACTGCGGCGATGGCCGCCGCCTCGTCGACGGCCGGGCCCTCGAGGACCACGTCGAGGCCCTCGCCGCCCAGCCCGTCGACCCCGTCGACCTCGACGAACCGGACGGATCCGAGACCCTCGGCTCGCAGGGCTGCCACAGCCGCATCCTCGGCCGCTCCAGCCACCCAAGGGGTGAGCAGCAGCGCTTTGAGGGAGATGCCGACGACGGCGACGAGCGGGATCCACCACCACGTCCGGCCGGCCGCCATCACGCCTCCTGCGACCGGCCGCCCGGCGACGCCTCGGCTCCGGCCGCCACGGGACGAGCCGGGTTCGGGTTCCGATTCGCAGTGCTGGA